>NVVH01000001.1 GCA_002402135.1 Fidelibacterota bacterium | reverse complement strand
GAAACTGCTGTTGAGGATGAAACTGTAGAGACTGAAACTGCTGAAGAAAAACAACCTGAGAAAGAAGCAGTTGAAGAAGAGGCAGTAGCAGAAGAAGTAGTAGAGGTAGAAGTAGAAGCAAAGGAAGAGGAAGTCGTAGTAGAAAAAGAAGAAGTGACTGAAGAAGTTGAAGAACCAGCGGCGGAGGCAGTTGCAGAAGAGCCAGAAACTGCTGAAGAAACCGATATGGAAGAAACTGCTGTTGAGGATGAAACTGTAGAGACTGAAACTGCTGAAGAAAAACAACCTGAGAAAGAAGCAGTTGAAGAAGTAGCAGATGCAGAAGTGGAACAAGAAGCAGACGCAGTTGAAGAAGAGGCAGAGACTGAGGCAAAGGGAGAGGAATCTGAGGAAAAAGTGACAGCTGATTCTAAAATTGAAGAGGAAAAGACAGAAGAGCCCGAATCAGCTGAAAAAGAAGTAGAAGAATCTGAATCAGCAGCAGAAGTAGTYAAAGAAGAGGCAGTTGAAGAACCGAAAGAAGAAAAAGCCGAAGATATTGAGGAACCTGCTGAACCTGAAGCTGAAGAAGTAGCAGATGCAGATGAAATTGAGGAAGAAACTGAGGCGAAGGGAGAGGAATCTGAGGAAGAAGTGGTTGCTGAGATAGAAGCAGAAGAATCGGTGGCAGATGCAGATGATGAAGATTCCGAAGCGAAAACAGAGGCTAAATCTAAAGCTCCGGAAAAATCAGAAACCGTAGAGGAAGCAGCAGAAGAGACAGTGGAAGAGAAAACAGAAGAAGAAGACGAGACAGAAGTAGAACCAATTTCAGAAGAGGTAGAAGAGACAGTCGAAGAACCTGAAAAAGTAAAAGAAAATCCGAAATCATAAATCCGGAATACGAAATCAAAACAACCAAGCAAATATTTATAATTACACCTTTCCCAGAAATGGTGGAAGCGGTTATCGGTGAGAGTATTCTCCGTAGGGCAGCCGAAAAGGAATTGGTCTCATACCATTTGATCGATCCCCGCGAGTTTTCAGAAGGGAAATTTAAGCAAATTGATGACTATCCGTTCGGCGGCGGAACGGGAATGATCATGATGCCGGAGCCCATTTTGAAAGCACTCGACAGAGTTGAAAAACTCCGTTCCGGCAATAGGAATTTGCGAGTTATTTTTCCTACTCCTCAAGGCGAACAGCTCACACAAGTGAAATCCAAGGAACTGTCAGAGAATGTAGATTTGGTATTCATATCAGGACATTATAAAGGGATGGATGAGCGAATTCGTGAATCAGTTGTAACGGATGAGATTTCTATCGGTGACTTTGTTTTGACCAATGGCGAGCTCCCTACGCTGGTGATTCTTGATACTGTAGTCCGATTGATTCCGGGAGTATTAGGCGATGATGAATCTGCCCAGGGAGACTCTTTTACCAACGAACTTCTCGATCATCCACATTATACTAGGCCTGCGGAAGTAAGAGGGATGAATGTACCTGAAGTGCTCCTGAGTGGTCATCATGCAAAAATTGAAGAATGGCGTCAGGAAGAGCGAGAAAAAAGAACTCAATCACGTCGTCCTGACCTTTGGAAAGCATACGAAGAAAAACAAACCAGTTGAGGTAAGAATTATGGACCCACAGCAATTTTCAGAAGATTATTTACGTACCGATATCCCAGATTTTCGTGCCGGCGATACTGTTGGTGTAAACGTGAAAGTAGTAGAGGGTGGCAAGGAACGCATTCAGCGATTTGAAGGTGTTGTTCTCTCCAGGAAAGGAACTGGAACAAATGCCACTTTTACTGTTCGAAAAGTATCTTCCGGAGTAGGAGTTGAGCGTATTTTCCCTCTCCATACTCCTATCATAGCCAACATAGATGTTGTACGTCGAGGTAAAGTGAGAAGGGCAAAACTCTACTACCTTCGGAAACTCAGAGGTAGAGCTGCCCGAATCAAGGAACGCCGGTAAATTTCTGTTCCTAATCTATGGTTCTATTTTGAGGGGTAAAATGCAAGTTTTACCCCTATTTTGTCTTCAGATAACATCTGGCTAATTTTTAAGATATGTTTACACCGGAATCTAAAACAGTCCTCACTCTTACCGGGCTCTCCCATTTTGCTGTCCACAGCAGCATGCTTTTTTTCCCAGCTCTGTTCATTGTGCTCCAAAATGAATTTTCAGCCGAAGCTATCACATTGGCGACTTTGAGCTGGATTTACACACTTTCTAATTTCATGTTTGGACTTGGAGCGCTTCCTGCGGGCTGGATCGAAGGAAAGGTAGGTGGCAGAAAACTTCTTTTGGTCTATCAAACAGGTGCCGCCGCATCAGCACTATTTGTCGCATTTTCCACAAGTTTGACTATGCTAACCATAGCTCTCGTTTTTCTGGGACTTTTTTCGTCCATCTATCATCCCGCAGGACTTACCATCATCTCCCGACGAATTCATCAGACAAGCCGAGCCATGGGTTACCACGGAATCGCCGGCAGTGCCGGATTGGCTGCGGGACCGTTATTAGCATCCCTAGCGGCAGTGGCGGGATCATGGCGTTGGGCATATGCAGGGATAGGCCTCTTTTGCTTATTGCTGGCAGTGGCGACAGCGGTTTTCATCCCCGCCCGTGAAGGCGAAAAGGAAGAAGACGTCTTAAAAACAGAAGTTACGAGAATTAAACCTTTAGTAGTTTATTACCTTATTGCAGTTTTTGTGGGATTGACATTTTACGGATTCAAAACCTTTATGCCGGTTCATTTTAGCATGAATGCCACCGGACTCCTTGAGAACTGGGACGTGGTGGTTCGGGGCGGACTGTTCTCTRCCATCGTTTTATTAGCAGGAATCGGTGGACAGATAATCGGCGGAAGGTTAGGAGACAAGTACAACCGGCCTACTCTGCTTGCGCTCATTTTCTTAATTCACACACCATTGCTGATAGCTTTTGGACTCAATTCGGGACCGTCTCTCTTGGCATTCGGAATTCTGCTCGGATTGGTACACTTCGCTTATCAGCCTATAGGTAACTCCCTAATTGCTCAATATACCACATCTGAAAATCGAGGATTGGGGTATGGAATTTCATTCTTTCTCAGTTTCGGATTGGGATCGTTTGCCGCGGGAATTGGCGGATCACTGGCAGAAAGTCACGGTGTTCAAGTTGTATTTCCATTTGTAGCCATTTTCATGGGATGTGCCTTTTTACTGGCTCTCTACTTAAGAAAAATTTCATGAAGAATTTGTTCTTTCACTTGCAAATGACTTCTCACCCTTCTACCTTTTGTACTCGAGGTAATAAATGAAACTGCGTGAACTTCCATCTGTCAATTCAATCTTAGAGAACTTGGATATGAGCTCCATTTCCGCACCGCGAAGTTATGTTACCGAATTGATTCGCTCGGAGTTGTCGGATTTGCGCAGAGAAGCCGTTGACAGCGAGATACCCGGCACCCGGGAGCAGATCAGTCAGCGTATCCAGCAAAACGTACTGAAGTCAGCAAAGCGGAGCTTAAGACAGGTAATCAACGGAACGGGCATTGTACTGCATACGGGATTGGGACGTGCTCCGCTTTCGTTTCGCATGATGGAGCAGGCAATCCGCACAGTTACCGGCTATGCCAATTTGGAACTTGATCTAAATTCTGGTAAAAGGGGCGAACGTCTGAGTCACATTTCCGGACTCCTAAACGCTCTCGCCGGCTCAGAGGCTTCCCTTGCCGTGAACAACAATGCCGCCGCTGTCCTGTTAGCGCTTAACACTGTAGCGGAAGGGAAGGAAGTGATTATCTCTCGCGGGCAACTTGTGGAGATCGGCGGCTCTTTCCGCATTCCGGAAGTGATTGCCAAAAGCGGTGCCATTCTTAAAGAGGTAGGAACCACCAATCGCACTCATGAAAAAGATTATCTGAATGCCATTTCGCCTAGAACCGCCGCCATTCTTTACGCTCACATGAGTAACTACMGGATTGAAGGATTTACGGCAGAAGTTGCCATTGCAAGTCTTGGTAAGCTCTCCCGTAAGAAGCGTATCCCTCTCATTGCTGATCTCGGAAGCGGCGCACTTTTCGACATGAAAGAGATTAATCTTCCCGGTGAACTAGTGGTGAGCGAGGTACTGAAGCAAGGGGCACATCTGGTAACTTTTTCAGGCGACAAACTCCCCGGAGGTCCTCAGGCGGGACTTGTCTGCGGGAAAAAAGGAATAGTGAAAAAACTGCACGATAATCCACTTTATCGAGCGCTCAGATGTGACAAGGTGACTTTAGCGTTATTGGAAGAAGTGCTRAGGAGTTATCAGGATATGCCTGCCATGCGGCAGAATCTTACATATCGTCTGTTGAAAACATCACGTCAATCGCTCATGACTAGAGCTGAACGAATTTTGAAAGATTTGCCGAAATCAGTTGTGCGAAAACTCGGCATTTCCGTTGTACCATCCGAAGTCGAGGCTGGAAGCGGTACGCTGCCAACAGAAAAGATTGAAAGCGCCGCACTCAAGTTTAATTGTAAAGCTGCAAAACCGACAAGATTAGCCGAYACTTTCCGTCGTCAGACTCCTTCGGTTCTGGGCTACATTTCCGGCAACCGTTTTTTCATTGATCTAAAAGCAGTTTTGCCGTCACAGRCTAGAAAACTGGCAGAGACGATTAAAATAGTCGCTGTAGAAATCGCTTAACCATGTCGCAGATTGTTATCGGTACCGCCGGGCACATTGATCACGGAAAGACAGCTCTCGTCAAGGCGCTTACCGGCACCGATACCGATAGTCTTCCCGAAGAGCAGCGGCGAGGAATGACCATAGATCTCGGCTTCGCATTTCTCACCGACAACATCACGATCATCGACGTCCCCGGCCACGAAAAATTTATCCGTAACATGGTGGCGGGAGTCAGCACGGTTGACATTGCCCTGCTCACAATCGCTACCGATGACGGAATCATGCCCCAGACGCGGGAACATCTCGACATTCTTCGGCTCCTGAATATCCGGCTGGGCTGCGTTGCTCTTACAAAGTGTGACCTTTCCGAGAGTGAAGATTGGCTCGATCTTTTGGAGGAAGAGATCAGCGATTTTGTGAAAGACACATTTCAGGATGATATTCCCATTGTCAGGACATCGGCTGAGACCGGAGACGGTGTGGATGATCTTCGGACAGTGTTGACTGACCTCGCCGGCACCGCGTCAGAGCGCAATGATCGCGGTTTTTTCCGACAATCAGTAGATCGTGTTTTTTCAATGAAAGGGTTCGGAACGGTTGTCACCGGTACAGTCAGTAGTGGTAGGGTAGAAGTAGGCAATACGATCGAGATTGTACCCGGAGGTATTAAAGCCAAGATCAGAGGTTTGCAATCCCACGGGAAAGATGTGAAATCGGTGAAGCCGGGAGATCGGTCAGCTGTAAATCTAAGTGGAGTTGAACGCTACCATTTGAAGCGCGGTTCGCAAATTGTTTCCATCGGATTTCTGGAACCGCTGACATCTTTCGGAGCCGAGATTAAACTGACATCCAGCACAAAACGAAAACTGAAACACGAGCAGAGAATCCGAATTCATTTGGGGACGGACGAAGTGATGGGACGCGTTCTAATCGCCGGTTCGGATAGGAAAAAAAGCATCAGTCAGGGGGAAAGTGCCACAGTTCTCATCCGGCTGGAGAAACCGATTCCTGTGGCCATGGGAGACCAGCTCATCATCCGACTTTATTCTCCACCGGAAACTCTGGGCGGCGGGACGGTCATTGACACTCAATTACCAAGAAAATGGAAAGTTGCAGCAAAATGGTTGTCTGAATTGTCTGACCTGCCGGTAGAAAATCGAACTGCACTTTTCCTGGAGCGGAATGAGTCAAATCCCAAGACGGTTTCAGAATGGGGCAAGAGATTTCAACTGGGGGAAACTGAGCTTAAATCTCAACTCGATGGACTGGAACTCGTCCGATTCGGCGATGGCCGAAATCCATTTTTATCGCTATCTCATCTTGTGAAAAAACAGATGTCAGATATGATGAAAGCCGTTGGCGAATTTCACGAAAAAGCTGCTTATCGCTTGGGAATTCCCAGGGACGAGCTCCGACAAAATTTGGAATACAGTGAACCACTGTTTGATTATCTAACCGATTTGCTGGTTAAAGATGGCCAGATAGAATTGAAAGATGGGCTAATACAGTCTGGCAGCCACAAAATAAAACTCAGTGAAAGCGACAGAAAACTGGCTCAAAAAGTTTCTAACACTCTTCARAAGTTCAGTACAACCCCGCCGTTACTTTCTGAGCTTGCAACGGCATTGGGGCAGTCGGACAAAAAAACTCTGGAATTACTCCACGTGTTGAAAAGCGAGGGGAAGGTGACAGAGATTACTCGAAATCTGTGGTATTTCTCCAATGTGTTGATGGAGATGGAGACGTCTGTGCGCAATTTTCTCGTTGATCACAAAGGGATGGCAGTGACCGACTTTAAGAAACTGACCGGAACCACCCGTAAGCACGCTATCCCGCTGCTGGARTATCTTGATAAGCACGACGTGACATTCCGTGATGGCGACAAAAGGGTTTTGGCGTGAACTCATCAGGAAAAAGTTCGACCGTGAAAATGACTCCTCTCATGAAGCAGTACTTMGAGATCAAGAATCAACACCCCGATACGCTGGTTCTTTTTCGGATGGGTGATTTCTTCGAAACATTCRACGAAGATGCCAAGATAGCTTCTCGAATTCTCGATATCACCTTGACCAAACGTGCCAACGGTGCTGCGGCACATGTCCCTTTGGCGGGCTTCCCGCACCACGCCCTCGATTCYTWTCTGCCAAAACTGGTGGAAGCCGGACTGCGCGTAGCCATCTGCGAGCAGGTGGAAGATCCGAAGCTGGCAAAAGGGATTGTCAAACGGGAAGTGATCGAAGTGGTGACTCCAGGCACGGCGACAACAGACAGTTCATCCGGTAAGCGTAACAATTTTCTCGGTGCCGTCTTCAGCGGACACGAAAAGGTGGGCTTCGCGTTTTTGGATCATTCTACCGGTGAATTTTACATTGGGGAGTGCACGGAAGATAATCTGACRGAAACAATTTTAAAGTACGCTCCTCGAGAAGTAATTGTGGAGGAGGGACGTCCTTATCACGAGGAAAAGTGGCACCGCCGACTGAGGCCGTTCATCACGGAAATGGACGAGTGGGCATTCGATTATAAAATCACCTTGCAATCTCTCTCTGACCACTTCGGCACGACCTCGCTCAAACCTTAYGGATGYGATGATCTCCAGGAAGGAGTTGCGGCCGCTGGAGTCATTCTAAGCTACGTCCAGCGCAACATACCCGACAGCGTTTCTCACGTTACCCGTCTGAGAAGAGTGCGGGATGAGMATGTGATGGGACTCGATGCATTCACAGTCCGCAATCTGGAACTATTCCACTCACTGGCGACTCAGGGAACCCACGGCACGCTCATTTCCATTTTGGACGATACTGTCACGCCCGGCGGCGGACGACTGCTCAGACGGCGGATGCACACTCCTTTGGTTGAGAAATCTGAAATCGAGCGACGACTGGAGCTTGTGGGCGGATTTGTGGCGAAAAGCGATCTTCGATCGGAAATCAGGCGACGTCTCACCAACTGTTCAGATTTGGAGCGAAATCTATCCCGACTGAGTCGCGGAAAAGGGTCGCCGCGCGATGCKACAAGTATCAGCTATACCCTAACGCTCATGCCGGAGATTTGCGCTGCCGTGGGCGAGTCTGGTTCCAAGTCGCTGAAAAGCTTTGTGTCGAACATGCCGAATGCTGAAGAGATTGTCGCTAAAATCAACTCCACTCTCAAAGATGATGTGCCGGCTCTACTCAACAAAGGCGGTGTCATCCGTAAAGGAGTGGATAGAGAACTGGATGAACTTCGCTCCATCGCTTCCGGMGGGAAAGAGTGGATCGCCGCYATGCAGGAGAGCGAGCGAAAAGCGACCGGAATTTCGTCACTGAAAGTGGGCTACAACAAGGTGTTCGGCTACTAYCTTTCCGTGACGAARACTCATCTTGATAAAGTACCGGAATACTACATMCGCAAGCAGACGCTTGTGAATGCGGAGCGATACATCACTCCTGAACTTAAGGAGTACGAGGAGAAAATCCTCACGTCTGAAGAGAAGATTCTCGCCATTGAAGTCCGCATTTTTGACGAGCTCCGGAAGTGGATTCTAAATCGAGCTCAACTGATTCTACAGTCCGCATCTCTGCTGAACAAGATTGATCTACATTCGACACTCGCTGAAGCTGCGGTGAGGAACAGTTATGTGAAGCCCACAATTACCGAAAAGTCGAGGATGGTTCTGAAGGACTCCCGCCATCCTGTYGTAGAGGCGATTTTGCCGGCTGGAGAAGAGTTTGTTGCCAACGATTTGGAAGTGGACAATAAGGAAAGTCAGATCCTCCTCATTACAGGGCCGAACATGGCGGGTAAGTCCACATACCTTCGGCAGGTTGGGATCATCGCTGTCATGGCGCAGATGGGCAGTTTCGTGCCTGCAAGTGAAGCGGAGATCGGTATCGTGGATCGGCTCTTCACGCGCGTTGGAGCCAGCGATAATCTGGCCGGTGGTGAATCCACTTTCCTCGTGGAGATGATCGAAGCAGCCAATATTCTCAATAACTCCACACCGAAGAGYCTGATCATTTTCGATGAAATCGGCCGAGGAACAKCCACTTTCGATGGACTTTCGCTGGCGTGGGCAATTACGGAATTTGTGCACAATACGGAGTTTGCTCAGGCACGTACGCTTTTTGCCACTCACTATCATGAACTGACAGAGTTAGAGGGGTTGCTTGAGAGGGTTGTGAATTACAATGTGGCAGTGAAGGAGTTTGGTGATAAAATTGTGTTTCTGAGAAAGATCATCCCGGGACCCTCGGATAAAAGCTATGGCATCCACGTGGCAAAAATGGCAGGTCTGCCCGGAGTGGTCATCAACAGAGCTACCGAAATTCTCAGCCACCTAATCCGGCATGAAGCACCGGAAATAGTTGGAACTGAACCGCCGCAGGATGCGTCTAAGCAGATAACACTATTTCAAGAGCAAGAATCTAAATTAAGAAAGAAGCTAGCGGAACTGGAAATTAACAAMATGACACCCTTAGAAGCTCTCGAAGAACTGGATAGACTGAAATCTAAGTATGGACTTTGATCAGATATTGAAATACCAAAGGATTACAGCAATATTTTTCTTTTTACTTACTCTGCTCCCGGCGGAGTCAATCTGGGTTAAGTACGGCAATCAGGCATTCAAGGGCGCCGGYGACGCTCGTACTRTCGCCCTCAGTGAGTCCAACACTGCAGTCGTCTCAGGACCTTTTGCCGCTCTTTGGAATCCATCTAATCTGGCGAACGGTGGTAATAACTCTCTTTCCTATGCACATCAGGAAAGATTCGCAGGAATCGTTAATTATGATGTCGCGGCGGTTAACCTAAAGAGGTACTTAAAGTTGAATTGGTCTCTTGTTCTCATCCGGCAGGGGATGGAAGGGATACCCAATACTACCGATGCTCTCCTTCTTGGAACCGGTTCGCTTGATAATCCTAACGAGCGGATTGTGGAATCTGACATTTCGTATTTCAATCAAGTTCAGTGGGCAGCAGTAGTCGGTGGTGGATTTAAGAGAGGAGAATGGGATCTCGGCGGCAATGTCCGTCTTTTAAGCCATCAATTGGGTGCTCATTCAGGCTATGGAATCGGATTCGATTTGAGCGGTTCCCGTAGTTTCTTTCCCGGGAATAGAACTGCTTTCATCATTAGAGATGTCACCACATCGTGGGTTGTCTGGGATTCAGGAACCATCGAAAGAATTGCACCAATAATCATCGTGAGTGATGCTCAAGACCTGAAGCTGGARGGTATTGGAATCGATTTGACTTTGATGGCTTCACTCAATCTCGATTTAGCTGGTGAGAGTCTCAATGATGACTTTTCACTCGGTTCAATTGGAGCTCAACTATCCGGTGGAGTTGAAATTGGGTATAAGCAGAAAGTCTATCTGAGGGCAGGGAGAAATCCWTTGACGGACTTTTCATTAGGGGTTGGACTCAAGTTTCCTTTCGGCGGACTTGATTACGCTTTCTCGCCATCGCCCGTCAATAGCATTTTAGGCAGCAGCCATCATGTCACTTTGAATATAAGACTTGACTACCTACATTCACTCCGTGATCGTTTAAGCGGCTGAATGTGGATAACTTCTTGATAATTGAAGTTTTATCTCTTTACAATACAATTGCAACAACGTGAAGTCTCTGGTAAATTCCTAAGCTAAACAGGGGTAGAAATTTGATTAAAAGTATGACAGGCTACGGTTCGGGGTCATCTGARTCTATCGACTATACTTTGTCACTTGAAATACGTGCTGTAAACGGTCGTTTCTTCGAAGCAAAAGTGAGATTGCCCAGATCAGCATCTTCTTTTGAGCATTTTGTTAAGAAACGTGTGAAGGAAGTTTGCCGGCGAGGGAATATATCTGTTTTGGTAGGCATTGACCTAAATTCTGGTGAAAACGGTAATGTTCAATTCGATCGARATGCATTTGAAAATTATAGATCTATTTTGGCAACCATTGAAGAAGATTACGGCGCACGACTTGACATTGACAAGGTCATAGATATGCGCGATCTTTTACAGCCCAAACAGGATATCGAATTTGATCCTGAACTGCTGAAAACTGTGCTGGAGAAAGCGTTAAGTCAACTGGATGAAATGCGYTCTGCAGAAGGRTTTTTTCTGAGGGATGATTTRTCAGCTCGCACTACTGCTTTGAGGAATTATCTCTCAGAAATTGAAGAGAATTGGAAACAGATGTCTTCAGAAATCCGTAAAGAGTTTGAATCCAAGATTACCAAGCTTCTTGATGGAGYAGAAATAGAGGAAGTTAGAATCATTCAAGAAGCCGCAATATTGGCTGAAAAGTTAGATGTCACTGAGGAGTGCGTCCGCTGCCGTAGTCATCTTGATCAATTCGAAGCCTTACTGGATTCAAATGAACCAGTCGGTAAGCGAATGAATTTTCTTCTTCAGGAAATCAATCGTGAGACGAATACCATCGGTTCAAAATCTAACCATCTGGGGATTATTCAGAAAGTTGTGGATATGAAGGACGAAGTAGAAAAGATTAAGGAGCAAGTGCAGAACGTCCTCTGATGATGAATTTAATCGTAATATCTGCCCCGTCAGGCGCTGGTAAAACTACAATTTGCCGTGAGTTGCAGAAAAGGCGTCCTGACTTAGAGTTTTCGGTCTCTTGCACAACTCGCCCCAAGCGTTCGTACGAAATAGATGGAGTTGATTATGAATTCATTAATGAACAAGAATTTCAGAGGCGAATAGCTCATGATGAGCTGGTAGAGTCAGAAGAAGTCCATGGATATTTGTACGGAACTTCCAGGAAAATAGTTGAACAGACAATAGCTGAAGGGAAGATGCTTTTACTCGAGGTAGATGTGAAAGGTGGATTAGCGATTAAGGMAAGTTTCCCAAATGTTACATTAGCCATTTTCATTATGCCGCCAAGTGAGGATGAGCTAATTCGCCGTCTGCGTAACCGTGGTTCTGATTCCGAAGAGCGCATCGCCAAACGGCTCGAAAGGATGGAGTTAGAAACATCTTATGAACCTAAATATGACATTACAGTAGTGAATGAAGATCTGGATGAAGCTGTTACCGCAGTGTTGGAATCGATTGAATCAAAAAACCAAGTAAAGGAGGAAATATGGGATTGAAGACTGTACCCAATAAGGACATAGAAAAACAGGCTGACGATTTATTTGAGGCAACTGTTGTGGCATCCCAAAGGGCTCGTCAGATTGTTGGTGAACGTCATGCGTTAAGAGAAGTTAGAGACTATGATGAAGAACCTGGGCTGTTGGAAGAGTTACCCGAGCCGGATGAAAATTACGTAGAGGAAGAGAAGGCTACTACCGTCGCTTTAGACGAATTTCTCAAAGGAGAACTCAAGTGGAAATACAGTTCCGATGAGGAGGAAGACGAGGAAAAATAGTGAACCATACATCACCCACAGAGGAGCTGATCAGGAGTTATTTTTCTCAAACGAGAGAGATGTTTGGTGACAACCTCTTTATATCAATACCTGAAAGTAGTCCAGACAGAAATTCCAGCTTATCACTTGCAGAGTTTGAAGAGTCCATTTCAGACTGCAGGAAATGCGATCTCTGGAAAGAAAGGACTAACTTTGTCTTTGGAGTGGGCAATCCACAAGCAAAACTGGTATTGGTAGGGGAAGCGCCGGGTAAAGAAGAGGATTTGCAAGGTAAACCGTTTGTGGGGAGGGCTGGGCAACTTTTGGACAAAATTCTGGCTGCCATCAATCTCAATCGGGATAAAGTTTATATTTGCAATATCCTTAAAAGCCGTCCACCTGAAAATAGAACACCACATCAGGAAGAAATAGACGCCTGTYTACCATATCTGGAAACTCAATTAAAGATTATCAACCCTAAACTGATCGTCGCATTGGGAGCTACTGCTGCTCAGACACTATTGGRAGTAAAGACANNATYAKRYMNGCKGMSSTNCWCMKMKCKSGMANANTGSAAKGMCTNNTCRATCTTGTGGCAACTTATCATCCGGCTGCGTTGCTACGAAATTCGAATTGGAAACGTCCGACTTGGGAAGATTTTCAGTGGATACAGAAATTAMTTGAGRAGTGAMAATGGCAAAAGAGTCCAATCTGTCTGAATTAAGATTACCTCCACAGGCTCTGGAAGCCGAAGAAGCTGTATTGGGAGCTATGTTAACTTCCAAGGATGCAGTCGGGCAAGCCATGGAGATTCTGACTTCAGATACATTCTATAAGGAAGCGAACGCAAAAATCTTCCGTGCCATGGAAGATCTGTTTAATTCAAGTAATCCTGTAGATGCTATTTCTCTCATCAACGAACTGAAAAAACGAAAACAACTCGATACTTGCGGGGGATCGTATTATATCACAGGGCTTTCTGACAGTGTTCCTACTTCTGCGAATACTGAACATTATGCCAAGATCGTCCTCGAAAAAGCGAGTCTAAGGCGACTTATAGAAGTATCTGCAATGCTCTCTCAAGATGCTTATCAAGATCGAGAGGAATTAGATGATATCATGGATAAAGCAGAACAGAGAATTTTTGCTATTTCTCAGAATCGTCTTAGAGGTGGATTTCTTCAYCTCAATCCAATTCTTCAGGCAACTTTTGAGGAACTAGACAGGATTCACCAAAAGCCTGGAACAGTAACGGGAGTTCCAACGGGTCTTGTTGATCTTGATGAAATTACCAGTGGATTCCAGAATGGAGAACTAATCATCATTGCAGGACGTCCTGGAATGGGGAAAACTGCCCTGGCATTAACCTTTGCCAGGAATGCAGCAGTTGATTACGGTGTGCCGTCAGGTATTTTCAGTCTTGAAATGTCTAATCATCAGTTGGCAATGAGACTCCTCTGTTCTGAGGCTCGAGTTGACAGTCACCTTGTGCGRACAGGAAGRCTGCCTAAAGATCAGTGGAAAAATCTCTCTTTCTCGGTAGGCACGCTTGCGGATGCACCTATTTTTCTGGATGATACACCCGCAATGGGAATCACAGAATTGAGGGCAAAAGCTAGACGTCTAAAGGCTAAGAATGACGTTCAGATGATTATAGTAGATTATATGCAGTTGATGAAAGGTCCACCTCGAGTAGAAAACCGGCAACAGGAGATCTCTACAATCTCCCGTTCTCTAAAGGCGTTAGCAAAAGAGATAAACGTACCTGTCATCGCGGTATCACAACTCTCTCGAGCGGTGGAATCGAGAACTGACAAACGACCTCAACTGTCTGATTTGAGGGAAAGCGGTGCCATYGAACAGGATGCAGATTTAGTCATGTTCCTTTATCGAAAATGGATGTACTCCCGAGATGAAGAAGACAAAGGATTGGCTGATGTAATTGTTGCTAAGCAAAGGAATGGTCCAACTGGAACCATTCATACGACTTTTRTAGATAAATACGCCAAGTTYGAGASCAAAGCTAGACACGAGGAAGCGACAGCTGAAGTACCTTTCTAATGAAGATTGCCAGCCTCATCCCTACCGTCACAGGCGCCTACCCTAAGGACTTCCTAACACTTGTAGACCTCGCTGCCGAAAACGGCAGAACTTCCAAAGATGCTATAAAGGAATCGCTTTGGAAAGCATACCAGTACAGTCAATCAAAGCATGAAGGACAAAGTCGGCAATCCGGTAAGCCGTATTTTGGTCATTGCTACGCTGTAGCAAAGTTATTAGCAGAATGGCAAATRKAMRTKGYTANTAKTANCNAKCCKNGMMKKCTYCNNACGATAGTCTGGAAGATACAGATGCAACCTACAGTGAACTTGTTGACAACTTTCAACAGGATGTAGCAGATCTTGTGGATGGAGTTACAAAACTGGCTGATATCAGGTTTAGCAGCCGCAAGCAGAAACAGGCAGAGAACCTTATGAAAATGCTTCTCTCAATGGTTAAGGATATCCGGGTTATCATTATAAAGTTTGCTGATCGATATCATAATATGATGACAATCGAGTATCTGCCTCTCCGAAAACAGCACCGTATCGCAATAGAAACCAGAGATGTTTACTCTCCTCTCGCTCAAAGATTGGGAATGCACCAAATTAAAAGCCAACTGGATGACCTTATTCTTAAGACTCTTGAACCGGATATTTACAAAGAAATCAGCAAGGGGTTAAAGTCGACGTTTGGCTACCGACAGAAATACATCCGTGAGGTTACAATCCCACTGAAAGAAGAGCTTGAGAAATTAAGTTTAGATTTCTCTGTAACCAGTAGGTTGAAGTCTTATGCTTCAATTTCTGGAAAAATGAAGAAAGTTCAGAAATCACTCAATGAACTGTATGATATCTTCGCTATTCGAGTAATTGTTCAGGATGTGACTGCCTGTTATACTGTGCTTGGTACAATTCATCAACTGTTTACCCCGGTTCACGAAAGATTCAAAGATTTTATTGCCACCCCGAAGATAAATGGTTATCAATCGCTACATACAACGGTTGTCGGCCCTTCGGGACGGATGATAGAAATCCAGATACGTACCGAAGAAATGGATAGGACAGCAGAAATTGGTGTGGCTGCTCATTGGAGATATAAATCAAACGCGAAGAGAGAGGGAGATCTGGATAGACATGTCAATTGGCTGAGGGATCTGGTGGCGATTCTTCAAGATGAATCTTCAGATCCTGCGGAATTTATGAATCTTCTTCAGATTGACTTGTATCAGGATGAACTGTTTTGTTTCACTCCTGCCGGAGATCTCATTCAACTGCCTATCAATTCTTCGCCAATTGATTTCGCATATGCGGTTCATACTGAAGTCGGAAACCACTGCCTCAGCGCAAAAGTAAACGGAAAGATAGTTCCCCTTAATACTTCCTTACAAAGCGGAGAAACTATAGAAATTATCACATCGGATTCTCAGACTCCCGGTTACGGATGGTTGAAAGTGGTACGAACCAGTAAGGCGAGAACACACATTCGTCGATGGATACACAAAACCGAACGTGAAGAAAGCATSAAGCTTGGACGGGAAATCCTGGATAAAACTCTCAGGCGATTAAAATTAGCTCATTTACTGAAAGAAATTAAAAAAGCACCTGAAACAACTGGGTTCAATRATGAAGAGTCCATAATGGCAGCATTGGGGTCAGGTAAAATAACTGTACGAGACCTGATCAGGAAGATTTCTCCAGAAACTGTAGAATCAGAAATTGAAGAAATTGATGATAAAGAACGATTCCTGTCCATAGCCCGCAAAACGGTAAAGGGTGTTAGGATTCACGGTATCGATAACATTATGATGAATTTTGGAAAATGCTGCAACCCCATTCCGGGCGATAATATTATCGGTTTTGTCACGCGGGGAAGAGGTGTGACTGTTCATCGAATTGAGTGTAAGAATCTTCCTGTTATGAGTGAAGATTTAGATCGGATTCTGGAGGTAGAATGGAATGTAAGTCGAAAAGAAGAATTTATGGTTCGTTTGAAAGTGGTTGCTGAAGATCGAAAAGGGTATCTTAAAGATTTGACTGAAGCAATTTCAAAACTTAGCATCAACATCACAAGTGTTGATATTAAAGTAGATGAAAGYGGTGTAGCAAACTGCTTTTTAGTTGTTACTGTTCCAAATTTGCGAAGGCTCAATTCTATGCTSAAGCAGATAGGTGAAGTAACAGGAACCATATACTCAGAAAGGGCATCTTAAATGGTTATAAAATACACGAAGAAAGATATATCAAAACGAGTTGCAAAAAGAACTGAGAGTAGTTTCATCGATTCACATACTACCGTATCAGAAATTTTTAATGTGATGCTGGAGATGATGACAGAAGATGATCACAATATTCGTATCGAAATCAGAGGGTTCGGCACTYTTCAAGTGAAACCTACTAAAGCAAAACCACGAGCTCGAAATCCGAAGACAAACGAAGAAGTTTATGTTCCTGCTCACAGAAAAACTCACTTCAAGCCGGGRAAAATCCTGAAAGCTAAGCTTTCACAACCCATTTAGTTCTGATTCTAAACATGGGCAGAATCCTCGGAATCGACTACGGCTCCAAACGGGTAGGATTAGCTATAACTGATGCCGGCCAGATAATCGCCTCTCCATTTAAGACAGTAACCTCTCATAATCTCGAATTACAGATCTCCGAACTGTCAAGAATTGTTGAGGAAGAAGATGTATGTCAAATTGTAATCGGTCTACCAATAGGGCTCAAAGGAAACTATACAACTCAGACAAAAAAGACAGAACAGTTTGCAGACGTTTTCCGTAAAAAAATAGGTTTACCAGTTACGTTTTATGATGAAAGATTGACATCTGTTCAAGCAAAGCGTATTCTTATATCTGAAGGCATAAAACCTAGTAGGGAAAAGGATTTGGTGGATAAAACAGCTGCTGCTATCATGCTGCAGGCATTTTTGGATAGCAGGTGATGAATGTATTTCGCCGATTTCTGGATAGACCTCACTGGCAGTTAGCCGTTTCGTCGGGAGTGCTGATTGGGCTTTCCTATCCTCCTCTGAAGCTGGGTGTGATCGCTTATTTGGCATTCATTCCACTCATAGAAATTCTGACTACAGCTCGCCCCGGAAAAGCGGCTCGTTTAGCATTTATGACCGGTCTAATTTCAAATTCAATTGCTCTTTACTGGCTGGCATTTAACTCAGGTGCAACATTATGGATCGTTATCATTTCTATGCTGGGAGCTGTCTTTTATCTCTCGATTCAATGGTCAATTTTAGCAGCAGTCATTGCCTGGTTTCATTCACACACAGGAAAAGGGTTGTTTATATTTCCATTTATGTGGATCACAATGGAGTTTTTTCAGTCATTTGGACTTCTTGCTTTTCCATGGATTTCCCTCGCCACCACACAGGCAGACTATCTTCCGCCTATCCAGATCGTAGAATTCACTGGTATCTACGGACTGTCATTCTGGATTATTCTCTTGAATACACTGTCGTATCGACTTTTCACATCACCGGTACCGCTCGTTCCTAGATTGCGGATTTGGACTGCGGTTATTCTCGTATTGCCGTGGATTTATGGCTATGGAAGAATACTTTCTTTTCCGGCTCAATCTTCGAATGAAGCTGAGTTAACTATTGCAGTGGTTCAGCCCAACATGGGACCTCACGAAAAGTGGGATAAGTCAAAGCGGSAGTGGGTCTTCGAAGTTCTCGACTCACTTTATGTGGAAGCAGCTCAAAAAGGAGTAGACATGGTGGTTTGGCCCGAGAGTGCAGTGCCAACGTATCTTCGTCGAGATCGATTTCGAAGGCGATTTATTCAGAAAAGAGTTGAAGAATACGGTGTTCCGCTTTTCACCGGTGCTCTCGACTTCGACAGAAAAGATGGTTTTCTGGAACATTACAACAGTATTTTTATGTTTAATGTGGATGGGAGCCTCGAATCGTATTACAAAATTCATCTTGTACCGTTGGCGGAATATAATCCTCTTGATGCGCAGGTTTCCTTAACTGAGAATTTAAGTTTTGGTCACTACAATCCGGGAACTCGATATACAGATTTTTTCCTGGGAGAAAGCCAGTTTGCGGGCGTTATTTGTTACGAGTCATCATTTCCTCGACTTGTAAATCGCTTGGTATCACAAGGGGCTCGCTTTTTGGTAGTAGTAGTAAATGACGGCTGGTTTGGGAAAACATCAGAACCGTATCAACATGTGGCTTTATCTCGATTGCGGGCGGTGGAACATCGGATGACCGTTTTGCGTAGTGCGAATACGGGAATTTCGGTGCATGTTGATGAAGCTGGCAGGTTTACATCCAAACTTGATTTAGATGAGAGAGGTGTAATCTACGCTGGCTTTTCCCCGTCGGTTGGGTTAACCTTCTACGGTCGGTTCGGCGATCTTTTCGCCTTTCTGATTACTTTATTCACTTTTTTTGGAGGATTTTGGATTTGGCACAGAAAACGTTAGCAATTATCCTGGTATTAGTAGCATTGTTCCCGATAAGAACTATCGCTGAATACTCCAGCTTTAACCATGTGTTGTCGCCTCAATCCACTCAAAGTGAGAAAATATCACTGCGAAAAACCATCGGCAAATCACTTCTTCTGCCCGGGTTAGGTGAATTTTCAATCGGAGAAAATCGGCGTGGTCGGTTTTTTATCAGGAACGAAATGGGATTCTGGCTTCTATTGGCAGGGAGTCTCTGGTCTGTTTCAGGAGATGACTCTAGACTCAGAGCTTACGCGATTAGATATGCTGGTGCTGATCTGTCAGGTAAGGATGAGCAGTTTCTTGTTAACATGAGTACTTATGAGGATATGGATGCGTACAATGCGTACCAACAGCGAGCAAGGTCACCGTTTGATACTTACTCTTCTGAGGCCGGGTATGACTGGTCGTGGGAATCTGAAGATCAGCGTTTAATATATCGTGATTATCTCATCCGTCGTGATAAAGTCAGGTCCGTTGCATCTTTCACCATTGGTGGAATGATTCTGAACAGGATACTATCTGCCATGGATGTAGTCAGTTTAAGCAGGAAAAGAGTTTTAGATGCAGAAGTACAGCAGACACCAGAAGGAGTAGAATTTAGACTGAATTTCAGATTTTGAGTAAATCGTAATGTCACGCTTAAATCCTCTTACATTGTTTTTTTCAGCAATACTTTTTTTAATTCTTACATTTAAAGCTGAAACTTCTCTTCATTTAATCTGGCTTGCCACAAGTCTTGGATTAATGACTGCATTCACTCAACTTCCAATAAGAGTGATAGCACGTAGGGTGAAGCCATTTCTTTATTACATGCCCGTCATGCTTATTTTATATTTACCGCTTGCTGTGGTTCTATCAGGTACAGGTATCGAAGAACAGTTACGCCTTCTGGCATTACCGATCTCAAGGATATTCCTAATGCTCTCCGCTATGACGATTTTTCTGGAGCTTACTTCAACGGCGGCAGTACTGGATGTAGTAAGAACTATTTGGTTTAAAGCTGGAGGAAAATGGAGATGGGTGGAAAATTCATTCCAAATGCTCTACCTCGTTTTTCGTTTCTTCCCCATGTTTAGGGATGAATTTTCCACCAGGCAAACCTTAGATAAGGCATTATGTTTTAATGACACTTCCGGTAGATTTTTTAATATTTTCACATTAGCTCATCATCTTCCAGCCGTAGTATCTAATATTTTTCACAGGGCTGAGAATCTCGGAATGTCCATGACAATTCGTGGATTTGGCACTAAAGTTCCTCGAGGAGTTGCCCAACCGATGAGATTCGGATTTTCTGATTTAGCTGCTGCGGGAATCTGCATACTCTTCATTTTGGGATTTAGCTCACTTGCCTAATTTCTGTATCACCATAGAATATGACGGTAAAGACTTTGCCGGATGGCAACTCCAGCCAAATGCTAGGACAGTCCAGGGTGAGTTGGAATCAGCCCTTCAAACTCTCAATAGTGGTGAACTGGTTCGTATTCACGGTGCCGGCAGAACAGATGCGGGTGTTCATGCCAGTGGTCAAGTGGCGAGTTTTACTTTGCATCAACAGTGGGATGTAGAAGAACTGCGCCGAGCCATTAACGGGAATACAAGTAAAGATGTCCATGTTCACTCTTGTCATCTAGAAAGTGATGACTTTCATGCACGCTTTACCGCAAAGAGACGGAAATATGTCTATCGCTGCAGGATTGATGAGACTATCCTCGATCGTAATTTTGTCTGGCGATTGGGATGGTCTCCGCAGATTGAGACCTTGCAATCGTGTGCGGATATAATCAAGGGAGATCACGATTTTACCACATTCAGCAAATGGTCGTCAGAGCTGAAAAATCGAAGATGTATTGTATACCAATCTGAGTGGATAAATGACGGGGATTTCGTAATATATACGATAGAAGCGAACCGATTTCTTCAACATTTGATTCGATATTTGGTTGGCACTATGATGGAAGTGGCGAGAGGTAAAATAACAGTGKAAGATTTTGTAAACTTGTTAGAAGCATGTGATCCTAAGGCTAAAATTGCCAAGGCACCGCCTCAAGGTCTATGTCTGGAAGAGATTACTTACTGATGCGAACTTATTCTATAGTTATTCTTGTTGCTATTCTCTTTTCAACTCAATTTTCTCTCCAAGCGGAAACAGTTGATAAAAGTCGTGAAACTGCTATCACTCGTACGATCAAGAAAGTAGGTCCTGCTGTGGCGAGTGTCAATGTTATCCAAACGGCTGAATATACCCGTTCACCATATTTCAACGATCCATTCTTTGAGTTTTGGTTTCCGAGGGACGTTTATCGCCGATCGGTGAAAACATTTGGATCAGGTATTTTAATTAGTCCAGACGGTTATATTATAACGAATCAACATGTTGTAGAGAAGGCTCAAGAGATCAAGGTCACACTTCCGGGTGGCTCTGAATACAAAGCAGAAATTATAGGTTCAGATCGRAATAGTGATATTGCTCTTCTAAAAATCGAAGGGAGAGGACTCCCTTTTGCTGAACTTGGAAATTCTGATGACTTGATAATTGGTGAATGGGTAGTCGCCATGGGAAACCCCTTTGGACTGGCTGATGTCAGCAAGCAACCATCGGCAACTGCCGGAATTGTTAGTTCAGTGGATCTCGATTTAGGCCGAGAGGTTGAAGGGAGAGTTTATATYGGTATGATTCAGACGGATGCATCCATTAATCCCGGACACAGCGGAGGTCCTCTTTGCAAYRCWGAWGGAGAGGTAATCGGAATCAATGCATTTATTTATACGGGAGGCGGATACTCTGAAGGATCGATAGGTATTGGATTCGCTATCCCAATTAACAGGGCAAAGGAGATTGCAGAAGAGCTTAAGCTYTATGGCAAAATAGATAGGAGTTTTGCAACTGGTCTTCGTGTACAAAGAGTTGACCGTTATCTGGCTCAGACGCTTGAACTTCCCAGAGTCACAGGCGTAATTATCACAGATGTAGAGGTTGGCAGCAGYGCTCAAGAAGCAGGATTACAAGTGGGTGATGTGATCATCAATGTTAACGGTTTCTCTGTAAATTCTAGGCGTGATATTCTCTCAATTATTGAAGATGGTGACCTCCGTTCCGGAGACTCRATTCATGTTTCGTTTTTCCGGGATGGTCTGTATTTTGAAGCTTCCGTGAAACTATCGGATGTATGAGAAAATGATGAACAAACTAACATTAGCYCCAGAAGGTGGACCGTTTGTTGTAAGTGCTTTAGTTGCTGCAGTTATTAGCGGATTTATCGGTTGGACATCCCATCAGCCTCCTTTTCAGGTTCTTGCATTAGTTTGCACACTGTTTGCTGCCTTCTGTTTTCACTTTTTCCGCGATCCCCTCAGAATACCACCGAAAGGCGATAATATTATTCTATCGCCGGCGGATGGCAAAGTTGTGTTTGTAGGGAAGGTTGAGYATGATTCTGACTTAAATGCTCCCGCCCAGCAAATATCCATCTTTCTGTCACTTTTTAATGTACACGTCAATCGAATTCCAGTGAAAGGGACGGTTAAATCAGTTAAGTACCAAAAAGGTCGGTTTTTGGCAGCGTTCAAAGAAGAAGCATCTAAAGTCAACGAACAGACTTCAGTTGTAATTCAGACAACAGATCATTTGGTAAAAGTGAAACAAATTGCAGGTATATTAGCCCGTAGAATCTTATGTTATCTTCAGAATGGTGAGGCGGTTTCTTTGGGTGATAGATTTGGTTTCATCCGGTTCGGTTCCAGAACTGATGTGGTRCTTCCGTTGGAAGCTTCAATTTCTGTGTCAGTAGGACAGAAAGTGATTGGAGGAGAAACTATTATAGGAGAATTGAAGTGAAGAGACGATTAAAAATCAAGAAAAATGTCATACCGAGTATTTTTACTCTGKTAAATCTGTTTTTCGGGTTTATGGCTATTATAWCAGCTKCACAAGGTGAGTTCCAAAAGGCRGCTTGGCTAATCATTGCAGCAGCTCTTTTCGATGCACTTGATGGAAAATTGGCACGAYTTTTTGGAGTTCCCAGCCGTTTCGGAATGGAGTTCGATTCTATAGCTGATATGGTCTCTTTCTGCACTGCGCCGGCAATACTGGTATATTTTGCATATCTTCAAAATCTCATGCCACTTGTAGCTGTAGTAATCAGTTTTATTCCTCTCTTGGCGGGAGGAGTACGACTTGCCAGATTTAATGTTTCTCAGGATGAAACACCACTCCCTATTTTCATCGGACTGCCAACACCTGCAGCAGCTTTGGTTATCTCTTCATTTATTCTTTTCAGCTTTAGTGTCAGAAATGATKTAGGAGATCCTCGAATTGCTATCTCYCTTATGTTTGGTTTGGCATTACTTATGATTAGCCATATTCGGTATAGCAAAATTCCTGAATTGGGTAATGGCAGAAAAGCAGTTATAAAATTAATAGTGATCGTATTAATGGCAGTTGCAACAGTTTTTTGGSGTGAATATGTCGTTTTTCCCGGTATTGTTCTTTATGTTGTCTGGGGATTAGTCAACTCATTAACACAACGGGATGAGATAGAAGTACAGATTGAAATAGACGAAGGGACTCATTAAACTTTATGAAGATGAACTACTTACCACAATGATTCAATAAGGATTTCTAATGCGCCTAAGGTCATTGGGTTTTATGTTTCTGGTGCTCCTCATGGGAGCCATGGTTGGGTCACTTTTGGGATCTGGACTGGCTTATGTTTTACCAGAAGGTGTGGTAAAGGATTTCTTCCTAAAAAGCCTCGATTTTTCATTGGGAGGTCTATTGGGGGTAAATGATGCAGTAAGTATTGACCTTTTGGTAATCCAGCTTATATTCGGATTGAAAATTTCACTCAATTTTGCTGCTATATTTGGTCTGGCGGCAACTTACTACTTGTTGCGTTATTTCCGTTAAATCATTCAGAAGGAGGNNNTNNTGKWWYRGRTMAYAWNTATSNCYATTCYNGWTWMKWWTYSSYAKTGGNGTGGNAGKRGATTRTASTNATTNNMKTRGTRMTSCTMCTMCTMTTYGGCGCMAAGCGRTTACCTGARCTTGCWAGAGGWCTGGGGAAAGGTATYCGCGARTTCAARGGMGCTGTKAAGGATGTYGARGATGAACTRGAMGATGCMGCAAAATCTGTARGTGAWACAKYWGANTKAGNAWAARCCTGAAAGTGACTGAAGGGTTCTCTCTTYAGAGACCACAAACAAGATAGGCATTTTTTACAGTACCATCCGGTTTTGTGTCTCTGGTATTGTACCTGAAGCGGTATGGTGTTTTATAAAACGGAAACTTCTCTCTTCGCGGTGCATTATGTGTTGAGATCACTTTAAAACTCTTGCTGTAATACATGTTTGAATTCACACATCCCTGGGTTTTGCTTCTGTTGGGTTTTATTCCCTTACTCATTTTGTGGTATTTTCGGTGGAGCCACAAAAGGGAAGGAACCATAAGATTTTCTTCTCTTAGTCTTATCCGGACTATTTCAGCTCTTTCAGGGCAACGAAAAGTTAATTTTCTAAATGGTCTTAAACTGTTGGTGATATTTTTTCTAGTTATTGCCTTAGCGCGTCCGAGAATTACTTCGCAGGAAAGTAAATCTTCTTGGGAAGTTGTKGACATCATGCTCGTTCTGGATATCAGCGGCAGCATGMGGGCAGAGGACTTTAAACCGAATCGTTTAGAAGCGGCAAAACTAGAAGCTCTCGATTTTRTTTTTTCAAGAGAGCATGACCGCATCGGTCTTGTCGTATTTGCCGGAGAAAGCTATCTCCAGTGTCCTTTGACGGTGGATCATGATGTAGTAACCAATATCCTGAGACAAGTTACGATTATTGATGAGCAGCATGACGGTACTGCCATAGGAATGGCTCTGGCTATGGGCATTAACCGACTGAGGGATAGCGAGGTGGAGAATAAAGTGATTGTCCTCCTTTCTGACGGTAGTAACAATGCTGGAGAACTGGATCCTATTACAGCTGCAAGAATGGCAACGGATTATGATATCACCATTCACACAATCGGTATAGGCAGAAATGGTAAAGTACCATTTCCGGYTGTAGATCCTTTTACCGGTCGGAAGAGGCTCATTTATCAGGAAATGGAGATTGACGAAGAGACACTGTTAACACTATCTGATGTGACCTCAGGACAATACTCCCGAACAAATGACAGAGAAGGATTATCAGCCATATTCGATGAACTGGACAAGCTGGAAA
The DNA here is from genome assembly GCA_002402135.1 of Fidelibacterota bacterium. Classification (GTDB taxonomy): domain Bacteria; phylum Fidelibacterota; class Marinisomatia; order Marinisomatales; family UBA2128; genus UBA2128. The sequence continues at coordinate 93,884 of NVVH01000001.1, read as the reverse complement.
GGACTGAAGTGTATGTAACTAATTACTCCGATTATAAAGAAATTTATGCGTGGTTTCTCTTTCCTGCTGTAGCTCTGGCAGTGAGCAACCGATTTATTCGACAATTCTGGTTCAGGCAGAGAGATTAGATGATTGCATTCCGCTACCCTCTCATGTTTGCTCTTTTTGGACTACTGGCAGTTGCATTAGTGGCATTTTGGTTCATGCGCGGCAGGCGTGAAAGGGAACAGAACGAATGGGGAAGTCAGAAAGTACGTCAAAGACTTTTCGCACGGATAAACCAGACAGGCAGTAAATGGCGGAACACTCTTCATTGGATAGGTRTCGTTATGCTGATTATTGCATCCACCGGCCCGCAGATAGGTACTCAGATCCGAGAAGTTAAGCGGGAGGGTGTGGATGTGCTTGTGGCGCTGGATATTTCCAACAGTATGCTGGCAAGGGATGTTCGTCCAAACCGACTTGACAGGGCTAAGTTCGAAGCTCGCCAGCTTTTTTCAAGACTTCGGGGAGACAGAGTTGGTATGATAGTGTTCGCAGGTACTAGTCATCTTTATTTGCCATTTACAGGAGATTATGACGCTGCTAGACTATTTTTGGATGCCGTGGAGACTTCTATGATCCAAATTCAGGGAACTGCCTTGGCGCATGCAATCAATCTAGCAACAGAATCCTTTCCAGATGATGATTCAAAATTCAGAACACTCATATTGTTTACCGATGGAGAAGATCATGAAGGTGATGTTTCGGCAGCAGTCGAAAGTGCAAAGAGAGAAGGCATTGTAATTCATGTGGCAGGTATGGGTTCTCAAGATCATGTCCCGATCCCAGTTATCAATTCTATGGGTATGGTAACTGATTACAAGAAGGGTCCATCTGGCGATCTGGTTACGACAGGACTTAATGAGAAAATCTTGCGTACTATTGCAATTGACACAGACGGCCAATATATTCGAATGGATGATGGATCACCCGGTATTGCACCGATTGCTGATGCAATAGCCGGAATGGAGAAAAAGACATTGCAGACGCATGAGTATGCTGGATTTGAAGATAGATATCAATATTTTGCGGTCATTGCATTGATTTTATTCTTAATAGAACCTATAATATCAACTCGAAATCGTAAGGAGAAGGAGTGGCGTGGGCGCTTTGTCTAAACTAACTGTATTGGTTATTTTTGTTTTTTCATTACTGTCATCACAGAAAAGTGATACATCTTTTCAGGTTGCAAATTTTAGCTCTTTTCTTGAGAACCACCCTGATGTGCCTGAAGTGCAGTTTAATGCAGGATTCGAGGCATTCCAGAATGGTGAACTTGAACAAGCACAGAGACAGTTCAATTCTACAGTAGAATCTGGGAATCTAGCTCTCCTGTTCCCGTCACTTTACAATTTAGGAAATACACTTTATTCGAAAGCTGATCAAACTGTCAATGCACAAGAAAACCCACAATCTCAACCGCCTTCGTATGATGAAGCTGTCCAAGCGTATCGAAAAGCGCTTTCGCTTAATCCAACAGATGAGAATGCAAAATTTAATTATGAACTGGCTCTAAAGAGAATGCTGGAGCAGACTCCCCAGGAACAAAATCAGAAGCAACAGCAGGATCAATCAGAGGATAATTCTGATGAGCAGAAGAAACTGGATCAGCAGCAGAGTCAAAATGAAAAAAACGATCAACAGAAACCAGAACAATCGCCAAATCAGCAGAATAAATCAATAGAAGAAAAACAGGGTGAGCAGAAAAGCAGTCCGCATGCGATAAGCCAAACAGAGGAGAGACCTGATTCAGAAGCAATTTTGGATGCGCTCCGAGCCCAGGAAAAACTCCAGCCGAAACTATTCATAGATAATATGAGATCCAAGAAGCCGGAGAAAGATTGGTAGAGTGAGACGCCTGCTACCACTTTTCATAATTTTTTCGGCTTTTGCCACAGCACAAGTCAGTGTGGTAGTATCAGTTGACAAGAAAAAGATTAACCAAAGCCAGTACATTACCTTTGAGGTTCAAGTGGAGGGGAGCGACGGTTTCCCACAGGTCGATTTAAGTGTAATCAAAGACTTTGCCATCGCCGGCGGACCTTCTCAAAGCAGCAGTTACCAGATGTACAATAACAAGGTTACAACAGCTTTTACGTTGTCATGGAATTTGCGTCCAAAGAAAAATGGCAAACTRTTRATCCCTTCTCTTAAAGTAAAAGTAGATGGGAAGAATTACATCACGAAGCCTATTTCMATTCAAGTTTCTAAGTCRCCCAAATCTCGATCTCAACGTAAGCAGCAACCTGAGYCTGAGACAGAATACATATTCCTAAAAKCAAGTACCGACAAAAGAGAAGCGTATATTGGTGAGCAGATAACGGTAGAATTTCTGCTTTACACACAGGTTAGCATTAACGACCTTTCAATTTCCCAGAAACCTCAAGGTATTGGGTTCTGGAAGGAAGAACTTCAGTCACCAAGATCTCCCAAATTCCGACTGCGTGAGCAGGAAGGTGTTCGGTACAATGTAGCGTCGCTGGGGAAAATAGCACTGTTTCCCACCGAGACCGGGCAGTTGACTCTGGATCCCATGGTAGTGAATGCGACGGTGTCAAGCAGATCGATTAATCGAATGCCGACTTTCGACGATTTCCGTTTCGGTGATCCATTTTCCATTTTYCCCCAAACAGAACGTATTAGACTGGAGTCAGAACCTATWGAGTTAACRATTCATCCMTTGCCGYTGGATGGTCGTCCGGTGAACTACAGCCAGGCTGTGGGTCAGTTTTCTCTTAGTACATACATAGACAGTTCTGAGGTGGAAGTGAATAAAGCGGTCACATTTAAGGTAGAACTGAAAGGTTCCGGAAATCTGAATCTGATTGAAATCAGCGAGCCAGATTTTCCCGTTGGAGTAGATATATTTGACCGTAAGAGACCACTGTTCGATCGTGATGTATTCAGGGATGATTTTACAGGTGTCAAACGGTGGGAATATATCATCATGCCTCGCAGATCGGGTCTTTTTATCGTTCCCGAGATGGAACTGGCTTATTTCAATCCAGCACAAAATTCCTGGAAGGTTACCCGATCCAAACCGTTGCGGCTAAATGTTGAACTTGGCAGTGGAATTTCATCTGGAATCGGAGGTTCTAGAGATGTTTTTCAACTGGATCAAGACATCCGCTACATTAGAACATCTCCGGTAAAGTTTCGTCCTATTCGCCTAGAGATGATCCCGTCACTAATCTGGTGGTTGACAGCAGTGGGAGCTTTGTTTTTTATTTTTCCGGGTACCGTTCGTTTAATAAAAGGTGATGGAGAATCCCGTCAACGTGAAGGGAGATCCCGGACTGCTTTAAGGCGAAGTCGCCGGGAATTAAAGCGTATCACTTCTTTTGATGACTACACAACTGTATCAGAAGTAGTAACCGCTTATGTAGCAGACAAGTTTGGCTTACCRTCAGCTGTATTGGACATGGATAGTGTCAACGCTTTATTGACCGGCATCGTTGACGATGAAAAACGCAAAGAGCTTGGGGAAATCTTGACAGCGTGCAGCGAAGGACGATTTTCTCCCGGAGAGGCTCAGGACAGCGCAGTTGAACTTGCGGGAACTGTTACAGACATTCTGATCAGTCTGGAGGAAGAACTGTGAAATCTTCTGTTTTAACACTGTTCATTATTTTTTCAGTCGCTTCAGCTCAAGAGGATGTTTTTCAACAGCTATTTATTGACGGTAATGATTCTTATGCTGATTCTTTATGGAGTGAAGCAATTGCTAAATACGATTCAATTTTGACTAATGGTTTCCATCACAACGACCTTTATTACAATTTAGGAAATGCTTATTATCAATCTGAAATGTTTGGTCATGCAATCTGGGCACACGAGAAAGGATTGCAGTTTAAGCCTAATGATGACGACTTACGCCACAACCTGATCTTCGTTAAGCGTGAAGCGGGTATTGCTGAACTTCCGAAACCAGTCTTCTTGATCAGATTTTATAACTCAGTGAAAAGTACTCTCCAACCTCATCAATGGCTGTTAATTTCCAGCATGGCATTTCTGATAAGTGGTCTGCTGTTTACATTTTCCCATTTGGGTAGATTCGGGATGGATCGAATCATGAAAACTCCCTTCGTGGTGATGATTGTTGTGATTGTTTTTTCCGGCCTGATTTATCTGGACGTACTACAGGATGTYTCTTCCATGAAGAGTGGCATTATCGTTGCTCAYGTTTCGGTTGGAGCCAAATCTGCGCCTAATGAAGGAGCCAAGACACTCCTTCAACTGCCTGAAGGGACAGAAGTAAATATCACCGGCGAGCAGACTGAATGGCGAGAGGTAAAGTCCATCGACGGAAGTAAAGGGTGGGTTAAATCAGAAGATGTGAGGAGTWTGKTGTGGTAAGAACTGCAATCCTTTTATTTTTCCCGTTTTTCCTATTTKCTCAAAATGAGAAAACAAAGCCGGACGAAAGTTTTAATCCCAGTGAGTTGAAAGAGCCAAAATTCGAATTTCCGTTAATCATCGAACCGGGTGATAAACTCCCTGGTGAGGAAGCGGAAAAGGCGTTTTCCGCTGATTCTACCCTCGACGGCTATCGAGTGCAGATTCTTTCCACCCGGGATCCTGAAGAGGCGGATACGCTCAAGGCTCAGCTCCAGGGCAGCTTCCCCGGTGAAGTGTATGTRACTTACGATCCTCCCAATTACAAGGTCCGTGTGGGGAATTACGTCAACCGYCCACTGGCTGAGGAATCGCAAGMTCGCCTCAAAAGGATGGGATTACGCCGAGCCTGGGTCATCCGGACGAAAGTGTTGCTRGCACCGAAGATTGAGGAGCGRTAACTCTCGTCTGAAAATCAGTTGATGCCGTAAGGCGTTATCGCTAAATTTTACAGATTCGGATGCGGTGATTATCACCGCTTTAATATGATGATGAAACCTCGGAGACAGTTTGTGARTCATTATTTTACTACACTTCATACTATCCTCAGTTTATTTAAGGAGTAATTAATGTCCGGTCATTCTAAATGGTCCAGTATCAARCGGAARAAAGCTCTCATAGATGCTAAGCGAGGCAAAATATTTACTAAAGTTATAAAAGAAATCACCGTGGCAGCTCGAGCGGGCGRCGGCGATGAAGATACAAATCCCCGACTCAGACAGGCGATCTTATCGGCTAAAGATGCCAACATGCCGGCGGATAATATCAAACGGGCGATCCAAAAGGGGACGGGAGAGCTGGAAGGTGTTACTTACGAAGAGGCGGTTTTCGAAGGATACGGTCCCGGCGGCGTTGCCATCATGATGGAGGTCATGACAGATAACCGCAAACGAACTGTGGCTGAGCTCCGGCATCTCTTGACCAAGTACAACGGGAATCTCGGCGAATCGGGATGTGTGGCGTGGATGTTCGAGAAGCGATCTCTTATTACCGTGGACAAGARTGATGTGGATGAAGATGCKCTTCTTGAGAYGRTTTTGGAAAGCGGYGGGGAAGATTATCTGGAAGAAGATGACGTATATGAAATCACAGCTAATCCGGATAATCTCCTGACTGTGCGGGAAGCGCTAGAGAAAGCACGCTTTGGCATTAAAAGCGCTGAAGTTTCCTTGGTACCTCAGAACACTGTAAAAGTAGCAGGCGATAACGTCTCTTCTTTGTTGAAACTGATGGAAGCGTTGGAAGATCACGATGACATTCAAAAGGTTTCTGCAAATTTTGATATTGACGATGCTGAACTGGCAGAGGTGTAACCTGTGATTCGCGTTCTCGGCATTGATCCCGGTATCAACATCACAGGGTATGGTGTACTCGATCATGACGGCAGCGATCAATCTGTGGTTACATTCGGTACTATAATGCCTCCAAGGAAGAAGAGTAATCCTGCGAGATTGGCGCATCTATACGAAGAAATTGTAAATCTCATCAGGGAGTTTTCACCGACGGAAATTGCGGTAGAAGAAGCTTTTTTCAGCARGAACGCCAGAACTGCGTTTGTTCTAGGACAAGCYCGCGGAATGGCTCTCCTGGCGGCAGCTCGACATGAGTTGGACTGCTACGAATATGCTCCTAAAAAAGTGAAGCTTTCCGTTGTGGGAAATGGTAGCGCATCTAAAGAACAGGTACAGTACATGGTCAAGTCCATCCTCTCTTTGAAGCAATTGTCGGAGAARTTTGACGTRACTGATGCGTTGGCAGTTGCCCTCTGCCACATAAACCAATTGAGGAGTCCGGTGAAATGATTGAAAACGTCAAGGGAAAATTAATCAGTAAAACACCTACAACAGCGATCGTGGAAGTAGGAGGCGTTTCACTTTCCATYGCCATTTCTATCTCYACTTTYGATCGACTCCCCGATCAGKAYAAGGAAGTATCATTGAAAACTTATCTGAATGTTCGCGAAGACGCTCTGGAGTTATACGGATTCAACAGTATTGTGGAACGTAGTCTGTTCCTTATGCTMATWGGTATWTCGGGWATCGGACCAAAGATGGGTATCAATATCCTCTCTGGAACAACAGCAGAAGAGTTTAAGAACCGTATCATAACGGGTGATGTAGAAGCGCTCACCGCTCTCCCCGGGATTGGTCCCAAGACGGCCAAGCGCATTATTGTGGAATTGAAGGAAAAGTTCGTGGATTCTGATTTAACAGACATTCCCGGAGGAACCGGTGGAGTGCCGTCTGAATTCGAGGACGCCATGGCTGCACTGACTTCTCTGGGCTTTAAAAGGAACGAAGCTTTTAGAACACTCTCTGAAATGAAGCGCAAGGGTGAGTTTAAAGGTGAACTGGAAGATATTATCAAAACTGCTATTTCAAGGAAATAAAGAAGGAACTGAAACCCATGAAAGAGTACTTCGAGAATTAGGAGCTCACACCTGTCTCTCCTATATTTAACTTATGATAAGGACAGCATTGTATAATAAACATGTGGCCCTGAGTGCTAGGATGACCGACTTTGCCGGATTCGAAATGCCCGTGCAATACACCGGTATTGTGAAAGAACATTTGGCAGTAAGAGACAGTGTTGGACTTTTCGATCTGTCACACATGGGCGAATTCCAAATTTCCGGCTCTGGCGCCGAATCTTTTCTTCAGCGGATGACATCTAATAACGTATCAGTTTTGGAAGAAGGGCAAGCACAATATACTACCCTGTGCTACGAAAATGGCGGAATTGTAGATGATGGTATTCTTTACAAACTGGAATCGTCGTATCTTCTCGTGATTAACGCCAGCAATATTGAGAAGGATTTTAACTGGCTAAAACATCATCTCGTGGAAAACGTTGAGCTGAATAACCTCTCAAATGATTACAGTCTTATCGCCATCCAAGGTCCGAAAGCGAGAGAAGTCCTTTTGGCATTGACTGATGACAGACAGACTGTAGAACACCTACCATTTTACCATTGTACAGAAGCCGAAGTTGCTGGAGTTGTCTTGCTACTGGCACGGACTGGCTACACCGGCGAACTGGGATACGAATTGTATATCAACGGTGTGGGAGTCGAGAAAGTATGGGACGCTTTGTGGTCCGCAGGTAATGATTACAATATTACTGCTGTGGGTTTGGGCGCTCGGGATACGCTAAGGCTGGAAATGAAATATTGCCTTTATGGTAACGACATTGATGAGACAACGAACACTATTGAAAGCGGTTTGGCGTGGATTACAAAACTCGAAAAAGGTGACTTCATCGGGCGAAAAACTCTGGCTCAGATAAAGAAAGTTGGACCATCTCGGCGATTGGTACCTTTTAAGATGAACGAGAGAGGAATTCCGCGTCACGGATTTGACATTTTGAAAAACGGCGCGAAAATCGGTGAGGTAACCAGTGGAACTCATTCGCCTTCCCTAAAGATAGGAATTGGTCTCGGATTTGTGGATGTCCCTTTTCACAATATTGGCAGTGATATTGAGATTAATATGAGAGGTAAATCTATCCCCGCTGAGATCGTGAAACCCCCTTTCTGGAAGAACGGAACATTAATGAATTGATGCCATGAAAAACAGAACTTATGAAATAGCCGGTATTCTGTTTGCAGTTGTCTCAGTCTTTGTTCTGCTCAGTTTTATCTCTTATAAACCGTATGAAGAACCAACTATTGATCCCACTCAATCCATTAATAATATAATGGGGATTCTAGGCGTCTATATATCTCACTATCTGATAAAAATGACTATTGGCTGGGCGGCATACGTTTTGCCTATATTGGGCTTCGTCTGGGGATGGTGGCTCTTCAGCCGTCGAAAAACTAAACCATTGTCTCGTCTTACAATGTATCTGTTAGGGTTGGCATTTCTGACATCCACTGCTCTCGGTTTGTCAGCTGTTTTAAATAGTCATAATTACGACGATTGTGGTCTACTGGGCGGACTCTTAGCAAACTTATTCCACAGTTTCCTTGGTACAGTGGGTACAGCTCTGTTTTTAATAGCAGCGGCTCTTGTTCTAATTCGTGGATATTTCAGTTTCAGTTTCTATTCACTATTTAAGAAGATCGGTTCTTTTATATCAACTTTCTTAGCAAAACAGAAAAAGCAATTTGATGAAAACCGTAAGGAGAAAGAGAAGCGGGATCACACTTCAAATCTTCTTACTCAATTAAAAGATACTAAGGAACTCGAAGAATTAGATGAAGAGGAAGTGGAAGAAATAGAATCAGTAGATGAGGTTGAGGATGAGGAAAAAATAATAACAGAAACTGAACCAAAAGATAAGGGGATTTCTCAAACTCCAACCTGGGCAATACCCGGGGAAGAGCCTGATGAGGAATCAGAAGCTGCATCAGAACCAGAAGCGGAGATGATAAAAGAAGAAACCGGAGAAGATCAATCACATGACGTCGGCACTATCCAGATTGGTGAAGAAGTTGTAGAAAAAGAGGTARATCTGGATTCTTTAAAGCCAAAAACTCCTCGCAGGAAATACCAACTTCCTTCAACAGATCTTTTGGATCAACATGAAGAAATAGTACAGAGCGCCAGTCATGAAGAATTAGTGGAAAAAGCCAATTTCCTTGTCCAGTCACTTCAAACTTTTGGAGTAAGTGGAAAGGTGGTGAATATTTCACCCGGACCTATTATTACACTGTTTGAGGTGGAGCCGGCGGAAGGTGTCCGTGTGAATAAGTTTGTGCAGCTTGCAGACGATTTGGCGAGAATCATGGAAGCGCCGCGAGTTCGTATAGTTGCACCTATTCCTGGAAAATCATCTGTAGGGATCGAGATTCCGAATAAGAAACCCTCTATTGTCTATCTCCGGTCAGTAGCGAAATCAGAGCGTTTTGTCGAGTCGGAATCGAAGCTGACAGTAGCCATGGGTAAGACCACCAGCGGCGAATCATACATACTCGAACTGAATAAATTACCTCACCTGCTTATAGCAGGAACTACGGGTTCGGGGAAGTCGGTATGCATCAACTCCATCATTACCAGCATTTTGTTCCGCTCCTCACCTGAGGATGTACGCTTTATTCTGATAGATCCCAAGAAACTTGAATTGGCAGCATACAAGGCTCTTGAGAATCATCATTTAATCTCTAGCGATGACGTTGATGAGCTTGTGATGACCACGCCAGAAAATGCTGTTGCTGCCCTTCGAGCCGCTGAACAGGAGATGAGACGTCGCTATGATGTTTTTGCTGAAGCTGTTGTCCGTAATATTGATGAATATCGTACAAAGGCGGAAAGTAACAGCGAGATGGAAAAAATGCCGTACATCGTAGTGATCATTGATGAACTGGCRGATCTAATGCTCCGGGCGCCAAAGGAAGTGGAAGCGCCTATCACTCGTCTCGCTCAGATGTCCAGGGCRGTTGGAATTCATCTTGTAGTAGCAACACAGCGTCCTTCGGTGGACGTTATTACCGGGATCATCAAGGCCAACTTCCCGGCTCGTCTTGCTTTTCAGGTAGCATCTCGAATAGATTCCCGAACGATYCTAGATGCAAATGGAGCTGAGAAACTTCTGGGGAAGGGCGACATGCTCTTCATGCCGCCGGGTTCATCTTCTCTCATCCGCCTTCATAACTCTTTCGTTACACTGGATGAGATCAATCGGATTGTGGATCATGTTTCTCAACAGCCTTCTGCCGAGGAGATAGAGCTCAAAGGAGCCAGCGTGAAACTGGTAGGTGTTGAGGGAGGAGAAGACATACAGACGGATGACGAACTTCTCACTGAAGCCATTAAGCTGGTAGTGATGCATCAGCAGGGTTCCATCTCTCTAATTCAGCGGCGGTTGCGTGTGGGCTATTCAAGAGCCGCCCGGCTCATTGACATGATGGAGCAGCTCGGTATCGTGGGTCCATTTACTGGCAGCAAAGCCAGGGAAGTTCTTGTGGATGAATCATATCTCCAGATGCTGGATGATGATGGCGAATAATTTTCGTGTTACTTTACTCTTTTTAATTACTTTTTTTATAACTGATAATTTTCTTCAAAGCGATGATGCATTACTTCCTAATGATGTATTAAGTCAAATAAAAAGTGCTTTATTATCATCTGACGGGAACAATTTTGAGGTAGTTTGGACTTATGAGTACGATGGCGATTTTTGGACAGGCGATGGGCGAATGAAAATTCTTGGTAGAGATTATTTGAGGCTGGACCTTGACTATCAACAAATTCTAATCAAACATGATACTCTCTTTACGCGGTATGAGGAAACGGATCAAGTTGTTGCTGACTGGTTTGATAGAACTGATCCCGCTAACTTTTTTTCAATCCTATTGGGTGAGATGCCCGGCTTTGTTGTGAACGAAGTGGTGGACCTTTCCGAAACGCAGATAGCTGTAACTCTGAGAGCGGAAACTATGGTAGGATTTGATACGTTAAGAATGATCGTTAATAGAGAAACATGGCTCCCGGTTTCCATGTCAGCCGAAGCTGGGGAAGATATTCGAGTAGAAGTTCAAATTAAAGAAGCAGCACCATTGACTAATCCACTCGAGCTTGCAAATGAGAAATTAACTGGTTCAGAGTTTATCGATCTCAGGGAATAGAATGTTCAAGATTATCATCGGATTATTATTCAGTATTGGCGGACTTTATTTCGCTTTTCGGGAGATTGATCTAGCCTTATTAGGCGATGTTTTTACCGCTGCTTCAATTGAGTGGATTATCCTTGCCGTTTTGTTGATGATCTTTTCAGTCTGGATAAGAGCATACCGCTGGCAGGCATTACTTGAACCAATAGAATCTATCCCAATGCAGCCGCTATTTTCCGCTACAGCCATAGGTTATTTTGGGAATGCTGTGCTCCCCATGAGATTGGGAGAAATCCTACGAGCTTATGCGATTGGTAATGAAAATACAACCGTAAGCCGAGCGGCTGCGTTCGGGACAATAGTTGTAGAGCGTTTTRTTGATATGATTGGAGCATTGGTTCTGATGGCTATCTTCTTTTTTCTCTACGATGTCCCTCCAGTTCTAAAACAAGGTGGAATAGTTTTAACAGGCATAGTTGCAAGTTGTATTCTGGCTCTTTGGTGGATGGCTAAAAGACATGAAGACTGGGTTGTAAAGTTTGAGAATTCGCCAAAATATCAACACGGAATTAGGTTGAAATTTCGTGGGATATTCAATTCATTTATTAGTGGTTTAATAGCTGTCAGTGAGGTGAAGAGAAAAGGTACTGTATTTTTCATTTCGGTTCTCTTATGGGGAATTTACTTAGTAATTACTTACCTGTCCGGTTTGGCAGTCCATGAAACACTCACATGGGTAGAAGCTGGGGTCATCCTGGTTGGTACGACGATGGTGATAGCTGTTCCTTCCGCACCGGGTTTTATCGGCACATATCATGCGTCTGCAATCTTTATTATGGTACAAGCATTCGGTCGAGAGTTAACCGGTGCACAAGCTTTTGCATTGGTAAATCACGCAATCGGTTTTATTCCACTTGTTGTTGTTGGTGCGTATTTTTTCTTTAACAGTTCACTTAAGGTTGGCGACTTACGAAAATTGGATATTAAAACCGTTGAATAAAGTCGTTTTTCTCGATAGAGATGGAACTCTTAACCCTGATCCTGGATATATTTCCAGTATTAATCAGTTTAAGTTTTATCCCGATACCTTGACATCTCTATCAACTTTAGCGAAGCTTGGATTTAAATTTGCGATTGTCACGAATCAATCCGGTATTGCTAGAGGGTTCATCAAAGAGGAGGCGTTGGAAGAGATTCACCAGCACATTTGCGATCAGTTTGCTCAATCGGGAATACAACTTCTCGGTATTTATAGCTGTCCTCATCACCCGGATGATGGATGCAGTTGTCGCAAGCCTGAAACGGGACTTTTTGATAAGGCTGCTAATCAGCATGACATCGACCTCTCTTCAGCAGTAATAATTGGAGATTCAGCAGCAGATGTGGAGGCGGGAAAATCGAAGGAAATGGTGACTTGTCTCGTTCGTACAGGTAGAGGCGCTAAAGAGGAGATTAAACTGAAGGATATTGGATTAGAACCTGATTATGTGGGAGATTCCTTGCTCGATTGTACTTCCTTTCTTTGTGAACGGCATGCATCAACTAGTGGTGAGGACGATTGATGAAAATTGCAGTTTTGATGGGAGGTAATTCCTCTGAACTTGATATATCACTCGTTACAGGAAAAGCTGTTAACAAAGCTCTCAATGAACTTGGACACAATGTTCTAGCTTGCCCATTTGAGAATGATATTTCAGATGTAATGCATGTACTCAAAGAAGCTGATTTGGTTTTTATTGCTCTTCACGGAGGAGAAGGTGAAGACGGCACTATACAACAATTATTGGAAGATGAGAGTATCTGTTATACCGGTTCAGGACCGGATTCAAGTGCTCTTTCAATGGATAAGCATCTTGCCAAATCGTTCGCTAGGAAAAAAGACATATTAACTCCCTCTTGGCTTCATTTGAACCTGGATGAAGATGAATTTGTAGATTTAAGTGAAAGCAAATTTTCGTATCCTGTTGTTGTTAAGCCGAATGGAAGTGGTAGCACAATGGGTCTTACAATTGTAAAAGAATCCAGAGAATTAGATGAAGCCATATCTTTAGCATCACAGTTTGATTCAAGGTTATTGGTGGAGGAATATATCACAGGACGGGAATTAACAGTCGGTATTTTGAATGAAGAGTCACTTCCGATTGTAGAGATAAAACCGTCTCATGATATGTATGATTATGAGTGTAAATATACCGAAGGAATGTCCGATTATACCTGCCCAGCTGAGTTGTTTGATAAGTTGACAGAGGAAATTCAAAAAGTATCTGTCAAGATATATAAGCTCATGGGTTGTCGACATTATGCTCGAGTTGATTTCTTGCTTGATTCTGATGATAATTATTATTTCCTTGAAGTGAATACTCTTCCCGGACTGACAGGCACAAGTCTGGTACCTAAAGCGGCAAAAGCGGTAGATATGTCATTTAATGATTTAATTGCGAAAATAGTGGAGTTGGCAGTCAATGACTGAGGTTCAAGATAAGCGTTTTTGGCTTGCAGTTTATACTAAACCCAGGCATGAGAAAATCGCAGATGAAAAACTACAGGAGAAAGGTATTGAATCATATCTTCCTCTTGTGAAGAGAACTCGTCAGTGGAAAGATAGGAAGAAAAAGGTTTGGATGCCTCTTTTCAAAAGCTATCTTTTTGTACGTATTCCCCTAAAAGAAACATTGCACGTTGTACAGACATACGGAGTTCACCATATTGTTCGATTTAGCGGTACATACGGTATTATGCAGGATGATCAGATTGAAGCAATTCGACAAATTCTGGAGGGAGGATTTGTTCCTGAAAGTGACGACTATTTTGAAGTTGGCGAAGAGGTAGAAATCAGCTATGGTCCTCTTCAGGGTATTAGAGGTATTATTTCAACTAAACGGAATGAATCTAGGTTTATCTTAAAAGTTGATGGCATAAATCAAGCTATTTCAGTTATGATTGATTCTAATTGGTTAATGAAGGCTAAAACGTAATGGCGCTCCGACTATTCAACACATTAACAAAAAATCTAGAAGAGTTTAAGCCTTCGGATAGTAAAAGAGTAACTTTATACAGTTGTGGTCCGACAGTTTATACCTTTGCTCACATCGGAAACTTCAGGACATTCGTGTTTATAGATTTGCTCAAGCGTTATCTCAAGTTTTTAGGTTTTGAGGTGCATCACATTATGAACATCACAGATGTGGATGACAAAATAATCCAGAAATGTTCAGAAGAAAGTCGAACTCGCGAAGATCTTACAGAAGAATTTACACAAGCTTTCTTTGATGACTTGGAGAGTYTGAAAATTGAACCTGCTTCAATTTATCCAAAAGCGACTGATCACATCGGGGAGATGCAAACACTRATATCCAAACTAATCGATCAGAATTACGCCTATCAATCRARGGATGGTTCGGTATTTTTTAAGTTATCGGAATTTTCTGATTATGGCAAATTATCAGGTATTGACCAAGAAGGTTTATCTCAGACTGAGCGCGTATCAAATGATGAATACGATAAAGAGAGTGTTCATGATTTTGCCCTCTGGAAAGCGTGGAAGGAGGAGGATGGTGAAGTTGCGTGGGATTCACCTTGGGGTCGTGGTCGCCCAGCGTGGCATATTGAATGCTCAGCTATGTCCATGCACTTTTTGGGTGAAACCTTTGATATTCATACGGGTGGAGTTGATCTCATATTTCCTCATCATGAAAACGAATTAGCACAAAGTGTTTGCGCAACAGGTAAAATTCTTGCTAAGTATTGGCTCCATAATGAGCACCTCGTAGTTGAGGATGCCAAGATGAGCAAATCTGCTGGGAATTTCTATTCTTTGCAAGATCTTCTAAAAAAAGGATATTCATCGTCAACGATTAGATATTTGCTTCTCTCGACACATTACAARCAAAAAGTCAACTTGACATTTGACGGCTTGAAAGCGGCGGCTTCGGCYGTAGAGCGATTACGGGAATTGAAGCGGAAGTTRAAAAAAAGTACTTCTATTGTAGGAAAGACAACAGATTATGGTCCAATAGAAGATTTCACTCACGCTATGAATGATAATCTCAATATTTCTGCTGGCTTGGCGGTGATCTTTAATTGGGCCAGGGAGTTGAATCGTCAATTTGACAATGAAAGTATGTCAGAACAAGATGCATCAAATGCTCTAGCTTTTCTCGGAATAATTGATAGTGTACTTGGAGTAATTGAGGTGAATGATGTAGAGCTTTCAGAGGAAGACTTGAAGCTGATTCAAGAGAGAGAAATTGCCCGCCAAGAGCAAAACTGGTCTCGTGCCGACGAAATCAGAGATTATTTTAGTGAGAAGGGAATTCTCTTGGAAGATACTCCTGATGGTACGATTACCGTTTCGATTTAAGTCTTATTTGAGGTTAATATTTTCGCACATTTTGGCCTACTAAATATTTTGTAATATCCTCTATAAAATCGTTGACATATTAATTTATTTTCTATAATTTTCAAGGCTRTGCGATTCTGTMAACAGATCAAAGATCTAACTGTGTGCCATCCGGGGGAAATATATCGGGATGAATTTGGACTTTTTAACTTGAGTTCCCGACATGCCACCGTAGCTCAGCTGGTAGAGCAGCTGATTTGTAATCAGCAGGTCGGGGGTTCGAAACCCTCCGGTGGCTCAGTGAATTTTCGACCATTTAGTATTGTTCAATATTTTAATTAGGTGCAATTCTACTGCTAATACAACCGGAAGAAGTTATTACATCCATGCTAAATCCAAAAGACAGAGAATGTTATATGTACATAGCTTTCAATTTGGGGAGATGGCAGAGTGGTCAATTGCACCAGACTGTAAATCTGGCGGCGGAAGCCTACGGTGGTTCAAATCCATCTCTCCCCACAGATTTTATTAGTAACCATGTGACGAGAGATGCAGCCCGARAAAATGCGGTGGTAGCTCAGTTGGTAGAGCATCAGCCTTCCAAGCTGAGGGTCGCGAGTTCGAGCCTCGTCCGCCGCTCTAGGCACGTAAGAACTTGTGCCTACGTAGCTCAGTCGGTAGAGCACGTCCTTGGTAAGGACGAGGTCACCGGTTCAAGCCCGGTCGTAGGCTCATTTTCTCTCAACTGAAGGAGGAAAAGCAATGGCAAAGGCAAAGTTTGAGCGCACTAAACCCCATATGAATGTGGGTACGATAGGACATGTTGATCACGGCAAGACGACGCTGACCGCTGCCATTACATTATCACTGTCGAAGCGAGGATTAAGCGAAGTACGCTCATTTGACAGTATTGACAACGCACCAGAGGAGCGGGAGCGTGGAATCACGATTCAGACAGCTCATGTGGAGTATGAGTCGGAGAGCCGTCACTATGCTCATATAGACTGTCCCGGTCACGCCGACTATATCAAGAACATGATTACAGGCGCAGCCCAGATGGACGGTGCTATATTGGTGGTGAGTGCCGCAGACGGTCCCATGCCCCAGACCCGTGAGCATGTTCTTCTGGCACGCCAGGTGAATGTACCGGCTATTGTGGTCTATCTGAATAAGATAGACCAGGTGGACGACCCTGAGCTTATAGAGCTGGTAGAGCTGGAGCTTCGTGAGCTTTTGAGTGAATACGAGTTTCCCGGTGATGATATCCCTATTATCAAGGGGAGTGCACTGGAAGCACTTAACAATCCGGATGACGAAGAGAAGACAGCGAGCATCAGAGAGCTTGTGGATGCTATCGACAGCTATATTCCGGAACCGAAGCGAGATATAGACAAACCGTTCCTCATGCCGATAGAGGATGTATTCTCTATTACAGGCCGAGGTACGGTAGGTACGGGACGTGTAGAGCGTGGTATTGTGAAGGTTGGTGATGAGATAGAAATTATCGGTCTGGGAGAGCATGAGAAGACCGTGGTGACCGGAGTAGAGATGTTCCGTAAGGAGCTGGACGAAGGTCGTGCAGGAGACAATGCCGGTCTGTTGCTGAGAGGTATTGACAAGGAGTGGCTGAAGCGTGGTATGGTGGCGGCTAAACCGGGAAGTATCACACCCCACACGAAGTTTAAGGCGGAAATATACATTTTGAAGAAGGAAGAGGGAGGCCGACACACGCCGTTCTTTAACGGCTACCGTCCTCAGTTCTATTTCCGAACAACGGATGTGACCGGCATAGTGACCCTTCCGGAGGGCACGGAGATGGTAATGCCGGGCGACAATGTGAATTTAGATGTAGAGCTGATCACAAATATCGCCATGGAGGAGAATCTTCGCTTCGCCATTCGTGAAGGTGGACATACGGTGGGTGCCGGTGTGGTAACAGGTATCGTAGAATAGGAGACTATCGTGGCAGGGCAGACGCTTAAAATCAGACTAAAGGCATACGATCACAAACTGTTGGATAAATCCACAGATAAGATTGTGAAAACAGTGAAGCAGACAGGAGCAATAATATCGGGGCCAATACCTTTGCCAACCAAGAGAACCATTTACACGGTTCTCCGCTCTCCACACGTTAACAAGAAGTCCAGAGAGCAGTTTCAGACGAAGGTACATAAGCGGTTGATCGAAATACTGAACGCGTCACCTAAAACTGCTGATGCATTGATGAAGCTTGATCTATCCGCCGGTGTAGATATCCAAATAAAGGCATAAAAAGTGAACAGTTTGATCGGTAAGAAGATTGGGATGACTCGCATATTCAGCGATGACGGCAGAAGCCTTTCAGTGACGATAGTTCAAGCTGGACCGTGTGTGGTAACTCAAGTTAAATCCGAAAAAATTGATGGTTATCTGGCAGTTCAACTCGGGTTTGAAGATAAGCTTGAAAAAAAGACAACTAAACCTGAAATGGGGCACTTTAAAAAAGCCGGAACGACACCTAAACGTCATCTGATGGAATTTCCAATCCGCAAGAGCAGAATACCTACAACTGGAAAAGAATTCACTGCAGCGATTTTTAAGGAAGGTGATCGTGTTACAGTTCGTGGTACTTCAAAAGGAAAAGGTTTTGCAGGTGTCGTTAAAAGACATGGTTTTAGCGGCGGACCAAAAACTCACGGTCAGTCAGACCAGCTGCGCGCACCGGGATCAATAGGACAAGGTTCTGATCCTTCTAGAGTTTGGCCGGGAATGAAAATGCCTGGACAGATGGGGAATAAAACGGCTGTTATAAACAATTTAGAGATTGTGAAAGTTGATAAGGAAAATGGATATCTTTTCATTAAAGGAGCAGTGCCGGGAGCTCCAAACGGAATTGTAGTAATTACAAAATAGAGGTTTAAATGGAATTCTCAGTATACGATCAGAGTGGAAGTGTTACTTCGAAAATTGAAGTGGATGATTCCGTATTCAATGTTACACCTAATGAGGAACTTGTTCATCGGGCTGTAGTCGCTGAGATGACAAATGCACGAACTGGAACACACTCGACAAAAACTCGGTCTGAAGTTCGTGGTGGAGGTAGAAAGCCTTGGCGACAAAAWGGGACTGGTCGTGCTCGTGCTGGAACCACTAGYTCACCTATCTGGAGAGGTGGTGGAGTAACATTCGGACCTAAGCCAAAAAACTACGAGAAAAAGCTCCCTAAAAAAATGAGAAGATTAKCTCGGAAGAGCGTTCTTTCGAAAAGAGTTTCAGATAAAGCAGTGATGGTGATAGACAGCGTAAAGCTTGAAGAAGTGAAAACGAAAAAATTTGTAGAGGTTTTGGAAAAACTTGGCATAAACGATAAAAAAATCACTTTCCTTCCTGCAGAATTGGATGAGAATGTCCTTCTTTCTTCTCAGAATCTGCCTAATGTTTTTGTTGTTCAAGCGGAGAGTGTGTCTACTTATGACTTATTAGATTGTGAGGTTATTTTGTTTGATAAAGAAGGGATTCGGCGGCTGAATAGTCAGCTGGAAGTTTCATAAAGTGATTAAGACTCGAAAAATAATTATGAAGCCTCTGCTCACTGAGAAAATGAGCCACCTTGAAGAGTCCGAAAGGAAATATGCTTTTCAAGTAAATCCAGATTCAAACAAGATTGATGTGAAGAAAGCTGTGGAAAAGAAATTTGATGTAAAGGTATCCAAAGTTACCACAATGAATTTTCAAGGAAAAAATAAGCAGTTGACTATGCGTAGTGGTGGTCGTCCCATTCGGACAAGTGGCAGGCGTTCGAACTGGAAGAAAGCCATTGTTACCCTGCAGGATGGATATACCATTGATCTGTTTGGAATGGAGGCTGAAAGCTAATGCCTGTTARGACAGTYAAACCGAYCACTCCTGGACAGCGTGGAAAAACTATCTCGACTTTTGAAGAGATCACYAAATCAAAGCCTGAGAAAAGTCTGACTCGATCTCTCAAAAAGTCAGGTGGCAGGAATAATATGGGTCGTGTTACTTCCAGACGTAGAGGTGGTGGACACAAGCGGAAATATCGAATTATCGACTTCAAACGAGATAAATTTGATATTCCGGCAAAAGTAGCCGCTATCGAATATGATCCAAACCGTTCTGCTCGGATAGCACTGCTTCATTATGCAGACGGTGAAAAACGATATATGCTATCTCCATATGGGTTAAAGGTTGGAGATACTGTGAGTTCTGGAGATAATGTCCYTCTTCGGATTGGAAATTGTTTGCCTCTGAAAAATATTCCATCAGGTCACATGGTGCACAATATAGAATTGGTGCCCGGCCGTGGAGGACAGATGGTGAGAAGTGCAGGAACGGGTGCTCAAATCATGGCAAAGGATGCCGGTATGGTAACTTTAAAACTTCCATCCAAAGAAATTCGTTTAATCAGAGAAGACTGTTTTGCCACCATTGGTGAAGTTGGAAATAGAAGTCATGAAGCCATTCAAATTGGTAAAGCAGGCAGAAATCGGTGGAAAGGTCGTAGACCTAAAGTACGCGGAGTGGCAATGAATCCTGTAGATCATCCAATGGGTGGTGGAGAAGGAAAGTCTT
The DNA here is from genome assembly GCA_002402135.1 of Fidelibacterota bacterium. Lineage (GTDB taxonomy): Bacteria > Fidelibacterota > Marinisomatia > Marinisomatales > UBA2128 > UBA2128. The sequence continues at coordinate 73,983 of NVVH01000001.1, read as the reverse complement.
CCGGAGGACGGCATCCGTGCTCTCCAACGGGAATTCCATCTAAAGGGTTCAGAACGCGGAAAAAGAATAAATCGTCTAATCGGTACATTGTAAAGAGGAGGATGAAATAATGGGACGTTCGGTCAAAAAGGGACCTTACGTGGATGAGAAACTCTTGAAAAAGATAAATGTCATGAAAAAAGGAAAGAAAAAGACASTTATCAAGACGTGGTCTCGGCGATGCATCATTACTCCCGATTTTGTAGGACAGACAATTGCCGTGCACAATGGTAGACAGTTTATTCCTGTATTTATATCTGAGAATATGGTTGGACATACATTGGGTGAATTTTCTCCTACCAGAACATTTCGGATACATTCCGGAGACAGAAAAAGCTAAAATTATGGAATCAACAGCTAAAGCTCGATATATCCGTCAGTCAGCAAGAAAAGTGAGGAAAATGCTGGATCTGGTTCGCGGAGAAAATGTAGAAAAAGCTTTAAACGTATTGCATTTCTCACCTCAAAAAGCGTCAAAAGTTATCGAGGGCACTATCCATTCGGCTGTTGCAAATATGTTACAGACTGAAGAAGGTAAGACGACGGATCCTGAAATTCTGCTCATAAAAGAAGCTTTTGTTGATGAAGGACCTACCATGCGGCGATTTCGTGCTGGTGCTATGGGACGTGTTAAAAGGATTAGAAAAAGATCAAGTCATTTAACGATAGTTCTAACTGATGAGAAATCATAAGCGAGGTTAGCGTGGGTCAAAAAACACATCCGATAGGTTTTAGGCTGGGAATAAATAAACCRTGGAGCTCTAATTGGTTTGCCACAAAGGAGTTTCCGGTGTTTTTGGCAGAAGATATCCGTGTTAGAAAATATATTGGCAAGAGATTACCAAATGCAGGTGTTTCGCGAGTTGACATAGACAGAACAAGTAAAAATCTAACTATAACGATAAATACCGCTCGCCCGGGGATCGTAATTGGAAAAGGTGGTGAGGAAGTTGACCGCTTGAAGGAGGAGCTAACGAGGCTTACCGGACAGAAAATTCAAGTCAATATTTTAGAAATTAAGCGACCGGAATTGGATGCCAAACTTGTTGGAGAGAATATTGCACATCAGCTTATCAGAAAAATAGCTTATCGGAGAGCAGTAAAGAAATCTATTCAGTCAACTATGCGAATGGGTGCTGAAGGTATTARAATCAGAGTTGCTGGACGTTTAGGTGGAGCGGAGATCGCCCGAGCTGAAACATCTCGTGAGGGTAAAGTTCCATTACACACACTTAGATCTGATATTGATTTTGCTATTACCGAAGCAAGAACTACTTATGGCATTATTGGCATAAAAGTTTGGATTTATAAAGGTGAGATAAGTACCTGATGTTAGAGCCGCGTAAAGTAAAGTGGAGAAGAGTCCATAGAGGTCGGCGTAGAGGAATGGCTACTAAGGGAAGCCATGTAGCGTTTGGTAGTTTTGGTTTAAAAGCTTTGGAACCCGGTTGGGTGACGGCTCGGCAAATYGAATCTTGCCGTGTGGCAATCATTCGTAAAATTAGGAAACATGGTCGAATGTGGATCAGAATTTTTCCTGATAAGCCCATCACCAAGAAGCCAGCTGAAGTTCGAATGGGTAAAGGTAAAGGCGCTCCCGATCAGTGGGTTGCAGTTGTTAAACCAGGAAAGATTATGTTTGAAGTAGAAGGTGTTTCACGTGAATTAGCAGCTGAAGCCTTTCGTATAGCAGGATATAAACTTCCCATCAAAACAAAATTGGCAGAACGGCGAGAACAAGCAGGTTAAGCTGGGGAATTATAATGAGACGTGAAGAATTGCGAGAAATGTCTATAAAAGAGCTGGAATCAAGGCTTTTAGATAATTTGGAAGAGCTGGAAAATCTAAAGTTCCAAAAGGCATTGCAACAGTTAGAAAATCCATTACGGATTCGTCATTTGCGCAGAGAAGTCGCTCAGKTGAAAACAGCTCTWCGTGGAAATGAATTAGGATTAMGAAATACTTCAGATAATGAGGAAAGCTAATATGAATGACCGAGGCAGAAAACAGATATTGATGGGAAAAGTAATTCGAAATTCTGGTTCTAAGACGGTCATCGTAGAAGTATCAAGAAAAGTTAAACACCCTGTTTACAAAAAGTATGTGATCAAGAAAAAGAAATTTGTAGCTCATGATGAAAAAGAACAATATGGAGTAGGTGACAAGGTTAACATTATTGCTTCACGACCGATTAGCAAGACAAAGCGCTGGCGGGTCACTGAGTTATTAGAGAAAGGTAAAACACAGTAAGAGTTATTTTAGATTTGAGGCGAGATTATGATCCAACAAGAAACAAGACTGAAAGTAGCAGACAATACTGGAGCAAAGGAAGTTCTAGCATTCAAAATTCTTGGAGGTACCAGAAGGCGCTATGCGCGTGTGGGAGATATTGTAGTGGTTACTGTTAAGCAAGCTATACCGGGTGGTCTTGTAAAGAAAGGCGAAATATCTAAAGCCGTTGTGGTAAGAACTCGGAAAGAAATTCGCAGGAAGGATGGTTCATATGTTCGTTTTGATGATAACGCTGCAGTTTTGTTAGACAACTCTCTTGAACCAAAGGGGACCCGAATTTTTGGTCCAGTCTCTCGAGAGCTTCGAGATGGCGGGTTTATGAAAATWGTTTCTATGGCACCGGAGGTTATTTARAATGCACATAAAAAAGGGCGATACAGTTAAGATTCTNNCNNNTNNNTRSRWRSSTAMAAMNGGTAARRYYKNGTAMGKNTTWYSWAMGYRWNAMYARAGCKAWWNTAGAGNNAKTGTRRAKWKTGTKAAKYKTSWTARKCGWCMKASTCRACMRAMTCMRCARRRWSSGMWKGKMGRGAWKGWMGMGWMKNAWKCRTSTMTYMANTSTYKCARWTSTTGCMGWTGKKRMMGMTRSRMRWGYTRSRYRTNGWTKKSTMKAKAYTKSTCGAWAMNGKWCGARWAKYWCGRRWAWCTSGNGAARACNTNGRYKMWKASRWSKAWWCKTRGKNARKRAASRWRRYWAAGNGAMKAAAACNAAANNNGMSACYAAARCGRAANNNGCMAMSAAARCNNAASCAANANGMMWRCARCCAAGAARMSTRCAGCYAAGAAAAGTACAGCTAAGAAAAYTACAGCTAAGAAAACTACTGTGAAGAAAACCAGTACCAAAAAAGCGACTACGGGCAAAGCCAAAAAAGATACTGATAAAAAAACCGCAAATAAAACGGCAGCCAAGAAAAGCAAGACTACAAAAATTACTTCGAAGAAAAAGCCTTCGCCTAAAAAAGCGTCTAAAGACACAAAAAATACCTCCCAAGTTGAATACAAACCGTCTTTTAAGACTCACTATCGCGATAAGATTATTCCGACTATGATGATGGAACTGGGTTATAAAAATGCTTTAGAGGTTCCTCGATTAAGAAAAATTTCACTAAATGTTGGAATTGGTGATTCGAGGAATGAATCAGGTGTTCTCCAAAAAGCATCTGATGATTTAGCGATAATAACCGGTCAGAAAGCAGTGATTACAAAAGCTAGAAAAGCTATCTCAAACTTCAAACTCAGAATTGGAGAACCAGTYGGATGTCGTGTAACTCTTCGAGGCTGGAAAATGTACGAATTTCTTGAACGACTAATTTCTATCGCACTCCCAAGGGTTCGAGACTTTAGAGGACTGTCTGCCAAGTCGTTTGACGGCCGAGGAAATTATAGCTTAGGGATACAAGAGCATGTTGTTTTCCCAGAGATTGATTATGATACAATTGATAAGATTAGAGGAATGGATATCTCAATAGTCACTTCTGCAGAAACGGATCGTGAAGGTTATGAGTTGTTAAAACTACTCGGATTTCCATTCCGGCTTGATAACCGTTTTGAGCGAGAAAAAAATGAGAATGGTAATGAAGAAGAAAATAGCGATGCACAATCTGAAAAATTAACAGAAGAAGCTGAGGTAGCCTGATGGCAAAAAAATCACTTATAGCTAAATCTAAGCGTAAACCAAAGTTCAGCACTCGCGAATATCATCGTTGCTCCAACTGCGGTCGTCCAAGGAGTTATTTAAGGAGATTTGGTTTATGTCGGCTCTGTTTCCGTGAAATGGCACTCAAAGGTGAGATTCCCGGTGTGACAAAAGCGAGTTGGTAAACAAGAGGAGAGAATTAAAGTGACAATGACAGATCCAGTAGCTGATCTCTTAACAAGAATTAGGAATGCACAAAATGTGAATCAACATTTTGTAGATATGCCGTTATCGAGTTTGAAAAAAAGAATATTATTTATCCTTAAGGAGGAACACTATATCCGAGATTTTATTATTGTAAAAGATGAGAAGGGTGATCGTCTTCGAGCATTCCTTAAATATGATTCTAATGGGGGCCCGGTAATTGCTTCAATAAGCCGCGTAAGTAAGCCTGGCCGAAGAGTCTATGCTAAAGCAGGGGATATTCCTAAAGTGCTGGATGGTTTGGGTATTGCRATTCTTACCACTTCCAAAGGTGTTATTTCTGATAAGGTAGCACGGAGAATGAACGTAGGTGGCGAAATATTGTGCAACGTGTGGTAAGATAGAAAATGTCAAGAATTGGAAAACAGCCGATTGTAATACCTGACGGAGTGAAAATTAACTTCGATCAGAAGCACATCACTGTGACGGGTGAAAAAGGGAGTTTAGAATTTGATATTCATCCTGAAATTAATGTCCTTCAGGAAAATAGTTCAATCGTAGTAAGCAGACCATCAGATAGTAAGACTCACCGTGCACTTCATGGAACCATGAGGGCGATAATACAAAACATCGTAAAAGGTGTATCTGAAGGGTTTAGTAAAGAGTTAACTATTCAAGGCGTTGGATATCGAGCCAATTTGGAAGATAATAGACTTAAACTATTATTGGGCTTCTCTCATGATATTTATTTTGAACCTCCGCAAGGTATTCAACTTAGTGCAACCAGGAATAAAATTACAGTTTCAGGGATTGATAAACAGTTAGTCGGTCAAGTAGCGGCAAAAATTCGATCTTTCCGTCCGCCAGAGCCTTACAAGGGGAAAGGTATTCGTTATATTGACGAATATGTTCGCATTAAGAAGGGTAAGACCATCGGCGGAGTCGGAGAGTAATAGAAATGAAAGATCAACAATTAAAGAAAATTAGAAGATCTCGCAGGCAAAGAAGAAGCAAAAGTACGTTCGTCCATTTTGATCGACCCAGGCTGGTCGTCTATCGAAGTTTAAAGCATATATATGGTCAAATTATCGACGACCAAAAGGGGGAAGTGCTTGTTTCAGCATCAACAGTTGATTCTTCAACTCAATCTGATTTTAAAAGCGCTAAAACCAAAATTGATAAGAGTATTGAAGTCGGAAAAATCCTGGCTGAAAAAGCTAAAGAAAAAAAGATTAAACGGATCGTTTTYGACAGAAATGGATTTCTTTACCATGGTCGAGTAAAGGCATTGGCTGATGGAGCACGAGAAGGAGGACTGGAATTTTGAGTCATATAGACCCTACGGAATTAGATCTCCAAGAAGAGACAGTCGTACGAATCAACAGAGTGGCTAAAGTGGTAGCTGGAGGTCGAAGATTCAGATTTAACGCACTCGTCTCCATCGGAGATGGCAATGGACATGTAGGCTTAGGTCACGGCAAAGCGAAAGAAGTGATTGCGGCGATCACAAAAGCTAAAGATGATGCRAAGAAAAATTTGTTCCGARTCCCGATTATTAAAGGGACAATTCCCCACAAAATTATAGGAAAATTTGGAGCTAGTAAAGTCATGTTGAAACCCGCTGCTCCTGGGACTGGCGTGATTGCTGGTGAAGCTGTCAGGGCACTTTTGGTTCAAGCAGGGATAACTGACATCCTAACTAAACGCTTCGGCTCTGCGAATCCCAACAACGTAGTACGTGCCACTCAAGTAGCGCTTAAGAATTTACAGGATCCAATATCTGTTGCAAATCGTAGAGGTATTACACTTAAACAGGTTTTTAAATAGAGTATGCCGATAGATAAAATAAAATCATTGAAGATCACTCAGATAAAGAGTGTCATTGGTCATAATTCAAAAACCAAACGGACTATGGCAGCTTTGGGTTTAAGAAGAATGCATCAGACAGTAAAACATGATGATACTCCTCAAATTAAAGGTATGATTAATGCTGTCAGTTTTCTTTTGAAAGTAGAGAAGTCATGAAACTGGGTGATTTAAAGCCGGGTGACGGTGCGCGAAAGAATCGCAAACGATTGGGTAGAGGTCCAGGTTCAGGTACAGGTAAAACCGCAGGCCGAGGTAATAAAGGGTATCATTCAAGGTCAGGCAGTAAAAGACGCGCATGGTTTGAAGGAGGTCAGATGCCTCTTCAAAGACGACTTCCAAAACGTGGATTCAGTAATAAGCGGTTTAAAAAAGTTTTTCAAATCGTGAATATTGGTCGATTATCTGATATGAATGAAAAAGAAATAAACATTGAACTCATGACTGAGAAAGGTTTGATCAAACCCAATGCAATTCCGGTAAAAGTTTTAGGAAACGGTGTGTTGGATTCCGGAATCACTGTTTCTGCTCATTCTTTTTCAGAAACTGCAAAAGACAAAATTGAAAAAGCCGGGGGCAAGGCAATTGTAGTCTGATGCTGGAGAAGTTTAAAAACATAATGAGCATTCCCGAATTGAGGAAGCGTATTGGCTTTACACTTGCTATTTTAATCATTGTTCGCTTAGGTGCTCATGTTCCCGTTCCGGGTATAAATGTTGATGCTATTTCCGAAGCATTCAAACAGTACAGTAATACTTTATTTGGGCTTTACGACCTTTTTTCAGGAGGTGCTTTTCAGAAGGCAACTCTGTTCGCGCTTGGAATAATGCCATATATCTCATCATCCATTATCATCCAGCTAATGGGTGTGGTAGTTCCTTATTTCCAGCGACTTCAAAAAGAAGGTGAAGAAGGTCGGAAGAAGATAACCCAGATCACGCGTTATGGAACTGTTTTAATCTCAACTTTGCAGGCGTATGGAATTTCTGTCTTTCTGGAAAGTTTGGACTCAGTAACAGTTGGTAATCAACTTATGCAGGTGGTTCCAGATGATTTTGCTGGATTCCGATTTATCGCAGTAGTGTCATTAGTAACGGGTACAATCTTCATAATGTGGTTAGGAGAACAGATTACAGAAAGGGGRATTGGTAACGGTATCTCGCTCATTATTATGATYGGTATCGTAGCAAGAATTCCAATGATGATACTAACAGAAATTGATCTTATTCAAAACGATCTCCGTGGTCCTTTGACAGAAGTGGTATTAATGGGGATCATGGTTGTGATTGTTGGATTTGTAGTGTTGATYACACAAGGTACCCGGAAAATCCCTGTACAGTATGCAAAACGGGTTGTTGGACGAAAAGTTTATGGCGGCCAATCAACACATATTCCCATGCGAGTGAATACAGCAGGTGTAATGCCTATCATTTTTGCCCAGTCAATCATGTTCTTGCCAACAACAGTAGCTACATTTTTCAGCGGTAGCAGTTTCTTTGATGGAGTAAATCGTCTGTTCTCTTTTGACCATTGGTTTTATTGGTTGGTTTTTGGCATTCTTATTGTCTTTTTCACCTATTTCTATACAGCCATAGCATTTAATCCTCAGGAAGTAGCTGATAACATGAAAAAACATGGYGGATTTATTCCAGGTATCCGTCCCGGGAAAAAGACCAGTGAATTCATTGATAATATTCTTACCAGAGTTACACTTCCCGGATCTTTCTTCCTAGCGTTCGTGGCAGTATTTCCATTTATTCTTATGCAAACAATGGATGTGAACTACAGTCTGGCTTCTTTCTTTGGTGGTACCAGTCTACTGATTATTGTAGGGGTAGCATTAGATACATTACAGCAGGTCGAATCACACCTTCTTATGAGGCATTACGACGGCTTCCTAAAAAAAGGAAAAATACGCGGAAGGCGGAGGAGTTAAGATGGTTGCAATTCGGAGTAAAAGAGAAGTGGAGAAAATTGCTGAGAGCAGTAGGATTGTGGCTGATTCACTCGATTTTCTAGAAGATAAAATAGTAGAAGGTGTTACCGGCATGGAATTGGATAAAATTGCTGAAGATTATATTCGTTCACGAGATGCGGAGCCGGCATTCAAAGGTTACATGGGCTATCCTGCCACATTGTGTATTTCAGTTAATGATGAAGTAGTACACGGTATCCCGAATGACAYAYCTTTCAAAAATGGTGATATTGTCGGCATCGATTGCGGCGCATTAAAGGATGGATATTATGGTGACCATGCMAGAACCTATATGATAGGTAATGTGTCTCAAGAATTACAAGATCTGGTGAATACCACAAGAAAATCACTTAAAATCGGTATTGATCAGGCAAAGGCTGGGAATTATGTTTCTGACATAGGTCACGCAATTCAAACTTATGTGGAAGAAAAAGGGTACAGTGTCGTGAGAGAATTGGTAGGGCATGGAATTGGACGGAATCTGCATGAAGATCCCCAAATTCCGAATTATGGTGAGCCTGGCAGAGGATTGAAACTAAAAAGCGGAATGTGTATTGCCATCGAACCTATGATAAATCTGGGTGGGAAAGAGATTTACACCAAACCGGATGGTTGGACTATTTGCACTCAAGATGGTAAACCATCAGCACATTTTGAACACACAATTGTCATTACAGAACAAGGTGGAAACATTTTAAGCAATGGGACCTTTCCTGGGTAATAATAAATGAAAGTTAGATCTTCAGTAAAGAAAATATGTAAAAAGTGCAAGATTATCCGCAGAAAGAGAGTAGTGCGGGTAATTTGCAGTAATCCTAAACACAAGCAAAGACAGGGATAATCTATGGCACGAATAGCAGGTGTTGATCTACCAAGGGATAAGAAAGTGGAGTATTCGCTTACCTATATTTTTGGCGTTGGCCATACTACAGCRATAAAGATTTTAGAAGAAGCAAAAGTAGATGGAAATATTCGAGTTTCTGACTTGAGTGAAGATCAAGTAACAGCCATTCGAGAGTCAGTGGGTAAACACGCTATTGAGGGTGAACTCAGGACAGATCGGACTATGAACATTAAACGTTTGATGGATATTGGCAGTTACCGTGGAATGCGCCACAGACGAGGCCTCCCAGTCAGAGGTCAGAGAACCAAGACCAATGCCCGGACTAGAAAGGGAAGAAAAAGAACAGTTGGATTGGGTCGGAAAACATCGGTAGGCAAGAAAGGATAAGAGTAACTGAAATATGGCACAAAAAGGATCAAAACAGCGTAAGAAGAAAAAAGGTACAATACCCTCTGAAGGCATTGTGCATATCAAGGCGACGTTTAACAATACAATCATTACTTTCACTGATATGARCGGTAATGTRTTTGCATGGGCTAGCGCAGGAACATCAGGATTCAAGGGGTCTAGAAAAAGCACACCATTTGCAGCCGGTCAAGCTGCCGAAAAAGCAGCGAGAGAAGCACTYGATTTGGGAATGAAGTCTGTGGAAGTGCGTGTAAAAGGACCGGGTCCCGGCCGTGAATCATCTATTCGCTCTTTGGGAGTAACTGGTCTTGAAATAACCAAGATTACAGATGTTACTCCTATTCCTCATAACGGTTGCCGTCCACCTAAGAAACGTAGAGTGTAAGGGGGATTTAGATATGGCACGCTATATAGGTCCGAAAGCAAAAATAGCTCGCAAGTTTGGTGAGAATATTTTTGGTAATGAGAAAATCTCCAAGATTCTAGAGAGGAAAAATTATCCTCCAGGTCAACATGGTCAAAGTCGCCGCCGGAGACCTTCTAACTATGCAATGCAGCTGCGCGAAAAACAGAAAATGAAGTATGCRTATGGACTGCTAGAGCGTCAGTTCAGGAACTTTTTCGAGAAAGCTGAGAAAATGCAGGGAGARACGGGTGTTAATCTGCTTCAGCTTTTAGAACGAAGACTCGACAATGTTGTATATCGTCTGGGTTTTTCMACTACACGATCTGCTGCCAGGCAGCTGGTAAATCACAGACATTTGAYMGTTAATGGGAAAATTGTGAACATACCTTCCTACATTTTAAAGATTGGGGATGTGGTTCAAATTAGGGAAAAAAGCAGGAAAATGTCTGTGATACATGATTCAGTGAAGAGAATTCGAGGAGATTTRRACATTCCATGGTTAAAACTGGATAAAGGATCTCTCTCAGGGTCTTTTGAACAGATTCCTGAGCGTGAACATCTTGATAGTATGTTTAACGTACAATTGGTTGTTGAGCTCTATTCAAAATAGTCATAAGGGGAAATCGAGAATGACAAAAAAGAGTGAGTTTAAGTTTCAAATTAATGAAAAAACCTCCACTAAGGATTTTGGTAACTTTACGTTGGAACCGCTGGAAAGGGGATTTGGAATCACAGTCGGAAATTCCATTCGACGTGTTCTGATGACCAGTATTCCCGGTGCCGCAATTTCATCAGTCAGAGTTGATGGTGTCCTTCATGAGTTTACCACGATTGAAGGTGTATTGGAAGATGTAGCTGATGTAATCCAGAATCTGAAACAGGTTCGCTTTAAACTCAATGATAATAATCCTGACAAGGTAGAGCTAAGTTTTACCGGAAAAGGGGAGTTTACTGCTAAAGACTTGGATATTTGTCCTCAGTTCAAGGTTATGAACCCAAAGCATCACATTGCTACCCTGAATGAAAAAGCCAATTTTACCATGGAAATCCAGATTGGGATTGGCACCGGATATGTGGATGCCAACAGCCATAGTCGAGTGGACATACCGCTTGGTACAGTCTTCATTGATTCTATTTTCAATCCAGTAATCAGAGTTAACTATGATGTCCAGCCAGTATCCTCGGCAAAAGATAGCCTCGAGAAGCTCATGCTCGAAGTGACTACTGATGGAACTTTTAGTCCTGCGGACTCGGTAAATCACGCAGCAATTCTTTTGATTGAGCATTTCAGTCAATTTATCATTGCTGGTGCCGGCCCTGTTCTGGAGGTTTCTGAAGAAGTTGATGAGGAAATCATCCAAGTACGGAAAATGCTGGAAATGAGTATAGATGAAATGGAACTATCGGTTCGGAGTCATAACTGCCTGCAAGCTGCCGGAATTGATACAATCGGTGAATTGGTCTCTAAGGAAGAAGGCGAAATGCTGAAGTATAAAAACTTCGGACGTAAATCGCTTTCTGAACTTGTTGAAAAGCTGGGTGATATGGAACTGCAGTTTGGAATGGATATTGATAAATACATGGCCGAGGCCGAAAGTTAAGCGAGGTAATCGTGCGGCATCAGAAAAGAGGAAGAAAACTGGGTAGGACTGCAAGCCATCGAAAAGCAACTCTGGCCAATCTTACTATAGCGCTAATCGAGCATAAACGGATTAAGACTACCGAYGCCAAGGCGAAAGAAGCGAGACGGTTTATCGAACCTCTAGTGACCAAAGCCAAAAGAGGTACTCTTCACGATCGAAGACAGGTGCTAAAAAAAGTACCACATCCGGAAAAAGTGAAGATTCTATTCGATGAGATTGCACCTAAGTATGCTGATCGGAACGGTGGATACACTCGAATTATTAAACTTGGTGTAAGGGATAATGATTGTGCTCCTGTCTCCCTTCTTGAATTCGTTGACTAYGTCGAGGAAACTCAGAAAAAGGACGACGATAAAAAGAAGGCCAAGAAGAGCAGAAAAGAAGCCAAGAAGAAAGCGGCTGCTGAAGCARAAGAAGTTTYAGCAAATGATGCAAAGGCCGAAGAGGAGTAAYTTCTACGGTTTGAATCCTCACAAGCAATTSTTACAGGCAACCTTCTGGGTTGCCTTTTTTGTACTCTCTCTTTCCGTAGTTTTGTACGCTAATGATCCTTCGTCTGAGGAGATTAGGAGCTTGTGGGTTGTACGGTACTCTATGATCTCTCCAGAATCAATTGATCATACTCTTGAGACTGCTTCCAACTTAGGATTTAATAACGTTTTTCTACAAGTAAGAGGTCGGGGAGATGCTTATTATTCCAGCCAAATCGTACCTCGTGGACGTTTCTTGACAGATCCAGATTTTGATTCACTTTCATACGCTGTAGAGAAAGGTCACGCCCTCGGTTTGAAAGTACACGCTTGGCTGAATATGTTTCTCGTTTGGTCCAGTCCTGAGCTCCCAAAAGATACAACTCATCTTTTTCTCGCTCACCCTGATTGGCTTGATGAGTCGAGAAATCGTAARCAGAATGTTGAACCCAACTTTGTGAATGGAAGCGGCGGGACCCCACGCTTYATATCTCCGGCGGCTAAGGGTGTTACAGATCATTTCGTAACTGTTTTGATCGAAATTCYTGATCAGTACGATGTGGACGGCATCCATCTCGACTATGTCCGCCTGGCTGATCTTGACTACGGTTATCATTCCGACAGCGAAAGTCAATTTGTGCTGAAATATGGACTTCGTCCCGRCAACATTATTAAAGTTRGCAATCGCGATGAAATTGTATTTTTGCAATCTGAATGGGATCGAATTAGACGGGAATCAGTGACTGACTTCATGCGAACGTACAGTGAAGTAGTCATAGCTAATAAGCCGGACTGCATTCTATCTGTTGCTGTGAAACCGAACCCTTCCGTGGCTAAGAATCGTTATTTTCAGGAATGGGATCTCTGGTTGGCAGAGGGATTAGTGGACTATGTGGTTCCTATGAATTATGCTACCGAAATGAGTGAATTCAAGAATCATCTTTCTAATATAGAGGTTGAAGTACAAAGGAAATACAACCGGAGCATCATTATGGGGTTGGCGGTATTCAATCAATCGCCGGAGTCCGCTGCAGAAAAACTCAAAAGTCTTTCTAGTCTGAATTATGCAGGTTATTCAGTTTTTTCCTGGAATGCTCTGCAGGATAGTTTGGAGAGTTATTCTCCGTTTTTGGATTCTATGAAAAGTAAAAGATGACATCTTTGSCAAAGATGTCATCTTTCATCTTAAATAACTAAATTCCCTCCAACTATGAGCAAATCCAGACCTGTCAAAGCTCCCACCGGAACCGAACTAACCTGCAAAGGGTGGCAGCAGGAAGCAGCTTTCCGCATGATCCAGAACAATCTCGACCCCAATGTGGCTGAGAAGCCAGACGAGCTCATCGTTTACGGCGGGTACGGCAAAGCCGCCCGGAATTGGGAAGCGTTCGATCAAATACTGGAAACTTTGAAAGTTCTGGATAATGACGAGACGCTGCTGGTGCAATCCGGCAAACCAGTGGGTGTCTTTAAGACGCACAGCTATGCTCCTCGCGTTCTTATCGCCAATTCCAATCTTGTCCCCAACTGGGCCACGTGGGACAATTTCCGCGAGCTAGACAAACTGGGACTCATCATGTACGGTCAGATGACAGCGGGGAGCTGGATTTACATCGGTACGCAGGGAATTCTGCAGGGGACGTACGAAACTTTTGTGGCGGCGGGAGACACGCACTTCGGCGGCGACTTAAGCGGAAAGTTGATCCTCACTGCCGGACTTGGAGGTATGGGCGGAGCTCAGCCGCTGGCTGCTACCATGGCGGGAGCCGTCATGATCGCCGTGGAAGTGGATCGGGAACGTATCCAGCGGAGGCTGGAAACTAATTATGTGGATCGGATGACAGAATCTCTTCATGAAGCGATGGCAATGGCTCATGAAGCCCAGGATAAACGAGTAGCACTCTCTATAGGACTCTTGGGGAATGCAGCGGAAATCTTCCCGGAATTCGTCAAGCGGGGTGTYGTTCCYGACTTGGTRACAGACCAGACATCCGCTCACGATGARCTGAACGGTTACGTACCTCACGGCATTCCTTACGAAGAAGCGCTCGACATGAGGGAGTCTGTTCCCGACCGATATATCGCATCAGCATTTAAATCTATGGCCGTTCACTGCCGGGCTATGATTGATCTCAAGAAAATGGGATCTGTGGTTTTCGATTACGGCAATAACCTCCGTGGACAAGCGCAGAAGGCGGGAGTGGAAAACGCTTTTAATTATCCGGGATTTGTCCCGGCGTATGTCAGGCCGCTATTTTGCGACGGCAAGGGACCGTTCCGCTGGGTGGCTCTTTCCGGAAATCCTGACGATATAGCACGGACAGATGAGAAAGTATTGGAGCTTTTTCCCAATGATAAGGCACTCTGTCGCTGGATTGATATGGTTCAAAAGAAAGTGACTYTCCAGGGATTGCCGTCCCGTATCTGCTGGCTCGGTTACGGCGATCGAGCGAAGTTTGGACTGGCAATTAATGAAATGGTAGCGAGTGGCGAAATCAAGGCGCCCATTGTCATCGGTAGGGATCATCTCGATACGGGCTCCGTGGCTTCTCCTTATCGCGAAACCGAAGGGATGAAGGRCGGTTCCGACGCCATYGCCGACTGGCCTTTGCTGAATGCGCTTCTGAACACAGCCAGTGGAGCAAGCTGGGTCTCCATTCACCAAGGCGGSGGAGTGGGGATGGGATTGGCGATCCACGCCGGGCAGGTCATTGTRGCTGACGGAACACCGGAAATGGCGATACGACTCCAAAGAGTACTCACCAACGATCCGGGAATAGGCATCGCTCGCCACGCCGATGCCGGCTACCAGCAGGCAATAAAAAATTCTCAAGAGTGGGGAATCAATATCCCCGGAATTTCTGACGAAAGTTGAATTAAGTCTAAAAATGTCTCTGAAAATTACGAACATCGGAAAACTGGTTACTTACAACCCTTCCTCCGGCAAGGTGGAGGAATCCACAAAACAGGAAATCTTCATTTCCGATGATAGAATTGCAAAGATTGGCAATGACGTTGGCGACGCTGAAAATGTAGTGAATGCCGGCAACGGGCTCGTCACTCCCGGTTTTGTAGATTCCCACACACATCCTGTGTTCGCGGAAGTGCGRTCTGAGGAGTTTGCCTTGCGAGCCGAGGGGAAGAGCTATCAGGAGATTGCGGCTGACGGCGGGGGGATACTCTCCACTGTCCGCGGCGTTTGCGACGCTTCCGAAGATGAGTTGGTGGAGAAAGTATTTACTCGGCTGGAGAAGTTCCTTGCACTCGGGACGACGACCTTGGAAGCCAAGAGCGGCTACGGGCTCTCAGTGAAAGATGAGCTAAAATCGCTGAGAGCGCTCAAAAGAGCCTCACAAAGGTCTGAAGTGGACGTTGTGCCAACATTCCTGGGAGCTCACGATTTTCCGGCGGAATATCGCGATCGTAGGGACGAATACGTGTCGCTCATCTGCGAAGAGATGATTCAAGCGGTGACGGCTGAAAATCTGGCGGAGTATTGCGATGTATTCTGCGAAAAAGGGTGGTTCGATCTGGAACAGTCGAGGAGAATCTTCGAGACTGCCGCTGACCATGGACTCCRACCGCGCCTCCACGCTGRTGAATTCGAAGATTCTGGAGCAGCCTCACTGGCGGCAGAACTAGGAGCCGCTTCAGCTGATCATCTAATGCACGTTTCCGACGAGGGATTGGCAAAAATGAAAGAAGCTGGAGTTGTTGCGACTTTGCTGCCGGGGACGACTTTCTTCCTCGGTAAGAGTAAGTATGCACCTGCACGAAAGATTCTCGACAGCGGCATCACCGTTGCTCTTGCCACCGATTACAATCCCGGAAGCTCTTTCATCCAATCGATGCCGCTAATCATGAGTCTGGCTTGTCTCCATCTCGACATGACGGTGGAAGAGGTGTTTACCGCTGCTACTTTCGGCGGAGCTTCTGCCTTACAACGACAGGATACTGTCGGTTCTATCGAGGTAGGGAAACAGGCGGATCTGGTGATATGGGATGTGCAGGAACTTTCAGRGATTGCTTATCGAGTAGGGGAGAGTCGCGTTCAGTTAATTATCAAATCGGGGAACTTGGTTAGTTTATAAATATCTATGTAATAAGTCTCTTAGTCGGATGGGTGATTTATCCAGATAGGATTGGTATAACAGTAATGTGGATTTCCACTGCTTTCTTCAGATCGCAGAACACCTCTCAAATAACCTGAAACAGCAGAAACATCCAGCTCGATCTCATCGGACTCGGAGAATGTCTCATGCTTGAATTTGTGTTGATGAATCTGTTTTTCTTGGCTGTGATTCAAATCACCTAGAAATAGCTCAAATGAATCAAGATTTCCATATTCACTTGTAGATGAACATTCTACGGATATGTATATATTATCACCGTTAATAGCACCACCTAAAGAATAACTTTTACCCTCGTTTGTTTCTATTTTCAGTTCCATAAGCGGACCATCAGAAATGACACACCGTCCTTGACGAAGCGCATCCAAAATGCTTTTCACTGATACGTTTTCGCTCAGCATGATTCCTGTACGGCATTTGCCGAGAATCTGGTTAGTATGATCCCAGACAGAGAGCATGGGAATTTTCACTTGGCGGAACCGGTTAAAGTTGCCGTGAGCATCATTCCCGGCGTAGATATACTTTTTCTGGCCTTTCAGGAGCGATTTTATCCAAAGCTGAAGGGCTTCTTCGAAATCGTCATCAAAGCTGCCGTTTAGCAGTTGAAAACCGGCCACGTTAGCCAAATGATGATCTTCCAGTTCCCATAGACCTCGTCCCAGAAGAATTTTATGCAGTAGCGGAACATGCATTCGAGTATGTGCTGCGATTGCGAGGGAATCGTCAGCAGGATTGTGAACAAGTTCAGCGGTTTGATGTTCGGGTGAAGTTTGGAACCACCGTTCGGCTCCATCTCCTGAGCCGGGAACAAATTCCGGCCAGTTTAAGAGAAGGGTGTGGATATTTTTCCCTAGTTGATTCCCGGCACTTACTTCCTCTCCCGGGACAAGAATGCAGTTTGTCTCTTCATTAAGGTTTTCTACTTCACGTCTCGAATTGTGCCATTTTTGTAATTCTGGATCCGTTTCACTCCACGAACCGGGTTTGTCGTCCAGATCGTAAGAGTGATCAGTAAGGCAGACAAAAGAGAGTCCACACGCTTCAGCTGCTTTCTGAGTAGCATCAAGTGGAGCACCGAATTCAATTTGATCTTCCGTCAAGTTCGTGTGAAAATGGAGATCGCCCCATCGCCATCCACTATCAATACCAGGAAGTTGATCTTTTGCAAGGTGAACTATAAGCGGTTTTTCCGGAGAAGTAGGCAAATTATGATTAACTCTTTTTCGGCGATACCCTCTGATTGAGAAATCGAATGTTACGTTTAATGTCAAGTCACCTAAAAGATTATCTGTTTCCAATTCAACAGTTTTGTGCCACCAATAGTCGTTAATATCTAACTCTAGGTCAAGTTGCTTTTCGAGTAAGTTACCGTTAGTGTCACTTCCGGAGATTCCCACAGAATGGAGTCTAATGGGATATTGGTGAGCATCCTTAATCAGAAGGAGAACAGGCAGTTTTTTCCCCGGCTCAATCCGGTAAGGGGCATCAGCAATGATTTCGGGTTCTTGTCTAAAATATCGGTTGAACGGAAACCACTTAAATCGGTAGTGCATTTCCGTGTAAAGCGGTATAAGTAGAGTAAATAGAGTTAGCGTCTCCGGGAGTTGGAATACCATGGGACGGAAATTGCGAGTGACAGGTGGATTTCTCAAAGAAAAAGTCTGTTTGAAATATTTTGAATTTGAGAYACTTAAACAGGGATTGTTTCGTCATATCCAACATCGTAAATTTCCTCTCTTAACGAGATGGAGACATAATTCAATGGCAACAACTTCTGACATACGAAACGGCATGGTGATCGAACACAAAGGACGGATGATGAAAATCATTTCCTTTTTACATGTAAAACCCGGCAAAGGGGGAGCGTTCGTTCGGACAAAACTGAAAAACGTTATCACCGGTCAGGTTGTAGATGAAACATTTCGCGGCAGTGCGAAAATAAAACCTGTTCGTCTAGAAKCGAAAAACATGCAATATCTTTACTCCGACGGTGATAATTTTGTTTTCATGGACATGGATACTTTTGAGCAGTTGTCGATACCTAATGATGTGGTCGGTGACATTAAAGCTTTTCTTAAAGATGGAATGATGGTAAAAATACAATCAATCGAAGGAGATGTGATTGGACTGGAACCACCTGTTTTTGTGGAGCTGGAAGTGACGGATACTGAACCGGGTGTTCGGGGAAACACAGCTACCGGCGCTACCAAGCCGGCAAAACTGGAGACGGGACATACTGTAACTGTGCCACTTTTCGTGAATCAGGGAGAAATTCTTAAAGTTGACACTCGAACTGGAAAGTATGTGGAGAGAGTAAAATGAATTGGCAAGCCAGACTGCAGCGTTTGATTGAGATTCTTGAGACCAGCGAAATCAACGAGATTGAAGTAGGATTCTGGGGTCGAAAGTTTCGAGTATCGAAAACTGTCTCTCCAACTGTCGTTACATCCGGCAACAGGGAAGTACAAACAGTAACAGTACAAGAGACCGAAGTAAGCGATCCTACTTCAGCTTCAAAACCGGAAGAAGATGAAACTGTTACAGAGCTGGTAGAAGAGGAAACTGTTGAGGTTACCGCACCTATGGTGGGTACTTATTATAGCGCTCCGACACCGGATGCTGAAGTATTTGTAAAAGTAGGGGATAATGTGACTACAGGTCAAACTCTTTGTATTATTGAAGCGATGAAGATCATGAATGAAATCGAAGCAGAAACTACAGGGAGTATCAAGAAAATTTTGGTGGAAAATGCCCAACCGGTGGAATTCGGTCAATCCCTTTTCGTCATCCTCCCACACTGATTTCAACCAGTGTTCAATTAGATATTCCTGTAAATTGTATTAATACTAAGGCGGAATAGTGAAAAAAATACTGATAGCAAACCGAGGCGAGATTGCTCTTAGGATTATTCGAGCTTGTCATGAGCTTGGCATTAAAACGGTTGCTGTCTACTCTCAGGCTGATGAGCTGTCACTTCACGTCCGTTTCGCTGACGAAGCTGTCTGTATTGGCGGTCCCGCAAGTAAGGATAGCTACTTGAAAATTCCCAGCATCCTCAGCGCCGCTGAAATTACTAACGTTGATGCTATCCACCCCGGCTATGGCTTTCTCGCTGAGAATGCAGAATTCTCACAGATCTGCTATGAGAATGAGCTTACGTTTATTGGACCTTCAGCAGAAATTATAAACTCAATGGGCGATAAAGCATCCGCCAAAAAGACGATGAAAGCAGCCGGTGTACCGGTCATTCCCGGCAGCGAAGGAATCCTAGAAAATGTGGAGGAAGCGAGAGTTCTAGCCGAGGAAATGAGCTATCCCGTTATGCTGAAAGCGACTGCTGGCGGTGGCGGTCGAGGTATTCGTCTTGTGAGAGAATCGTCTCAATTGGRAAATGCWTATTCTACTGCAAGTAATGAAGCTCTAAAAGGGTTCAATAACGGCGATCTATATCTAGAAAAATTTGTAGAAAACCCCCGGCATGTAGAAATTCAGATTGTAGCTGACCAATTCGGAAATGTGATTCATTTGGGAGAGCGAGACTGCTCCATCCAGCGACGGCATCAGAAACTTGTGGAAGAATCACCCTCACCAGCGGTGGATGACRCCCTGCGTAAACGGATGGGTGATGCAGCCATCAAGGGCGCCAAGTCCATAGATTATGTGGGCCTCGGTACTGTGGAGTTTCTCCTCGCTGAAGACGGTCAGTTCTACTTCATGGAGATGAATACTAGGATTCAGGTAGAGCACCCTGTAACAGAAGCGGTTGTGGGGAAAGATCTGGTGAAAATGCAGATTAACATGCACAGCGGCGAGACATTCCCGGAATTCCTGAAAGATGTAAAACTCCGAGGACATTCTATTGAATGCCGCATAAATGCTGAGGATCCGGATAAGAACTTTATGCCGTCGCCTGGTCTTGTGGAGAGTTTCCACGTTCCGGGCGGAATGGGGGTTCGTGTGGATACTCACGTCTATGCGGGGTACAATATTCCATCACAGTACGATTCACTTCTAGCGAAAATTATTGTACACGCAGATGATCGTCCTTCAGCTATCAACCGGATGCAGCGGGCGCTGGAAGAGACTATCATCGAAGGACCGAAGACGACCATAGCGTTCCAGCAGGCTATCATGCGCAATGAAGATTTCCGAAAAGGCGATTATACCACTGGATTTCTGGATACATTTGATTATCAACCCAAAAACGGGAAAGAGTGAGGAGACTGAGAGAAGATGTTGATTCCTGATAATTTRTTCTACACAAAAACTCACGARTGGGTAAAACTCGAAGATGGAATTGCAACCGTGGGTATAACCGATTTTGCCCAAGGAGARTTAGGAGATATTATTTATTTTGAGCTTCCTGATGAAGGGATGGAGGTGACTCAATATGATCCATTCGGTACGATTGAAGCTGTAAAGACTGTCGCCGATCTATTAGCCCCTTTTTCAGGAAAGATCGTAGAAGTGAACAGTAATTTAGAAGATTCGCCGGAGAGTGTGAACGAAGATCCTTTTGGCTCAGGATGGATTGTGAAAATCGAGATATTGGATGAGAAAGAGAAGGAGCAGCTCAATTCTGCAGATGAGTACGAAAAGCTCACAACCTAAAAGTCATTTCGTCCCGTTTACTCCTGAGATTGAAGCAGAAATGCTGCAGCAGATGGGGCTAGATTCATTCGACGATTTGCTGGCCGGCATTCCTTCAGAGTTGCTGGAACATTCCGGAATACCGCTCCCGAGAGGCAAATCTGAGCTTGAGGTTACACAGGAAATTGGGAAATTGGCTGCGTCCAATTTATCCCGGAATAACGCTGTCTCTTTTTTGGGTGGTGGATCATACGATCATTTTGTTCCAGCTGCAGTTCCGTCTTTGACATCCCGTGCAGAATTTGCCACAGCCTATACACCGTATCAGGCGGAAGTGAGTCAGGGTACACTCCAGGCAATCTACGAATTCCAGACCATGATCTGCGAGGTTACCGGTATGGAAGTGGCCAATGCCTCGCTCTACGATGGCGGTTCTGCAGTTGCTGAAGCTTGCCTTCTTGCCGGGCGGACAAATCGTAAAACCACAGTCCTGCTGTCCGGCGGATTGTACAGGAACTACCTGCAGATAGTGGAAACCTATCTGCAGCACTCTCCTCTCGAGATTGAGGAGATTCCGTCTGAATYCGGCCTAACTGATTTGGCATGGCTGGAGAAGCGGATGAGTAACGATGTAGCTGCAGTTGTAATCCAGTCACCAAACCGATTGGGGCTCATGGAAAAGTGGAAACGAGTGGGAAAATTGTGCAAAGAGTCTCCAGCACTGTTTATCGCTGTGGGGAATCCCCTCTCTTTCGGACTGTTTGCTCCGCCGGGAGAATGCGGGGCTGATGTGTACGCCGGGGAAGGTCAAGTTTTTGGTTCGCCGTCTTCATTCGGCGGACCTTACCTGGGACTCTTGGCCACCAAGATGGACTATGT
The DNA here is from genome assembly GCA_002402135.1 of Fidelibacterota bacterium. Lineage (GTDB taxonomy): Bacteria > Fidelibacterota > Marinisomatia > Marinisomatales > UBA2128 > UBA2128. The sequence goes on along the minus strand of NVVH01000001.1, from coordinate 52,601 downwards.
AAGRAAAGTACCCGGTCGACTGGTGGGCGCTACGACAGATATAGACGGAAAACCGGGATTTGTTTTAACACTTCAGACGAGAGAGCAGCATATTCGCAGGGATAAGGCAACYTCTAATATCTGCACCAATCAAGGACTTGTTGCCCTCACCGCTACAATCTATCTTGCACTTCTCGGGAAAGAAGGATTTAGAAAAGCGGCCGACCTTTGCTTCCAGAAAAGTCACTATCTGTCGTYAAAAATWGCAGAKCTGCCAGGTTTCGAAATTCCCTTTGGCGACCGTTTTTTCAATGAATTCGTTGCAAAATGCCCTGTTCCGTCGCAAACTCTCGTGCAAGAGGGAGTCGGAGCCGGATTACTAGTCGGGACAGCTCTCGATGATAATCCACATTTCCTAAGAATTGCAGTGACTGAACAGCGTACAAAAGAAGAACTGGATACAATGGTCAAATTTCTGAAAGGATTTGCCAAATGAACACAGTTTTTGAACATCTGCTGGATATACGGAAGGAGAAGGGAGCCGGCTATCTGGTTCTCATCGATCCGGACAGGAAGAACGACGGAATCCTTGATGATCTTGTCCCGGCCGTCAATGAGAGCAATGCTGACGCTATCCTCGTAGGCGGGAGCTTTTTTATGGATGGTAAATTCCATGAGCGTGCTGCCCGCATTAAAGAGTTGGCAAAGGTGCCTGTGATTCTCTTCCCCGGAGCTGCCAACCAGCTGGGGCCTCATTTCGATGCAGTACTATTTATGTCAGTGATCAGCGGGAGGAACTCCAATTATCTCATTGGTGAGCAGGTGATATCTGCTCCAATTGTTAAAGACTTGGGACTGGAACCCATCTCCACCGGTTACATGCTGTTCGAAGGTGGCGGAAGCACTACAGTGGAATTTATGAGCAACACCCGGCCGCTCCCCATGAATCGCCCGGAACTGGCGGTGGCTCACGGACTGGCGGCAGAGTATCTGGGGATGAATCTGCTCTATCTGGAAGCCGGCAGCGGGGCGAAGGAGAGTATCCCGACGGGAATCATCACTGCCGTTGCATCCGAAACAGGATTACCTTTTATCGTTGGGGGCGGTATTCGTACACCGGAATTAGCACGGGAAAAAGTAGAAGCTGGCGCAAGTTTTATAGTGACGGGAACTGTAGTTGAGAACACCAACGATTTTTCACTGCTGGCGAAGTTCGCCGCCGCCATTCACGGAGTGTGACATGAACAATCATCTCGATCAGATTAAATTTCAGCTTACGGAAGCGTCCGGTATGATGCACCAGATGGTGGAAGAATGCAGTGAATCCATTGCAGATKCGGCACAGATAATGATATCTGCGTTGAAAGACGGCAACAAGATTCTCTGGTGCGGGAACGGCGGGAGTGCTGCCCAAGCTCAGCATCTCTCCACGGAAGTTATAGGCGGATTGAGGGATCACGTCCGACCGGGAAAGGCATCCATCTCACTCACCACGGACTCATCTTTCATGACGGCTTGGTCCAACGATGTGGGCTTCGATACACTCTTCTCACGTCAGGTGGAGTCTCTCGGGAAAGAAGGTGACGTCCTGATTGGGATCTCTACCAGCGGTAATTCAGAAAATATCATACGTGCCATTGAGTCAGCGGAAAAACTTGGTATGAAGGTTATCATCTTCACCGGGCGGGACGGTGGTAAACTGGCAAATTCTGGAGACGCAGCTATTTCCATCCCGTCCGATGATACGCAGCACATACAGGAAGGTCATATCACCGCCGGGCATATTATCTGCGAACTCGTAGAACAGGCGTTTAGTTGATTTAGCAACAAAGCATGATGTTGTCATGGAATCTTTTCTCAGCGATTTTATTACTTTCCTCAGAGTAGAACGGAATCTATCATCTAATTCGATTGAAGCTTATAAGCATGACATTGCCCGTTATCTCGATTTCCTGCAAGGRGACTCATCGGTGAAAGGTGTTTCCGACATAACACCACGGCACATTAGACAGTACATCAGAATGCTATTTGATCTCCATTTGAAACCTACAAGCATCCGACGCAACTTTTCAGTGGTGAGCTCTTACCACAACTATCTTCTGGATGAGGAACTTGCAGTCACCGATCCGTCAGAACTATTGGAACCTCCACGGATTCCCGAGAAGCTGCCTACGGTACTTTCTGTGCAGGAAGTGGAAGCTCTTTTGGATGCAATTGAACTGGACAAATCTGGCGGATTGCGTGATAAAGCCATGGTGGAGCTTCTCTATTCATCGGGATTACGGGTGTCGGAACTTGTCAATCTGAAGTTGGAACATCTGCTGGCAAATCAGGGATTGATCCGTATCATGGGAAAGGGGAACAAAGAGCGGGTAATACCGCTGGGGAGAGCAGCAGCAGACTGCCTCGAAGATTACCTTAATAATTCCCGGCCGGAGACGGCTCAGAAAGGCCGCAGCGGAGGGTATGTTTTTCTCAATCATCTGGGTCGACAGATTTCCAGGAAAGGTGTCTGGCGGATCATTTCCACGTTAGCCAAGAGTGCCGGAATTGAGAAACAGGTGAGTCCGCACACTCTGCGGCATTCGTTTGCCACGCATCTCCTCGAAGGCGGTGCTGACCTGAGAGCCGTGCAGGAAATGCTTGGTCATGCTGATATAAGCACCACGCAGATTTATACGCATGTGGATCGAAGTTATCTAAAGGAAGTGCACCGGAGTTTTCATCCAAGATGGTAGACATGTTGCTTTTAGCGCCGCCTATATTGGTGGCCTTGACGTTCCACGAATATGCCCACGGTTATGTCGCTTTCAAACTGGGAGATCCCACTGCGAAGATGGCAGGGCGGCTTACTCTGAATCCGTTATCCCATCTCGATCCCATTGGAACTATCATGCTCTTTGTGGTCCATTTTGGCTGGGCCAAGCCGGTCCCCGTCGACCCACGCTACTTCCGAAATCCCAATAAGGACATGCTCTGGGTGGCAATGGCCGGTCCGGCAGCGAACATGGTGCTGGCATTTATTTCAGGGATACTTTTATCTGTGATGGGACGTGGAGTGGCTTTTGGATCTAACCATTTCTTGCCTATCATGCTGCAGTACAGTCTGTTCATAAATCTGGCATTGGCTGTCTTTAACATGCTCCCCATCCCGCCGCTTGACGGCTCAAAAGTCCTACGTGTGCTCCTTCCATACCAACATCAGCACATTGCCGATCAGATGGAGATGTACGGTCCGTGGGTGCTCATGGGACTCATCATGATGGGAATGGTGACAGGTCGCTCCATTTTCTGGTCATTTATTGGACCGTTTGTCAAGTTTTTTTCTGAACTGTTTACTTTTGGACTGATGTCATAACTCACGAAGTGCACTTCAAGCAAGTTATGGAACGACGAAAGCCGGGGAGATCGCTTTGGAAACTGTTTGCACTGTTGGCAATTGTGGTAGGAATTCTGTGGTACCTCTCCATATTATAGTTAGGTAAGAGTAGTGAATAAGATTGTAGAGTGTGTTCCCAATTTCAGTGAGGGGAGAGACGATGAGAAAATCCGTGCCATCACGGATGCTGCTGCAGCGGTGGATGGCGTAACTCTCCTTGATGTTGACCCCGGGGCCGACACTAACAGGACAGTGGTGACGATTGTAGGTTCYCCRGAGGCGGTGAAGGAATCCGCTTTTCAGGCCATTGCYAAAGCTGCGGAAGTTATCGATATGCGGACTCATAAGGGGACACATGCCCGCATGGGAGCCACGGATGTCTGTCCCTTTGTACCGGTTAGCGGCGTTACCATGGATGACTGTGTCCAATACGCCAGGGAAGTGGGTGAGAGAGTGGCGTCAGAACTGAACATTCCTATTTATCTTTATGAGCACGCTGCTACAGCTCCTGAGCGCCATAATCTTGCGGTGGTAAGAGCTGGAGAATATGAGGGTCTGGAGGAAAAGTTAAAGGATCCCAATTGGAAGCCCGATTTCGGGGATCCGGAATTCAATGCTCAGAGTGGAGCTACTATCATGGGTGCACGGGAGTTTCTCATCGCCTACAATATTAACCTAAATACCAAAGACGGACGTTGGGCCACAGAYATTGCCTTTGAGCTCAGGGAGAAGGGTAGAAGCAAACGCATCCCTAATCCACTTTCCCGCAATTTATTGGATGGTGAGATTGTCCGTGATGACAATGGCAAAGTAGTAAAAGTTSCGGGTATGTTTAAGGATGTGAAAGCGGTTGGGTGGTATGTGGACACCTACAGCAGRGCGCAGATTTCCATCAACTTTACGAATTACAAAGTATCATCTATCCACGAAGTTTATGATGCAGCCTGCAGATTGGCAGAGGAACGGGGTCTGAGAGTAACAGGAAGCGAGCTCGTGGGACTCATACCGCTGGAGGCGCTCCTCATGGCAGGAAGGTACTATCTGCAAAAACAGGGAAGGACATTCGGCGTGCCGATAAGCGAACTGGTGGAGATTGCGGTTCAGTCTCTGGGACTCAACGATGTGGCGCCTTTTGAGGCAGAGGAAAAGATTATCGAATATGCAGTGAGAAATGATGAAGGAGGACTTGTATCCATGAAAGTAAGCGATTTTGTAGAGGAACTATCCACAGACAGTCCAGCTCCCGGCGGCGGATCGGTAAGCGCTCTCATGGGTTCGCTCGCTGCTGCTTTGGCAAGTATGGTGGCGGCTCTTACCCACGGGAAAAAAGGGATGGAAGGGAAGAAACCCGAAATGGAAAATGTGGGTATTAAGGCGCAGGAATTGAAAGATCGTCTGACTGTTTTGGTGGATGCAGATACGGAGGCGTTCAATGAACTCATGGCGGCCATGCGGATGACACAGAAAACGGACGAGCAAAAAGCGGCTCGACATTCAGTCGTTCAGGAAGCGACCAAGGGAGCAACTAAGATTCCGCTGGAAGTGGCCAAGCTATGCGGCAAGGTGCTTGAACTGGCAGATGTGGTCGCCCGGGATGGTCTGGCAGCATCGGTGAGTGATGCCGGTGTGGCGGCGGAAGCGGCGTTTGCCGGGCTCCGTGGAGCTCGACTGAATGTGCTCATCAATTTGACGGACATTGAGGATGAAAAATTTAAGAAGGATGTAACCGACGAAGTGAACAAATTAGAGCGATCGGCTGCTGGCCTGAAGGTAAAAGTAATAACTCAAGTGGAAAAGGTGATCGCTAAGTTGTAAAATTGAATAYCWYYWRWMWWWAATWWKGWAWTWASMSGSTWSTTNTCAMNAKTRMYKKKTRATNCMWAWKMAGYTGKGASMARTNCNKSNTRAKTRAATACAATRAGCAAAATCAAAATCCTATCTGACGATCTGAAGAATAAGATCGCTGCCGGCGAAGTGGTAGAGCGCCCCGCATCTGTGGTGAAGGAGCTGGTGGAGAACAGTATTGACGCTGGTGCCTCATCCGTGGAGATCACCGTGAAAGGAGGCGGCAATGCTTCCATCCAAGTGATCGATGACGGCGACGGATTATCCGCCGAAGACCTCGTACTTGCGTTCGTCCGGCACTCTACTTCCAAGATCAATTCAGCTAAAGATCTGGAGCAGATCGGAACTCTCGGCTTCCGCGGTGAGGCTTTACCCAGTATCGCTTCCGTAGCGAAAGTGAAGGCAGTCTCAGCCGCCAATGGTTCCGGCAGYGGGCATGAGCTGACCATTACAGATGGTACGATCGGCGACCCGCAGCCGTCCTCTCGATCCAAGGGAACTGCCATCACGGTGAGCGAACTTTTCTTCTCCGTGCCGGCTCGGCGGAAATTCCTGAAAAGTCCCAAAACCGAGATGCGACACATCATTCAATCGGTAAAGCGGTTTGCACTTTGCTATCCTGAAATTGCCTTTCGATTGGTATCTGATGAAAAGGAGTTGATGAGCCTGCAGAGTGCATCACTCCGGGAACGTATCGGTCAAGTGAATGATCCTACTTACAAGCAGAATGTCCTGCCTGTCAATTATGCAAAGGAACCGTTTAGCATAGAGGGTTTTATCGGGAATCTTAATCTCGTCCGCAAACGGCGAGGGGAGCAGTACTTATTCCTGAATAACCGATGGATTCGCGATAGACTCCTCAATTCTGCTGTCTTCTCTGCTTATCGGTCGCTTGTATCACGCGGGGAGTTCCCATTCTTCGTCTTGAATCTCCAAGTGCCCAAGGAATTTGTGGATGTGAACGTTCATCCTATGAAGACTGAAGTCCGCTTCCGCGATGAGTGGAAGGTTTACCACGTGGTGAAGAGCGCAGTAACAGAAGCGCTGAAAGAAACATTGGCTGCTGTCCCTGATTTTTTACCGCCGGAGTTTGGTGAATTAAATGCCGATACCAGTGATGTTAGTCAATCCGGAATTACATTTGATCGCCGACTGGAAACTACCGGTAAGCCTCGCCGGGAAAGTAGCGTAGAGCGGGCAGTGGAATATGTACGGACGATGTCAGACCGGGAAGAGCGGCCGCTCATCAATCTGGAGAACATYTGGCAGGTTCACGATAAATACATTGTCTCCCARATCACCAGTGGACTGGTGATTATTGATCAGCATGTGGCTCATGAGCGAATCCTCTACGAGCAGGCGCTGGCGGCCATGGAGGAAAATCCCATGCCGAGCCAGACACTGCTTTTCCCTCAAGTAGTCGAGTTCTCTGCTGATGATTACGCTTCACTGGTTGACCTTGTGCCTTATCTCGAGAAGATAGGATTTCGGTTGAGCGAGTTCGGCAAGAACACCGTGCTGGTGGAAGGTTTGCCTCAAGATCTGGGATGGGGAAATGAGAAGCTGGTGYTGAAGGAGATCATTGACTACTATCTGGAGCATCAGCAGGAATACGCCTCATTCCGGGAAGCTATTGCGGCGTCTTATGCCTGCAAGGCGGCTGTCAAGGCGGGAGATACACTGGTGCGGGATGAGATGCAGAATCTGGTAGATCGTCTATTTGCCACCAAGCACCCCTATTACTGTCCACACGGGCGGCCGATTATTGTCAATCTTTCGCTGGATGAGCTGGACCGGCGGTTTGAGCGGACGTAAAATATTTCGAAGAATTGATGTACTCTTAACTATTTTGTTCTAAAGACAATTGACGAAGTGCTAATGCGATCCTATTGCCTAATTCTTCCAATAACCAGGCCAGCCAGAGGAAAACTGGAAAAAGTCCAACGACAATGGATAATTCTAATGATGAGTTCATTGGATATCCACCTATAATACTAACTCCCCTGTAAAGGGTGGGATGAAAAAGATAGACTGCGTATGAAATGGATCCTAGAAAAGCAAGTGGACGACTGACGACACTATGTGAAACTCCGAAATAGACCAAACCTGTCAGTGGGATAAGGGGGAGTATTTGCCAAGCTCCTTTGGCTAAAGTTGAGTCTCCTGTGCTGTACTTCAGAAAGATCATGAACGCTAGAGTGAGCATAGCCAACGACCAGAAATGAATATTGAATTTCCTGCTTTTTGTTTCAGAAGATTCAAGTTTCGGTTTCATCAAATAAGGCAGCATCATCCCCACATGAAAAAGGAAGATGTGGAGGAAAAACATATCTCGATACTCACCATTTATCCAGAGAAGAGACTTGATCAAACCCTCTGGGAAAATCCCAGTACGTCCCAGGCTGTTTACCATAAGGAGGAGCGGTAAAAATATAGCARYGCTTAGCCACCTCCGCTTTCTCATTCCCAGAAAAAGAAGAGGAGCTAAAAGGTAGCAGTGGAGGAGTGATGGGATGAACCAATAATGTTCATGACCGTGAACACCTGCCAGGATCCACGGTGAGAGTTCTTCACCTGTTACAGCACTTTGAAACAGCCACGCCAGCCAAAGCAGGGGGAATATCCGGATAGCCCGGTCAAAATAGAAACGGAAGACGCCGCTTGCAGTGAAAATATCTCCGAATCTTCTCCGTAGGGAAAAGGACATACCATAACCGCTCAAAACGAAGAATATCGATATTGCCAGATTGGCAAAACCGGTGTAGTTCCCGGTGATATTTAGGTTGAAGTAGTGATTTATCAGGACTGTTGAAATTGCCACTCCTTTTAATGTATTCATCGCTGAAGAACTGTTTTGCTCCATATTGGAAAATAGAGAGATCATGTGGATTGAAAAAGCGGTTATTATGGTGAGAYGTTGGGTGATTTAGCTTGCCCAAGTCTGACTGAGAGTGGTTAAATTTGCTTCTCTTGAAATACAAACTATAGCTTAAAGAATTTCGCCACAAAGTCACCAAGACACTAAAAAAGAAATGAAAGAAGAGACATTTAGTAGATCAAAGAAAAGAAACTTAATTCAACAATTAGTACTTAATCGTTTGTACTTAACAATAATAATTTTGTGCCTTTGATCCTTAGTGGCAATTGAATTAAAAAGGTAAGATAATCAAAGTATGAAACTCACTAAAGCTATTGTAGTCATTTTCACAATCGCTATCATCATCTACCGGATATTCGGATTTGATGATTCAGCTCCGCCAAAGCTTGTAGTATATATCGTTGTTGATCAGATGAGAGAAGATACGATGGATCGATTGGGTGATCTTTTCACTGGAGGGTTTAAATATCTCATGGATAACGGTGTCTATTTTAGTGAAACTCGGAATGCTCAAGCGTACACGGTGACTTTGTCGGCTCACTTCTCACTGGCTACGGGAGTTCATCCTGGACGGGAAGGTCTGACGGGAAACTATGTATACGATCGTGAAGCTAACCAAATGTTTTATCCCATTACCGATACTCTATCAACCATGTTAAGCGGTGAGTTTGAACCCATGTCATATAGAAACATCAAAAAGCTCACAGTAGGAGACAGACTAAAAGAAGCAGAAAACCAGTCAAAAGTGTTTTCTGTTGCAGGTAAAGATCGGACGGCTGTCTTAATGGGCGGGAAACATCCTGATGGTGTTTTTTGGACAAACGGCGGACCTGAGTATGTAACCTCTTCATATTATATGAATGCCTATCCTGATTGGTTGATAAAATTCAACAAAAGTCGTCCCCTCCATAAGTACTTCGGCACTGTTTGGGAACGGCTTATTCCCGATGAGAAACTCTATCTAGAGCGTTGCCGGGAAGATGAGTATCCCCCTGAAGCAACTTCTTCTTGGGATGATTCCACCACATTYCCCCACAAATTTCCATCTTACAGTGAAGGCGAGGAACCAAATTATGATCTGTTTYGGGACTTTCCGTGGGTGGATCATGTGACGATTGATCTTTCTGAACTTATCATTAAAGAAGAACAGCTTGGAAGGGACAGGCATCCAGATATGCTGATGGTGGGAATATCCATGACCGATGGTGTAGGGCATCGTTTTGGTCCGTTCAGCCAGGAATCTATGGACCTCTTTCTTAGACTGGATATGAAATTAGGTGAGTTCTTCGATTTTATAGACAAGGAAGTAGGACTGGAGAACACACTGATTGTTCTAACCAGCGATCACGGAAGCGCTCCTATGCCGGAGCACTCCACAGCCCAGGGACATACGGCAGGAAGATTTGGCAAACGGTACAGAATCATGAAATCAGTGATCAATACCCGCCTGGCGGAGAAGTGGGGAGAAGGAGAATATATAGAGAAGATCGCCAACGGTTCACTGTTCTATGATTTTGACATACTGGCAGAAAAGAAAGTAAACCTTAGGGATCTTAATCAGGATGTGATTCCCATACTGCTTGAAGAGGAGTGGGTCGAGAAGGTATACACACGAGAGCAGCTGTCAAGTGATGAACCYMTTGATTACGACGGACAACTATTGAAAAACCAGTTCCATCCWAAATGGAGCGGTGATTTRTTTCYGRTAARCAARGAGTATTACGTYTTGCGCRGCTCGGTTGGAACGACTCACGGTACTCCCTATGATTATGATACTCAYGTCCCTCTTTACTTTGCCGGAATTTCAATTCATGATAGGATGCTCGAAGACAGTGTGGAAACTGTGGACATTGCACCAACCATAGCTGATATTTTAGGAATACAATTGGATGGTGTGGATGGAAGAGTTTTAGAATTGGGAGAATCGAATTGAAATGCTAACATTTCAACTGAATATGAGGAGGTTCTAGATGCGTAAGTTTGTTCTTACTGTGATGTCACTTTCCCTGATTATCACCAGTTGTATTCCACCTGAGAGTGATGCTGTATTATCAAGGTCAGTTTCACGACAAAATCCACTTTTGTATGGATTYAATGAGGCAGTCAATTTTGCAGATCTGCAGGAAGGTGACATCCTCGCTGCCACGGATGTTGCTTTAGCTGAAGCAGCTACCATTCTCGAAGACGTACTGGCAGTTCCCAATGAGTCTCGTACATTCGAGAATACAATCCTTCYCCTCGACAATCTGTATAATGTTACTGGAAAGGTGGATAATCCCGCCGGCTTGATGAGCGAGGTTCATGAGTCTGCGGTTATCCGTGACGAAGCCAACAGCAGCATGATACTTTTTTCCAAGTTCATGAATGATCTTTCTGTGAATGAGGAACTATACAACGCCATTGTAGCTTTTAGCGAAACTTCTGAAGGCAAAAACCTGACCGGAGTGAAGAAAAGATATCTCGATGATGAGATTCGATCATTTGAAAGACAAGGGATTGCTCTTCCTAAGGAGAAACGAGAAGAACTCACAAAGGTTAAAAACAACTTGACTCAGCTTCTGATTGAGTTCGGGAAAAACATTTCTGAATATTCAGATACTCTCATAGTTACTGAAGATCAGATGGAAGGGACTCCGGATTGGTATAAGGAATCCATGTACGACTCAACAGCAGGAGTTTATAAGATTGACATCAGCTTTCCCTCGAGGCGAATCTTCATGAACTATTCTGAGTCTGAAGAGACACGTAGAGCTCTGAGTGAGAAATTCCTAAATCGGGCTGCAGATGAAAATGTAGAACTCATTCCGAAATTCCTGGCGGAACGTCAAAAAATGGCGGAAATGCTGGGTTATGGTTCATACGCTGCGTACGTACTGGAAGATCGAATGCCAAAAACACCGGAGACCGTTTGGGCTTTTGAAGAAGAACTAATAAATGCATTAAAGGAGAAGTYAAGTTTGGAACTAGCGGAGCTTTTAGAATTCAAATCCAAAGATGAAGGAACAGTCGCATCTGAGATAGAATATTGGGAGCTCAATTACCTCGAGAATATCCGGGCAGAAGAAAAATATCAGGTGGATGAAGAAGAGGTTAAACAGTACTTTGAGTTGAAGACAGTACTAAGTGGTTTATTCCAGATTACCCAGCAAGTCTTTGGTCTAACCTACAAGACAATAGAAAATCCGAGCGTTTGGCATCCCGAAGTGCTCATGTACAAGATGTACGATTCGGATTCCGGAAGTTTTATCGGATACTTTTATCTCGATCTCTATCCACGAGCCAACAAGTACTCTCACGCTGCTATGTTTACCATGGTAAAAGGAAAGCGCTTTGGAGATGTGTATCAGCTGCCCATCGCCTCACTCGTTACCAACTTTCCCAAGCCATCTGGTGATATACCATCGCTTCYTTCCCACGATGAAGCCGAGACGTTCTTCCATGAGTTTGGGCATCTGATTCACGGACTTGTAACGACGGCAGATTATTACGTCTATTCCGGAACTGGCGTTGACAGAGATTTCGTGGAAGCGCCGTCACAAATAATGGAGAATTGGGTGTGGAATAAGAAGACGCTACGACTATTCGCAAAACACTACGAAACCGGCGAGAYAATCCCGGATGATCTGTTGGATCGAATGCTGGCAGCGAAGAACAAATCGTCAGCTGGTAATTACGCTTTTCAGGTATTTCTGGGCACATTGGATTTGACGCTGCACGATGGGAAATGGGATCCGAATAATGAGACAGTGGTAGATGTAGCGCATCGCCTTCACAAAGATATATTGAGCTGGAATGAGACTCCGAAGACAGCCCGCATTGCGTCATTTGGTCATCTAGCCGGATACGCTGCCGGTTATTACGGTTATGCATGGTCTAGCGTGCTGGCGCAGGATATGTTCTCTGTATTCGAGGAGGAGGGAGTGCTGAATCCTGAAACAGGTCGCCGCTTCCGCGAGATAGTATTGGCACCCGGCGGCAGTAAAGATCCCATGGACTTGGTGAGGGAGTTCCTGGGACGTGAACCCAACAATGACGCATTCATGAAGAGTCTAGGACTGTAACATCATGTCAGACAAAAGTAATTTGCAGATTAACGGCGGCGAACCTGTTCGGACTAAGCCTTTTCCTTCATGGCCACGTCCAACTGAGGCGATGAAGAAAAGTCTCATCCATACCCTGGAGAACGAACGTTGGGGAATTGGTAGTGCTGCAGTGGAGCAGTTTGAGCGGAAATTTGCAGATTTCCACGATAGTCAATTTGCTTTGGCTATTAGTACAGGGACGGCAGCACTCTGGGTCTCGTTGAAAGCGGCGGGAGTTAAAGCCGGTGATGAAGTGATCGTTCCGGCGTATACATTCGTTGGGACCGCCACAGCAGTTTTGATGGCAAATGCGGTCCCCGTTTTCGCCGATATTGATGAAAGTACATTGAATATGGACCCAGCACTCCTCGACGATCTAATTACAGATAAGACGAAGGTCGTTATGCCTGTGCACATCGCCGGGAATCCTGCGGAGATCACTGCTATTAAGCAGATTTGTGATCGTCACGGCATCGCCATGATTGAAGATGCTGCTCAAGCTCACGGTACCGAATGGGAAGGTCGTAAAGTCGGTGCCTTCGGGATGGGAGGGATTTTCAGCTTCCAATCTTCCAAGAACATGACAGCCGGAGAGGGTGGAGCTATTATTTCAGATGATGAGGAGTTTATCAATAAATGTTTCTCTTATCAAAATGCCGGGCGAGTTCGAGAGGGTGATTGGTACGAACACGATCACTTAGGTGGAAATTTTCGATTAAGCGCTTTCCCGGCGGCTCTTTTAACAGCACAGATCGAATCGATGGAGAAAGATATGGCTATCCGCGACGCCAATGCCGCTATTCTTGACAGTGGATTTGAGAAAATTGAGGGGTTAGAACTTTTGCAGAAATATCCCGGTACTACCAGAGTTTCTCATCACCTTTATATTTTTCGCTACTTAAAAAAGTACTTTGATGAAAAGTCTCGTGAACAGTTTTTAGAGGCTTTAAACGGTGAAGGTATCCCAGTTTACGCTGGATACGTCCCTCTCTATCGCGAGCGATTGTTTATTGTTAATCGTGCTGAATATCCGTGGCTGGAAGGAGTTGACTTCGAGAAAATCACTTTGCCTGTGACGGAGAGGATCGCAGATGAGGAAGCTGTCTGGCTTCGGCAGAACTGTCTGCTGGGCTCCGAAGAGGATGCGATGGATATTTTGCAAGCGGTGGAGAAGGTGGTAAACGCTTTTAGTAATTAATTCGATTTATAATTACATTTGTAATTAGAATCCCCGCATGTGTGGGGATTTGTTTAAGTGCCCGGAACAGGAATCGAACCTGCACAGCCTTTCGGCCACATGGTCCTGAACCATGCGCGTCTACCAGTTCCGCCATCCGGGCTTCAAAGAGCGGCGAAAAATTAGGTTTTAAGTCAGGATCATACAAGGATTATGCTTGTAACTGATGCTGTTCTTCTGTTATTTTCTCCGTCGAGAATGAGTGATGATATAAGAGTTGTTACCACCAATCGAAAAGCTTTCCACGACTACCACATCCTGGACCGATTCGAGGCAGGGTTAGAATTGGCTGGTACCGAAGTAAAAAGTCTGCGGGAGGGGAGAGCAAACCTCAGAGATGCTTATGCCAGAATAATAAATGGTGAGGTGTATCTCATTGGCAGTCATATCGGACATTATTCTCATACCGGATTCAGTGGTCATGATCCGTATCGAAATCGTCGGTTGTTACTGAATAAACGCGAGATTCGGAAACTCGATCGAAGCGTGACAGTTAAGAATCATACAATGATTCCACTGAAACTCTATTTCAAAAAAGGGTGGGCAAAAGTAGAGATTGCTCTGGCAAAGGGTAAAAGAAGTTATGATAAGAAAGCTGCAATAGCTGAAAAAGACAGTAAGCGTGCCATGGAGCGAGAACTAAGAAGTCGGCGTTAGAAAAGATGATTAAATTTCCCCCAATCAACGAACAGATGGATCTCGTTGGCCGAGGAGTAGATGAGCTCATCTCCGAGGAACAACTCGAGCAGAAGTTGGAATCCGCTTCTAAAAGTGGAGAACCGCTCATCGTGAAACTGGGTTGCGATCCCAGTCGACCGGATTTGCACATYGGTCACGCAGTGGTTTTGAGGAAACTACGTCATTTCCAGGATTTAGGACATCAGGCAGTCCTTGTCATCGGTGATTTTACAGCCATGATCGGTGACCCGTCCGGAAGGAATAAAACAAGACCTCAGTTAACTATCCAAGAGGCCAAARAATATGGTCTGACATATGTTGAGCAGGCGTCAGCAGTTTTRGATGYAGGTGCGTTGAAYATTTTCCATAATTCAGATTGGCTCAGCGCCATGAATTTTGATGATGTCATTAGACTCACAAGCCATTATACGGTGGCGCGCATGCTGGAACGCGATGACTTCGAAAAACGATACAAAAGTGAAGTTCCTATTTCGCTGCATGAATTTCTCTATCCGCTTGCACAGGCGATGGACTCGGTGAAACTTAACGCAGATGTGGAGCTTGGCGGGACTGACCAGAAGTTCAATCTGCTGGTGGGAAGAGATCTACAACGAGCTTACGATCAGAATCCCCAAGTAGTCATCACGACTCCTCTCATCGAAGGGACAGATGGCGTSAAGAAAATGTCGAAATCGTACGATAATGCCATAGGACTGACTGATGAGCCGGGTGATATGTATGGTAAGACTCTTTCCATTCCTGATGAGCTTATAGTCCCATAYTTTGAACTGGCTACAAATATCTCTTCGAAAGAGTTGGATAGGATAAAATYCCGGCTGCAGAAAGGTGAGAATCCAAGAGATATGAAGAGACAGTTGGCTAGAGACATTGTTACCCTGTATCATTCTCTTGAAGCTGCACAAGACGCTGAAAGTGACTTCGACAGAATTTTCGTAGAAGGGGATGAACCAGAGGAGATGGATGAGTTTATCGTGAAAGAATCTCCTGTGACAGTGCTAACCGTGATGCATAATGCTGGGCTTGTTTCATCCAAACGGGAAGGGAGAAGGTTRATCGAACAGGGTGGTGTTAAGGTAGATGGTGAAAAAATCAGYGATATCAACACTGAAATTGTAGTGGATCAACCTCGAATTCTTCGTGTGGGAAAAAGAAAATTCCTGAAACTTGTTACGTAGACTGTTTCTGCATTTTGACGGTTGTTTTGTTTAAGCTAAATTCATAMGATATATTTCACTACTACTCTGAAAGAAGGAGGAATAATGGGTAGCAATACTGTTGAATTCACAGATAGTAACTTTGAGCAGGATGCACTTGAATCAGATCTGCCGGTTTTAGTTGATTTTTGGGCTGAATGGTGCGGACCCTGCCTTGCGATAGCTCCCATGGTGGAGGAGATCGCCGCCGATTATGCGGGAAAGGTGAAAGTGGGTAAGTTAAATGTTGATAACAATCCCCAAACGGCGATGAAATACGGAGTCAGGAGTATTCCCACTCTCCTGTTCATACATAACGGAGCTGTAACCGATCAAGTTGTCGGATCAGTTCCAAAGGGAAACATTACTGATGTTTTGGATCGTATCCTAAACTGAGGAAGATCCTGAATGACAAGGAAGATAATTATCATCSGTTCCGGTCCTGCCGGATTAACTGCTGCCATTTATGCGGCGCGGGCTAATCTTGAACCTCTGGTTTTCGAAGGGAATCAGCCGGGAGGACAGTTGACTATTACTACTGATGTTGAGAATTATCCGGGATTTCCGGACGGCATTATGGGACCAGAGCTGATGGAATTGTTTCGCGATCAGGCGAAGCGATTTGGAGCGGAGTGTTATTTCAAGCACGTCACAGAAGTTGATCTGTCGAAGAGACCTTTTACAGTTTTCGTCGGCGACGAAGAGTATCAATCAGATACATTGATAGTCTCTTCCGGAGCGACTGCAAAGTTACTCGGTCTGGAAGCTGAAGAAAGGCTCATGGGGCATGGAGTTTCAGCATGTGCTACCTGCGATGGTTTCTTTTTCAAAGAGAAGGAAATCGCGGTCGTAGGTGGGGGAGACAGCGCCATGGAGGAAGCACTATTTTTAACCAAGTTTGCTTCCAAGGTAACGGTTTTTCATCGACGTGATAAGCTGAGAGCGTCTAAAATCATGCAGAAAAGGGCACTGGAACACCCGAAAATCGAATTTGTATGGAATACAGTTGTTGAAGATATTATTGGTGATAAGGTTGCCGGTGTAACCGGTCTAATTCTTAGAAGCACTGAAGATTCTTCGACTCGGGAATTCTCTTGTGAAGGTCTGTTTTTAGCAATTGGTCACTCTCCCAACACTTCTCTTTTTGATGGATTACTTGATCTGAATGATCAAGGTTACATAGTCACCGGAAATGATTCCACTGCAACTTCAATTGAAGGTGTTTTTGCTGCAGGCGATGTTCAGGATCATGTCTATCGTCAGGCTGTTACTGCTGCAGGAACTGGCTGCATGGCAGCCATCGAAGTGGAACGATTCTTGGAATCCAGTCAATAAGGCTTCTATCTAACATCTGAACCTWCCTTGTAATAATGTTTTCCCTCATTRATAAGTTTTTTGAGGAGAAAAAAGATGAATAGAATACAAGTACCTATTTTTGAATTAAATAATATAAAGGTTGTTAGGGATAATGTAACAAACCTTAAGATTAAGAACTTCAAGTTTCATCGTGGAGCGATTTACGGAATTGTTGGTCCAATAGGTGCCGGAAAATCTACTCTTTTGAGTATCCTTGGGGGCCAGCTGATCCCTTCCGAGGGAACAGTCGAATTTGAGTCAGAAGAGTTCAAAAAGAACTGGAGGGGAAAAATTAAAATTCCGAATGATATTTTAACCCTCAATGATGAACTCATCAATTTTAGAGGGACGGTTGCTGAATATATCAAAAGTATTCTACCTAACAAAGTTGATGACATTTATCAAAGTTTCTATTCTTCAGCCAAAATCACCACACCATGGGATGGTCTTGTGTCAAATCTCTCAACTGGTCAAATAGAGAAGCTTAAACTGATTACATCTATGGAAGCCGATCCGAAAGTGCTGCTGATGGACGATTATGGTATCAATTTCGATCCTGTAATTAAGAGAGATTTAGATCGTCGTCTGAAAAATAGCGTTCGTTCCCGTGGTACTACTGTTGTCTTAAGCAATTCAGAACTTGCCAGGGTAAAAGATCTTGTCTCGGTTGTTCTATTTCTTGATAATGGTCACATCTCAAAAGTTCGATCTCTCAAACGCCCAAGACAATAGAAAATTGAAGTTCGCATTGCTGATATTGGACGGTTACGGTCTTCGAGATAATCCGGAAAACAATGCCGTCTTACAGGCAAAGACGCCTTACTTCGATAAACTCTACGTTACCAATCCCATGTCAGAGCTGATAGCCTCTGGGAGAGCTGTAGGATTGCCTGAAGGAGTGATGGGTAATTCCGAAGTAGGGCACATGACTATCGGTTCGGGACGTATTAACAGGCACGAATTAGTGAGAATAAATGACGCCATTTCCGATGGATCACTGGGAACTAATTCCAACCTGATAGCCGCTTTCGATCAAACAATGAAAAATAACTCTCGGCTYCATTTATTAGGCCTTCTTTCCGATGGAGGTGTTCACAGTCATATTGATCATCTGAAATCTCTGCTGTTACTGGCCAGGGAAGCTGGTGTTGAACAGGTTATGCTCCATCTGATTACCGATGGGCGGGATACACCTCCCAAATCTGGGAAAGACTATGTCGGTGGCATCAAGCATTTCATGGATGAAACAAGTAGTGGAAAAATTGCTACAGTCATGGGGCGGTATTACGCCATGGATCGCGATAAGAGATGGGAACGTACCGGCATCGCCTATGACTGCTATTCGAAAGCTGTTGGTGAAAGGTATGATGATCCCGTTAGAGCAGTAGAGGCTTCCTATTCAGACGGTGTTACGGATGAGTTCATAAAACCTGTGTTGATATCTGATGATGCCCATTCTTCACCAGTCGTCCGTGAAGGTGATTCGCTCCTTTTCTTCAATTTTAGGGCCGATCGGATGAGACAGATTGTTACAGCTTTTTGCAGCGGAAGTTTCGATGAGTTTAAWARAAMTMTTSMTYNAYTWAAYTNNAYKACAAWKWMTKMKKAYAAWSNTTSAWWNNATKWTMMRRTMYTATTTSRKARGGRWRAKCTAANNAAWAYACTKNASGTSANGTTYTNTSWAAAGYRKRWTAWANCWCAACTKMGAWTKGCTGAAACAGAAAAATATGCCCACGTCACTTATTTCTTCAACGGCGGGGAGGAGCAGCCCTTTCCCGGTGAAGAAAGGATTTTGGTACCTTCTCCCAAAGTGGCGACTTATGATCTTCAACCCGAGATGAGCGCACCGGAAGTGCGGGATACTGCACTTAAGGCAGTTCAATCCGATGACTACGATTGTCTAATCCTGAACTTCGCCAATCCCGAYATGGTGGGTCATACCGGTGATATGGAAGCTGCAATTCGTGCCATGGAAGTGGTGGATGAGGCTGTMAAAAYAATTTCGACTGCTGTGACTGAAAAAGGTGGAACGGTCTTTATAACTGCCGATCATGGTAATCTCGAGATGATGGTAGATGAGATTTCAGGTGAAACTCATACGGCTCATACATTAAATCCGGTACCATTTTTCGTGGTCAATCAGGAGAGTAAGGTTAAATTGCAGAAAAGAGGAGGATTGGCAGATATTGCGCCTACCATTCTCGATCTGTTGGATATGACAATACCAGAAGAAATGACTGGACAATCTTTGGTAATACACGATGAAAATTAACCGTTATCTCGAAATAGAAAAGCAGTTCGACAAGAAGAACATTCTGGTTGTGGGTGACGTAATGCTAGACAACTATCTATGGGGTGATGTGAAGCGYATTTCACCTGAGGCACCCGTTCCCATAGTGGATATCAACGAATCGAATAGCAATCCAGGTGGTGCCGCGAACGTAGCTTCTAATCTGAAGTCTCTTGGTGCAAATGTCACTATTGCCGGTGTCGTAGGCGATGATCGTGATGGCAAAACATTGAGAGAACTTTTGAAAGTAATGAACATAGATACAGTTTTTCTCCAGACAGATTTATCTCTTTCTACTACAGTTAAGACTCGAATAATGGCTGGAGGACAACAGGTGATTCGAGCCGATTGGGAAAGTTCTTCAGGTATGATCTCAGAAAATCGTTTAGCTTTGCTCGATCAACTTAAGAATGACATTAAACAGTTTGATGGTGTTATTCTGGCGGATTACGATAAAGGTTTATTTGACAGTGATATGATCTCATCTCTGATAGAGATGTGCCGAACTAAAGATATTCCAATTTTTGTMGATCCAAAGAAGGAACATTTTTTCGATTTCTGTGGTGTAACCCTGGTGAAACCGAATTCATCTGAAGCTGCTGAAGCGGCGGGAGTCTCAGCAATTACCGAGGAAAACATAGATGCAGTTGGTTTAAAACTATTTGATCAATTGAAATGCGATTATCTTATGGTTACCAGAGGTGAGTACGGCATTTCGCTTTTCAACTTAAAAGGTCATCATTTAATTCCAACTCGCGCACGAAGTGTACATGATGTATCCGGTGCAGGAGATACTGTCATTTCCACTTTTGCTTTGGCTTTTCTTTCCGGGGCAGATTTCATAGAAGCAGCTGCCTTAGCAAACTATGCCGCCGGAACTGTCTGCGAAGAAGTTGGTGTAGTTCCCGTTACAAGAGGAAAACTCCACGAGATTATCAATCACCACAATTCTTAAATCGTTGGCAAAATGTCTCTTTTTAACTTCTATTTTGTTAACCTCTGTTTTCGCACAGTCAGGAATGAATTACGATCCGTGGGACTGGGTCACTTTCAAGAATGTCCAATTCACAAACTCCATCACAGGAGGTAATGAGTACATCTATTTCGGATCAAATGGCGGCATCATGAGGTATCATCTCTTTGGCCGCTATTGGGATGATCCCATCACGGAATCACAAGGTATCGCCGGAAAGGATATCACGGCAGTTTACTATGATTTACACACACAAGTTCTGTGGGCTTCTACATCCAAGGGGTTGAATTACTCTCTTGATGGCGGWGCTCGCTGGCATCTCGCATCAGCGRATCTTCTCAGATTGCGCCCCGGTGAGGAAATTAACCGTATCGGTTCAACTTCTGAATACCTCTGGTGTATTACTCGCAGTCAAGTGATGAAAATTGATCGGCTTTCGGGCTATCTTATTTCACCTTACGAAACTCTTCCTGAAAAAGAAATCTCATGGGGCAGCGCAGTGGCTAATGGCATCGTTGACTGGAGGGAAATATTCGACGGCTACACAGCAACCGGAGGCTGGATTTTTCACGGCAATCAGCTGAATGGACCCAATTTTGAGGAAGTAAATATTTCGACGGTTTTCCTTGACAGATTTGGAGATATCTGGGTTGGGACATTTGACGGTCCGGTTTTCTATGCCGACCCTCAAATGTTGACACTGGAGCCTTTGTACTTTGGTCCAGCTCAGACAAGCGCTACAGTTCTGTTACACGATGATTCCTATCTTTGGCTGGGAGGTAATTCTTCTAATTCAAACAGTTCCGGAATCACCCGATTTGATTATGAACGTGGTTACTGGGATCTCTTCCGAAAAGGGAAGGAGATCATGTTTGGTTCCGATCAGATACTTTCGTCTATTGTTATCGATAACGAAATTTGGTTTGGTACAACTTCGGACTTACAGATTTTCAACAAAGAGAAAAATTCATGGTATGAGGTCAATGAAAACCGGACTCTCATGGATGGTTCAGTTTATTCTCTGGCGTATGACGGCGACTATGTTTACGCTGGATCATCTTACGGCCTCGTCAAATTGAATCCGTCAACTCGTAGAAAAAGTTCGTGGGAGATAAGCGATGCTGTGAGAGGATTTCGTATCAATGATCTTCATTTTGACGGACAGTCACTCTGGATTTCGTGGGGAGTGAATAATCTTTGGAAGTGGACACCGTCCAGCAATGAACTGGAGACGTTTAGCGAATTGCCTAATTCGAATGATGAATATTTTAATCTCGTGGAGCTGCATTCGAGAAAAAGAGCCATGWCCTCYCATGGAAACRACGTATACTTTGGCGATGAGTATGGAATTCTTATTTACACTCGMAGCCGTGAAAATTGGACAAGATTRAAAGGTGCCGGCAGGCTTGTGGGTCAACAGTTTCTGGATCTGGAAGTGACGGTTAGTTCTGAAAGTGGGATACGTTATCTCTGGGCTGCTTCCTTAGATGGTGTTTATCTAGTCGATCTTGACGATTTTGGGATTACTCACATTTCGAAGGAAGATGGGCTGCCCAGCGATAAAGTGTACGCTCTCACTTCTGGTGGAGGTTACATATGGTTYGGAACTCCATCCGGTCTTTCACTATTCGATTGGCAGAGATATTTCGAATGAAACGATTGCTACCGCTCATATTGTTGATTGGTATTACTTCTTTATTTCCGCAAAGGAGGAAGAAAGGGAGTAACTTGGGTATTCCTGAGTTTGAAGTTTCTACCCCGGTTTATCCAGAAGCATCAGCAGATTCAGTCAGATTGGATGTCCTCATTAAAATCCCTTACGCTTCTATTCAATTCCTAAAGCAAGGGTCGACTTTCGTTGCAGAGTTTGAGACCGCGGTACTCATCTATGATGATAAAAAACAGAAGGTTATTCAAAAGAGATGGAAAAGGAGGATTGAGACGATCAACTATGACGAAACCATTTCAAAGAAACCGCTCGATCTAGAAATTCGTTCTTTCGTTTTATCTCTCCGTGAATACAACTGTAAAATTGAGGTGACAGATCTTGATACCCACAAAACTGGTAAAAAGAGTGTCGAACTCAAGTTGGACAGATTTAAAGGTGAAGTTGTGCTGAGTGATCTGTTGCTTATAAATCAGCAGCTTGTTCATGATAAATTTCCGCAGGGAGTCCCAATCAYTCCGCCGAAAATTAGCGGGAAAGATTCCAGTCTAAGCATCTTCTACAAAGCTCGACTCAATCCAGGCGATTATACCATTACTATTAAGTCGGTAACTCCCGATGGTGATGTGCTTGCAGAGGAGGTGGTAACAGGAGTCAGTGAAGGTACGTTTATTTCCGGTTTAATGTATTTACCGGCAGAACACGTTTCTAATAAACGGTTCAAAATCGAGGCAGTTCTAAATCAACATGGTAACAAATCAGAAAGTGAACTGCTGGTTGAAGTCAAATGGAGAGGTCTTTCATCTCATGTTAAGGATCTTGATGTCGCTATCAAACAAATTAGATATATCGCTTCCAGCAAAACGTATCGAAAGATGGTTAAAGCAAAAAGTGAGAAGAAGGAAAGGTTGTTTCGTGAATTCTGGAATAGTAAAGATCCCTCCCCCGGCACTTCCAAAAATGAGCTGATGAATGAGTATTATATGCGGGTTAATCTAGCTAACGAAAAGTTTGGTTCTTTTCAAGATGGATGGAAGACGTCCATGGGAATGATTTACGTTTTGTTCGGTATGCCTGATGATATTCAGTATACTCCCTATGGGTTAGATGGGCGTGCATATCAGCGTTGGCACTATTACAAGGTCAGCAAATCATTTCTGTTTGTGGATCGGAACGGTTTTGGTGATTACGAGCTTGTAGAGCAATACTTTCCATACGGAAGAGACTAATGACATCTGAATTAAAATTTTCACGCCCCTTTTCTCACTCAAGTCTTTCGTCCTTCGAGAAATGTCCATCACAGTTCCGTTTCTATTATCTTGATGAAATAAAAAAACCTCAAGACAGCATAGAGGCGTTTGTTGGAAAACGGGTTCATGAAGCGCTGGAATTTTTATATAGAGAAGTTCTCAATGGGAGCATCCCCACATTTGATGCAGTTTCAGATTGTTATAATGATCTCTGGGATACGAAATGGCATGACCAAATCGTATTCGTTAATCGCTATATGCGGCGGGATGAATACCGACCGTTGGGAGAAAAGTGTCTCTCCTGGTACTTTCGGAAATATCACCCATTCAGTGAACCTGTCGTYGGAGTAGAAGAGGTGTTGGAATTCAACCTRGGCGGYGATGAGAATTATCCCATTAAAGGCATCCTGGACCGTCTGCAGAACCACGGAGAAGGAAAGTGGGAGATTCACGATTACAAGACGTCCAAGCGCCGAATGTCCCAAGCCGCTGCCGACAAGGATCGCCAACTGGCACTCTACCATTTGGGTCTGAAGCAGCTCAAAAGTGATGTGGAGGATGTTCGGCTGGTGTGGCACTTTGTCCGGACAGGCGATACGGTAGAATCGAGGAGAGATGACGCTCAGCTCCAGATGCTTGAAAATGAAACGAAGCAGAAGATCGACACCATCCGTGAAACTGTGGCGAACGGTGGTCCCTTCCGTACGGTTCAAACTCCTCTCTGCAACTGGTGCTACTATTGGGAAGAGTGTCCGGCAAAAAGCACCAACAATCCGTTTGTCAAATGAACAGTTCGGCTCTAACTTTTCCGCCAATATGAAGACATTAAATCAACGAGAAATAGATCTTCTRAACTACCTCTTTTCACCCGAAGTGATTGCAGATGTATTAAAGCGTCATCCCGATCTATCTGCCGAAGATCTGGATGCGCTGTACAACAAATTATTCCTGCAAAAATCGSGAGTTAGCTTGATTCTTTATGTGGACGGAGCAGCTGATCTAAAGGCGGAAACAGCCGGCATTGGTGGTATTTTTTATCTCGATGGCGGCGATGTWGAGGGTGAACTTTWCACATTCAGCAAGAACATCGGCAAAGCGACGAACAACGAAGCGGAATACGGTGCACTCATTCAAGGGTTAAWAATCGGGAAAGAGCTGAACGGCACCGAGATTCACGCTTTCAGTGACAGTGAGCTTATGGTAAAGCAGATCAATTTAGAGTACAAAGTGAAGAACAAGCGGATTCGAAAATTGTATGATAAAGTATGTAATAASCTGGCTGAATATGACAGTTGGAAGGTTGAGCACGTTGGCAGAGAGCAAAATAAAAAGGCAGACATCTTGAGCAAGCAAGGTTTAGACGAAGGACGATAGATTGAAAGCACTCATAACTGCGGGTGGTCATGGAACTCGCCTTCGGCCTATTACTCACACTAAGAATAAGCATCTGATTCCAATCGCGAACCGTACCATGCTCTCTTACGCTTTGGAATATGCGGCGGAAGCGGGAATCACTGAAGCGGGTATCATTGTCAATCAAGGTGACACGGAGATTGAGGGTGAGTTCGGAAGCGGTAGTGATCTCGGACTGAACATTACGTACATCCAGCAGGAAGCTCCGCTGGGATTGGCTCATGTAGTGAAGATTGCTGAGCCTTTCATCGGCGACGAGAATTTCATCTTTTATCTCGGCGACAACATTCTTGTAGGCGGTATCCGGAAATTTATAGACGAATTCGAGTCCAACGGCTCCAACTGCCATCTTGTGCTGAGCAAAGTGTCTGATCCGGAGCGATTCGGCGTACCCGAAWTCGAGGGTGACAAAATTATCGGTGTGGAGGAGAAACCCACCAAGCCGAAGAGTTCTTTCGCCGTCACCGGAATTTATCTTTACGACAGTTCCATTTTCGAGGCGGTGAACAATATTAAGCCGTCAGYGCGSGGCGAGCTGGAAATTTCTGATGCTCATCAATACCTCCTCGATAASGRCCGGAACGTCTCATTCTCTGAAATCACCGGCTGGTGGAAGGATACCGGCAAAGCGTCCGATCTGCTGGAAGCGAACCGCCTCGTTCTCGACAATCTCAAGGAAGAACGGAGCGGCASGGTGGTGGACTCTACTTTGACGGGACGAGTCTCCATAGGGAAGGGGACAAAAGTCACCGGCAGTACGATTCGCGGACCGGCGATTCTCGGAAAAGATGTAGTAGTGGAAGATGCTTACATTGGGCCGCACACTGCCATCGCTGATGGATGTCGAATTATCGGCAGCGAGATTGAGTATTCGATTCTTATGGAACGGACGAGCATAGTTGACATCCAGACGCGCATAGAATCATCGCTCATCGGGCACGACGCTGAGGTGACACGGGGCTCCGCCAAGCCCAAAAGTCACCGCCTGCTTATCGGCGACCAGAGYCGCATTCAGCTTTCATGACTGCACCAATAGAAACTCCACTCCTCCAGATAGATTCCCTTTCCGTCCATTTTCCCATTGAGCGAGGACTGCTGCGCCGCAAGGTTGGCGAAGTGCGAGCTGTGGATGGCGTGTCGCTGGACATTCGTCCCGGCGAGACGGTGGGGCTGGTAGGAGAGTCCGGTTGCGGGAAATCAACGCTGGGGCGAACAGTCGTGAAGCTGCAGTCAGCCACCGGAGGCGACGTGTTRTTAGACGGAGAGCCTATTTCCGAGAAAGTACAGACTGCCCGGGACGTCCAGCTCATCTTCCAGGATCCGTTCAGCTCTCTCAACCCGCGGATGAAAGTCGGTGAAGCCATCGGCGAAGTGCTGCGGCAGCATCAGATTGTCCCTGCGGATAAAGTAGCCGAGCGGAYGGAAGAATTGCTCCAAATGGTGGATTTGTCGCCTGAGCACGCCTACCGTTATCCTCACGAATTTTCCGGCGGGCAGCGGCAGAGAATTGGCATAGCCAGAGCGCTCGCTGTAGAACCGCGCCTYATCATCTGCGATGAGGTGGTCTCCGCTCTCGACGTTTCTGTCCAAGCGCAAATATTGAATCTCCTCATGCGGCTTCAGCGGGAAAAGGAGCTGGCCTATCTATTCATCTCGCACGATCTAGCTGTCGTCCGACAGATTGCTCACCGGATTGCCGTCATGTACGCGGGSAGAATTGTRGAACTTGGTGAGACTGATCAGGTTATCGGTGAACCGCTYCATCCATATACTCAGGCCCTAATGGCGTCTGCCAGAGGGGAAGGCTTTACGTCCGGGGAAGTGGCGAATCCCGCCCATTTGCCTCCCGGCTGTCACTTCCACCCTAGATGCTCGCTGGCTAAGGATGTCGCAGGTGGAATCCGCTCAGACTGTTTAGCTGACTATCCTGAGTTTAGGGAAATTGACGACGGGAGATGGGTCGCCTGTCATTTTGTAGGGGAAAGGAAGACACATGAGTAACGGAGACAGTTCAAGAACCGCCAGYTTCTATACACTGGGGTGTAAGCTGAATCAATCCGAAACAAATGCCATCCAGCAGGAGTTTGTCCAGCGGAATTACGACATCGTACCATTTGGTGAGCCYGCTAACATCTCGGTCATCAAYACCTGYACGGTGACGAACCAAGCCGATTCCAAGAGTCGCTCAGTAATCCGGAAGGCAGTCAAGGCATCTCCCGATGGAAGAGTTGTGGTCACCGGCTGCTATGCTCAGATTCAGCCGGAGGAGATACAGGCGATCGAGGGAGTGAACCTGATCCTCGGCACAGCCGAAAAGCACCATCTTTTCGATTACCTGGATCGGGCCGRAAACGGGTTAGAACCGTTGGTATTCGTARATGAGAGCGGTGAGATTGACAGTTACGACGAATCGTTTTTTATCTCGTCCTCGACGCGCACTCGAGCATTCCTGAAAATTCAGGAGGGGTGCAACTACTACTGTAGTTACTGCATCATCCCGTTTGCCCGGGGAAAAGCCCGGAGCCGGAGTTACGATAGCGCCATAGAGGAAGCTAAGCGGCTGGTGGATGAAGGCTTCCGTGAGATTGTCCTCACCGGTATCAATGTAGGGACGTATCGGCACGAAAATGGACAAATCACCCTTCTACACGACCTCTTGTCCGGTTTGAGTGATATTAACGGCTTAGATCGCATTCGAATTAGCTCTATCGAGCCGAATACCATTACCGATGAACTGCTCCTCCTGGTGAAGGAACGGGAAAATATCTGCCCGCACCTGCACGTACCGCTCCAGTCGGGATCAAATACCATTCTCGCAGCCATGCAGAGAAAATACAAATATGAAGAATACCTTGAAGTGATCGATCGTATTAGAATTATACTGCCGGATACGGCACTCGGTACTGATGTAATTGTGGGTCACCCGGGCGAAACAGATGAGTTGTTCAGAGAGACGGCTGAATGTGTGATGGAACTGCCGTTCACGTACCTCCATATCTTTCGCTATTCTCCCCGGGAGGGGACTGTGGCAGCAAGGATGACGGAGCAGGTTCCTGAACCGGTGAAGAAGGAGCGGAGTGCTGTCCTGCGGGAGATTGGTATCAAAAAGAAGAAAAAGTATGCTCAGAGGTTTGAAGGACAGACGCTGCCGGTTCTCATCGAGAGTCAGCGGGAGGATGGGACATATTCGGGTTTGACGCCGAATTATCTGCGAGTTTCTATCACTCAAAAAGGAACTATAATTCCTCTAATTAATACAATTGAAAAAGTATTCATAAACAAAGTGAATGGAAGCAATCTTGAAGGTAAGTTAGTGAACAGCGATAGTAATATTTATTCATAATKTTAAAAACCCTCCTAATTGGTGATAAAGATATGGCAGAGCAGCCCGCGATACCYGCATGATTGTTTAGAGGTTGTATCTCCMAGAGCAATTGGAAACGATAAACCGATGAATCGGTTTAGRTTAAACNNAMTTWCNNWKHANCYCAYGAATAAATTCGTGGGTTTCTCTGATTCGAGTCGTTWAAACTTTGAATGAGAAGAAAATCTAAATATTCAACAATTCATCAACAGTTTGATTTARAAGAGGATATTCCGTACCTTCACATAAGTTAAGCTGAATTGATCATGAGGTTTATATACTTCGCGGTAGCAATTACTTTTCTTCTCTCACCAATCCTGGCTGAGGATAATCYTGATTCTGACATAACACTCGTTCATCGCTGGTCCCTTAATGAAGACGAGAATGGTCTGCTTCAGATTAGCATTGATTCTGAAGAAGAGATTGCCGGTTTACAATTCACCCTCCWATTCAGCGACCCAAATATATTTCTCGGGACACCGGTTACAGAACTCTCTAATGATCATGTAACTGTAAAGTCTAAAGTCGAYTCGAACGAGTTGAGAGTCATCGGTTTCAGTCTGGAAGGAAAACCCCTCGATCTTGAAACTCCAATTCTCTCCATCCCAATGCTGTCATACAAAGCTCGTGAACAATCTGTCCAGTTAATGATAAAAGATATGGTCGCCTCTTCACCTAAAGGGACAAAAATCAATCTCCGAGTTTCTGATGGTATAATTTATGTCGTTCCTACTCTACCTAAAAAGTTTAAGCTGGAGCAGAATTATCCCAATCCGTTCAGTGGGGATACGCGAATTAATTTTGATCTTCCGGAAGATGCCATAGTGAATCTGAAAGTTATGGATATTCTTGGTAATACAGTTAAGGCACTGCGGAAAGGGGTCGTTCCAGCCGGATTTTATACTGTTCTCTGGAATGGTAATAGTGATGATGGGAGTCCTGTATCACCTGGAGAATACCTCTGTTCCCTAAAAGTAGGTGCGAATTATCACACCATGAAAATGGTTGTGCTGCGGTAACAAWTTGAACACTTCAATTCAGCGGAATATATCAYTTTTAAGGAAGGACTWTAACTTATGAAAATTGTTATTATTGGTGCCGGTGAGGTTGGATTCCATATTGCAAAAGCACTGAGCGAAGAAAACTACGATACAACAGTAATTGACATTTCCCCGGTAAAATGCACTCGGACCAGCGAGAATCTGGACGTCTTGGTTATTCAGGGTGATGGAGCCAGCCCGGAAGTGGTTCGACAAGCTGAAGTAGGTAAAGCTGATGTACTCATTGCAGTAACACGGATAGACGAGGTTAATCTGATCGCGTCTCAACTTGCTCACGAGCTTGGCGCCAACAAAATCATAGCTCGCCTGCGGAACACAGAATATTCCAGAAAAGACACTATAATTCATCCTAAAAAGTTTGGGATTGACAAAGTYATCCATCCGGAGAAAGCGGCGTGTAAAGAAATCCTAGGTTTGGTTCAGCAGCTTTCTGCTACATCTGTGGTGGATTTCGAGGATGGGCGATTGCAGCTTATAGGCATCCGTCTGGATAATGGCTGTCCAATCCATGGAAAAACACTTCAGGAATTACGTGAAGAGAATAATGAATTTTCCTTCAGTGCCGTTTCTGTTCTCCGTGGGAGAAAGACCATAATCCCTCATGGAGATTTTGAATTTAGTCAAGATGACATCTGCTATTTCTTAGTCAAGAAAGAATCCGTTAATAATGTATTTAAGATGGTCGGAAAACCAATCCAGGAAACAGAGAATGTGATGATTTTAGGCGGCGGTAAGATTGGACGTTCTGTTGCGAAGGCACTTCAGAATAGTCTAGATGTAAGATTAGTAGAAATCGATAGGAATAAAGCGCAGCAGCTCGCTACCRCACTTGAAAAAACTCTCGTCCTTAATGGAGATGGTACGGATATTGAATTCTTGCGTTCTGAAAACATGGAAGAGTTGGACAGCTTTATCGCTGTTACTCAAAATGAGCAGACCAATCTGCTGTCATCCCTGCTGGCAAAACATCTGGGTGCTACACAGACAATTGTCCACGTCTCTACCACAGATTACATTCCAGCCATGAAAGTAATCGGACTTGATTCTGTCGTCAGCAAGAMCATGAGTACAGTTAACGCAATTTTAGAGTATATCAAGAGCGATCARRCAGTTTCTATCACTAGTTTCGAAAATATAGATGTTGAA
This sequence comes from Fidelibacterota bacterium, assembly GCA_002402135.1. Classification (GTDB taxonomy): domain Bacteria; phylum Fidelibacterota; class Marinisomatia; order Marinisomatales; family UBA2128; genus UBA2128. The sequence continues at coordinate 22,790 of NVVH01000001.1, read as the reverse complement.
GCGCTMGAGTTWAATCCTGCCCCGGGRAGCCCGGTGACAAAAGTTCCMTTGGGTGAAGTCGGTTTTCCAGTCCAGAGCATTGTTGGTGCAGTGAATCATCATGGTCACATTTCTATTGCCGCCGKTGATACTCAATTAACTGAGGATGATACCGCATTAATGTTTGCCCGACCTGATTATATATCTCAAGTAGAGAAACTATTCACCTAAACTGACATGCATACACGAAGTGTCCTGAACGTTCTGGCAGCAATTATCACTCTGCTGGGATTGACAATGCTGGTTGCGGCGCTATGGTCGTGGTATTATGGAGATGCTGATCTTGAAGGAATTCTGCGGGCATCCGGCATGACAATCACTTTTGGACTTCCTGTATGGTTTTTTACMCGCGGTAAAGTACAATTGAGTATAAAGGACGGATTTGCCGTGGTTACGTTTACGTGGTTAGCTATAGCACTATTTGGCGCACTTCCATTCCTATTTACTGATGCTATTCCGAATATAACCGATGCTTTTTTTGAATCTATGTCTGGTGTGACAACTACTGGAGCTTCCATTATTGATATGTCTTATGGCGAGGAAGGTGGTCCTCGTGGAATAGAAAGTCTCTCTCACGGAGTTCTTTTTTGGCGCAGTTTTATCCAATGGATTGGCGGAATGGGAATAATCGTTTTCAGCATAGCCATCCTCCCTCTATTGGGAGTTGGAGGCGTGCAGCTTTTCAAAGCGGAAGTACCTGGACCGGTACCTGATAAAATTAAACCWCGCGTTCAGGAAACAGCAAAAATCCTCTGGCTGGTTTATTTTGGCATTAGTTTGGCAGAAATGTTGATGCTTTATTTAGGTGGCATGACTCTTTTCGATTCCATGTGCCACATGTTAACGACTATGGCAACCGGTGGTTTTTCCACAAAGAATGCTAGCGTCGGCGGTTTTGACTCTGTTTATATTGAGTATGTTATCATTTTCTTTATGTTTCTAGCGGGAGTCAATTTCAGCCTCCATTGGAGGGGAATCCACGGTGACCTGAAGAGCTATTTCCGTGATGGTGAGTTTCGCTTTTACCTTGGGTTGATTCTCTCTTTAACTTTTGTGATTTTCATCAGCAAATTCCTTCAATCCAGTGACGGAGGACATTTTCATACTTTGTTTAGAGATTCCTTGTTTCAAGTTGTTTCAATCATCACCACTACGGGATACGGTACAGCCGATTATGAGTTATGGGGCTGGTTTGCTCAATTCCTCCTCTTTTTAATGATGTTTATTGGCGCGTGTGCCGGTTCAACTGGTGGAGGCATGAAAATCATCAGGATCATGACCATTACAAAGTACAGTCTTTCTGAAGCCAAACGTCTTCTGCATCCTAAAGCGTTGATTCCGGTTCGCGTCGGGCGGCGTCTAATCTCTGATGATGTTATCAGAAACACACTCAGCTTTTTCCTCTTCTTTGTAGCGGCTTTTATCTTTACCTCCCTCATGTTGACAGCCATGGGAATTGATTTGATCACTGCCATTGGTGCCACGGCTGCCTCTATTGGAAACATCGGTCCCGGACTGGGAGACGTAGGCCCTACGGAAAACTACGCAGCTCTACCGGGACTAGCGAAATGGCTTCTATCGTTCTGCATGCTCCTTGGCCGATTGGAAGTATTTACCGTGATTGTTCTCTTCAGTCGCGCTTTTTGGAAGCGGTAGGCTGTCGCCTAAATGAATATAATTTCCTCAGAAACCCTCGATAGTTTCAATCCCATTACAGGTGAGGTTATCGGAACTGTTCCCACCACTTCAGACAGCGAACTAGAAGCTCAGCTTTCTACAATTAAAGAGGCTCTTCCTGACTGGCAATCGAAACGTCTGAAAGAGCGATCGTCCGCTTTGCGTGCTGTGCGCAAAACCCTCATTGCCCGTATGGATGAGATAATGGACCTTATTCGTCAGGAATCGGGAAAGACAGAATTCGACGGCATTGTTGAGGTGATGACCACTGCCGAGATTATGCGCTTTGTGGAAAAAGAGGGACCACTGGCGCTGGCATCTCAACGACGTTCTCCTGGATTTCTCCTGCACAAGAGGGCAAGAGTGGAATATCGTCCGCACGGGATTGTGGGGATCATTTCACCGTGGAACTATCCGCTAATATTGGCAGCGGGACCGGTAGTTCAGGCGCTCATGGCGGGSAACGGCGTGATCCTGAAACCCTCTGAACTGGTACCTCTCACTGCCTTGAAACTGAAGGAAATATTTGACGAAGCAGGTTTTCCAGAAGGTCTCTTCCAAGTTGCCATGGGCAGAGGAGATGTGGGGAGCAAAATTGTGGAGTCACCGCAGACGAACCTTATCTGCTTCACCGGGAGTGTGGCAGTCGGTAAGGAGATTGCCTCCGCCTGCGCCCGGCAGCTCAAGCCGGTAATTCTTGAACTGGGAGGTAAGGATGCCATGATCGTGCTGGAAGATGCTGATCTTGAGCGCGCCGCCAGAGCCGCTGTCTGGGGCGGATTCCAGAACGCCGGACAAACCTGTATCTCTGTAGAAAGAATCTTTGTGGAGGAAGGAATCGCTCAACAGTTCCTGGAGCGCGTTCAGCTACTTGCTGAGGAGACAACTCTCTCTTCCGAGACATTAGATGGCGACTTAGGACCGGTTATCAGTCCGGCGCATAAAGAGAAAATTTTGGATATGCTGGGCGAGTCAGAAGATTCGGAAAATCTGTACATTCGCCCCAGAGTGATTTTTAATCCACATGACTCTTCCAGGATAATGACAGAGGAGACTTTCGGGCCGGTGATTTCAGTGCATACGGTGCAAAACGCCGGAGAGGCAGTAGATAGGACCAATGCCCTCGATTTTGGCCTGAATGCATCCATTTTCACTCAAGACTTGAGGAAAGCTCGGGAAATGGCGAATGAGATCCGAGTTGGCAATATCTGCATCAATGACGTCCTTTCCAATTATCTAACGGTGAACCTCCCCTTTGGCGGTGTAGGGATTAGCGGTCTGGGCCGGCTGCAGGGCAGAGAAGGGATTCGGAGCTTTGCGTATGTCCAGTCGGTATTGGAAGATAAACTGGGATTGAAAAAGGAGCCTTGGTGGTTTCCTGTCTCACCAACTATCAAGAAACTTTTCCGGCGATTTATACATTTCTATTACGGGTAGAGTAGTGCCCAGGTACGCTATTCTTGCTGAAGGCGCTTTCGACTATATTCTCTCCAAGACCGGAAATGCAATTATCCGTTACCGTCCTGAAGAGGTTGTGTGTGTTGTGGACTCCAGGACAGTCGCTAAGACCGCAGCTGATGTTTTGGGTATCGGCGAAGATATTCCGGTGGTTGCCTCCTTGCAGGATGCCTTTCAGCACAATCCAAATGCAGTCCTTATCGGCACGGCTCCTCCTGGTGGTCAGCTTCCCCAATCGGGGCGCGAGATGATTTTATTGGCCATTGAAAATAAACTGGATGTGGTAGCCGGCCTCCATTCCTTTCTCTCCGATGATACCGAGTTTAGTGATCTTGCCACGAAAAAGGGTGTGAATATTTGGGATCTGCGCAAGCCGCCCGACCCGCTACCATTCTCCAAAGGATCGTGGCAGACACGGAAAACTCCAGTTCTTCTCACGGTGGGAACTGACTGCGATACCGGCAAGATGACGGCGGCATGGGAGTTGAAGTGTGAACTGGAATCGCAAGGTGTGAAAACCGCCTTCGTGGGGACAGGGCAGACAGGCATCCTTCTTGGTGGATTCGGTGTACCAGTGGATGCCGTGGTGAGCGATTTTATGGCTGGTGCCATCGAAGCGGAAGTTGACAAAGCGGCTAAAGACAGTGATATTGTAATCGTAGAAGGACAGGGGAGCGTAACCCACATGGTTTACTCAGGAGTTACTGTTGGTCTCCTTCACGGATGTATGCCGGAGATGCTCCTCATGTGCCACGAGCCGGGCCGGGAGCTCGATACTTTCGGTTATCCCATGGCACCTTTCCATTTGGTGTTAGACATTTACATGAAGCTCGTTGAACCCTTCCGCCCGACAGAGCTGGTGGGAATAAGTCTGATGACACCGCTATTTGATGAGAAAACGGCTGCTGAAAGAGTTAAGGAATATGGTGAGAGATTTGAGGTGCCGGTTAGCGATCCTGTCCGGTACGGTATGGTGAAAATTGCTGAAAACATCATTAAGTATTTAAATTGTTGACGTTTCCAATGAATCATGCGGACTGGACTTTTTCCTCCCGGCAACCCTACATTCCGGCAATGGAATTCCACTACTCCACCTATCGCATCCGGCTGAAACACACTTTTACTATCGCCCGCAGCTCGCACGACTTCTACGATATCGTCTATGTTTATCTGACAAAAGATGGCGTTACGGGTGTGGGGGAAGCTGTCCCTATGATCCGCTACGGGGAATCGTTCCAGCATCTTCTGAAACTGGCTATGACGTTCGATATGAGCGACGTGGATGAGTCCGGTTCATTGAATGACTGGCTGGATCAGTTGCTCCCGAAGGCAGACGGCTGTCGGTCGTTTTCCATGGCTCTCGATACAGCGGCCCACGATCTGTGGGGAAAGCTTCACGGTGAGCCCCTTTACAGTCGCTTGGGCGCAACTCCTGCTAAAACGCCGCTTACATCGTACACCATCGGGATTGACAACATTGATGTAATTCGCCAAAAGGTGGCCGAGGCGGAGCAGTATCCAATCCTGAAGGTCAAGCTGGGGACTGCTGATGATCGTACTATAATGGAYACMATTCGCGACTGCACGGACAAAGTGATGCGGGTGGATGCCAACGAAGGGTGGGATCTGGAAACGGCTCTGAAAATGTGCGACTGGCTGGCGACGAAAAACGTAGAATTTGTGGAGCAGCCGCTYCCCGCCTCTGATTTGGAAGCGACAGCTCGCCTGAAGGAAAAATCACCCCNTGAAAATCATCGCCGATGAGAATTGTCTTGACTCCCGGAACATTCCTGAAATAGCAGATGCTTTCCATGGTATTAACATCAAGTTGATGAAGTGCGGCGGAGTACGGGAGGGACTCAAGATGGTGAAAATGGCACGGGAACTTGAGCTGGAGATTATGCTAGGCTGTATGATCGAGTCTTCGGTAGCGATCACAGCCGCGACACACCTTTCCCCGCTGGTGGACTACGCCGATCTGGATGGACACATCCTGATCAGCAACGACCCTTACCTCGGCACAACTGTGGAAGATGGGAAGYTGACTCTTCCCGACGGTCCCGGACTGGGAGTTAAACTCCGCGAACGTGTAGCCGAACCCATGGAGGAACCTGTGGCATGAAGATCTTGGGCATTGAGCATGTGGGAATTGCAGTGGAGTCTCTGGATGAATCATCGCCGTTCTGGCGGGAGGTACTGGGAATTTCCCACCGGACTACGGAGACCGTTGAATCAGAAGGTGTGGTTACCGACATCTACGATACTGGGAGCGGAAAAGTGGAGCTTTTGTCCGCATTGAGCGAGGATTCTCCCATAGGGAAATTCTTGGCGAAGCGGGGACCTGGAATTCATCACATCTGTCTGCAGGTGGATGATATTCGTGGCGCTATAGTTGAGTTAAAAGCAGCAGGTATAGAGCTTGTCAACGACGAACCGAGTATAGGTGCTGAAGGTTACCTGGTGGTGTTTGTACATCCCCGCAGTGCAGGAGGGGTGCTGGTGGAGTTAGCGGAAAGGAGCTCATCATGAATTGGAGCAATAGGTGTGTAGCGTTACTATTGGCAAGTACGGCATCGATTTCTATCCTATCACAGGATTTGATACATTCGCAGGGAGTGTACCTGAGATCATTTTACATGACGATTCAGTTTAAATGATGTTCACTGCTAATCAGTCAGTTAACTGAAAAAGTTTAATGCTTGTTTCGAGGTGGTAAATGAAGGATATGCTTACTTATATGAATAATTGAATGAGTTGCTAAAGGTTTTCACTCTCCTATCTTTTCGTCAAGAAATTCCAGGACATCACTCCAATATGGCTCCCGGACTTCCCAGAATAATTCGTGGCCGTCATCACCTTCATCAAAACTCTCATCTTTATCTTTAACACCGTTACCGTTTGTATCATAGAAAGTAATACCATCTCCATCTGCATCATAAGCAGAGTATAAAATGAGGGAAACAACTTTTTCAGCTGCCTCGAGCGAATCTTTAACATCATAGGCAAGTTGTACATGGTCGGCTTGATAGAGATCGTTTTCCGGGACCAGAATCAATACCGGCGCGTTGATTTCTGATGCTTGTTCTAATGTCGTGTGAAGAGTTGTCAATGAATCTGCATCGTAAGCTCCAGGGGCAGGAGATAATAGGAGGATAGCGTGAACTTGGTCATTTCTTGCAATTCCAGCTTGAAGTGTCAATAATCCCCCACGGGAGAATCCCATTATTCCGATTTTGTCTGTATTGGCATCCTCGTGTGACAGCAGTGAATCGAGAGAAGTAAGCACCTCGTTAAGGTGTCCTGCTAGTGATATTGTCGTGTCTCGCTTTTCTGCACGAGCCAGATAACCTGCTTCCGCCAGCGCAATGCACGTACCTTCCAGGTTGCCTCCAATGGCAGTCCCCAATCCACCATGACTGTACAGCACAGTCGGGAAAGGTCCTTCTCCAGCAGGACGGCAAACATACGAGTACCCATCAGTATCAGAAATCAATTCGACAGTGACCTCATCAGGGTATTCTTCCTCTGTCAAACCTGTTTCAGTTGGTTCTTCCTCAACGCAGGAAACGATGAGAATGAGAGTTAACAAAAGAATTGCCTTAAATTTTAACATTTACTTCCCTCCTTGATATAATTCTAATACCTCACGGAATGAAAGTCAAGAGTAATCAATTTAAGCTTAAAATGCATCTGATTTCTGTCCTACGATAATCCCATATYCCGTATGTCGGCTGGCGTGTTCTTTCATAGCATCTGAAAGAKACTACAYTCAGACAGTTTACAAGTCAAGAATTGATTGCAAGTTTCAATGACATCTTWTGGCTGATGACATTAAAGGTAGCTATATTTGAYTGCTATGAAATCACTAAGTATATGCATTGTAGGTCCTACTGCCGTTGGTAAAACCGGTGTGGCTGTTGAAATAGCAAAGCTTCTCAACGGGGAAGTGATTGGTTTAGATTCCCGCCAGATTTACCGTCATTTGGCCATTGGTACTGCCCAGCCGACGGAAAAGGAGCAGCAGGGAGTTCCACATCATCTCTACGGAATCCGTGAACCAGGTGATCCCATATCTGCGGGAGAATATGCTCATCTGGTAAAAGAGAAAATTGATGAAATCGAAGCTCGTGGGAATCTACCCATTATCTGTGGTGGCAGCGGACTTTACTTCAGGGCGCTTACCAAGGGAATATTTAATGAAAGCACTACCGATATGCATCTGAGAGAGAAGCTTACAAAACGACTGGCGAAGGAAGGGGCTGAAGTCCTGTTGGCTGAGCTTGAAAAAGTGGATCCGGATTACGCTGAGATTGTTCATCCGAATAATCACAAGCGGCTGATTAGGGCATTGGAGATTTTCGAGATGACCGGTTTGCCACCCACTGAGCATTTCCGTCAACAGAGAGAGAATAACCCTGACGATGTTCAGCTATTTGTCGCTTACCTCCGACCGGAGATGGAGTGGCTGGACAAACGCATCGTTCGTCGAACGGATGAGATTTTTGCTTTAGGCTGGATTGATGAGGTGAAAAAACTTCTTGARAAGGGATATTCCAAGAGTACTCATCCAATGGACAGTTTGGGTTATGGAGAAATTATGAACTATCTTRAMGGAAAGTTTGATTTTGATGAAATAGTGGCGCAAATAAACCTGAAATCTCGTCATTACGCCAAGAAGCAGATCTCATGGTTTAATAAAGAAAGAGTAAATTATGTATTACAAATCTCCACCGATGAGGATTCAAGTAAAATACCCGGCTACATAGAAGAGATGTACCATCAAACTCATGTGTGAAATCTGAATTACCCGGCACTGTTTCCCAAAGGGACTTCCTTGGAGGATGTTCTGGGGGATTAACAATACTCTCAAAATCTGTTTGAATCGCCCGCAAACTGCATTAAGTTTGTGAAGGTTAATCGGTCCTTTAAACCGTTCCAGTGAGAAGGTAAGGACTGCATCAATTATCTAAAGGTGTAGCTAATACGATCCTCCCTTCTCCGGGAGGTTTTTTTTTGGAAATGGAAATGAGTGAAAAGAAGACACAARTTCTGGATCGTGGCGGCATTGATAAAGCGCTAACGCGAATTGCTCATGAAATTCTTGAGCAGTCTGATAATCCGGATAATTTAGCACTTATTGGTATTCGCACTCGTGGTGAGTTTATTGCAACGCGATTGGCAGGGAAGATTGAGGAAATATCAGGGCGTGAGCTTCTGGTGGGATTCCTGGGTGTTACCTTCTATCGAGATGATTTTCGTAAACGCCTTTCTGCACCAAAAGTAAAGGGGACCGATATTTCCTTCAGCATTGATGGATTGAGTGTCATTCTTTCAGATGATGTTCTCTATTCCGGACGCACCGTCCGGGCTGCCCTTTCTGAGATTATAGATTTTGGGAGACCAGATCGAGTGAAGCTGGCAGTTTTGGTGGATCGTGGTCATAGGGAAATGCCTATTAAAGCCGATCATGTGGGTATAAATGTCCCTACAGCTGAAAATGAACATGTCTATGTCAGGTTGAATGAAGTTGATGGATATGATTCAGTTTATCTGGAGAAATTTAACTGATGGGATCGTTGAAGAACAGGCACCTCCTGGGATTGGAGGGAGTACCCCGTGATGACATTCAGACACTGATTGACACTGCTTTCACCTTCCGGGAAGTTTTGGATCGTCCCATTAAGAAGGTGCCTACGCTCCAAGGAAAGACTATCGTGAACCTATTTTTTGAAGCGTCCACCCGCACACGTATATCTTTTGAACTAGCACAGAAACGCCTCTCAGCCGACACGGTAAACTTTTCAGCTTCTACCAGCAGTTTAAGGAAAGGCGAGAGCTTTAAGGATACTGCCCAGAATATTGAAGCGATGAAGATTGACGGTATCGTCATGAGACACCCCGTTCCGGGTGCTCCGGTTCATCTAACTAAATTTGTGGACGCCGTAATCATCAATGCCGGCGATGGCACTCACGAACACCCGACTCAAGGGCTGCTGGACATGATGAGTCTTGTTGAGAMWTTYGGAAAAGTGGATGGACTGAAGGTCGCTATAATAGGTGATGTTCTACACAGCCGTGTTGCCATGTCTAACATTATCGGACTAAAAACTATGGGTGCAGAAGTTACTCTCTGTGGACCCCCTACACTGATTCCTGTGAACATTGATGAATTAGGAGTGAATGTAAGCTTCAACTTAGATGAAGTACTAAAGTGGGCAGATGCTGTTAACATTCTACGTATTCAAAGAGAGCGACAKGGAGTTCACTATATTCCCTCCATCAGGGAATATCGCTCTCTTTTTGGAATTACTCGTGAGAGAGTTGCAGCTTTAGATAAGGAACTAACCATAATGCATCCCGGTCCTATGAATCGCGGCGTAGAGATAGACAGCGATGTAGCTGACAGCGAAAATGCTATTATTCTGGATCAAGTGTTAAACGGAGTTGCAATTCGAATGTCTGTACTGTTTCATCTGCTGGGAGAAAAATCCACAGAATCTACAAAAGAGCCCCAAGCGTGAAAACGAAACGCCTGCCAAAATTATTAAAGATTACCAACTGTACGATTTTAGATCCGTTTTCTAATAATGAATTTACCGGCGAAATACTACTGAAAAACGGCAGAATTGAGGCAGTCAGTAAAAAGATTTCTTCCGAAAATGCAAAAGAGATAGATGCGGATGGGGCAGTTGTAACTCACGGTTTTTGTGATCTTCACTCCCATTTCCGTGAACCTGGCAGGGAAGACAAGGAGACTCTTTTAACAGGTTCTCAAGCCGCCCTGGCTGGAGGATTTACCTCAGTTTGCGTAATGCCTAATACAAATCCTCCTCTAGACAGTCCTGAATCCATCCGTTTTGTGGCTGAAAAAGCGGGATTAGTTCCCATTCGATTGTATCCTATCGGAGCCGTGACAGTTGGTCAGAAGGGTAAAGAGATGACGGAAATGGGTGAGATGGTAAAAGCAGGAGCTGTGGCTTTTTCCGATGACGGGATTCCCATCTCAGATGGCGAAGTTATGCGCTTGGCGCTGATGTATAGCGGGCAGTTTGGYGTTCCCATTATAAATCACGCAGAGGATGTGGATTTACGCGGCAATGGACAAATGAACGAAGGTCGATGGTCTACTCGGCTAGGACTTACTGGCATACCAGATGTAAGCGAATCGATCATGGTGGAGCGGGATCTGCAGTTAGCGGAATATACTGGTGGGAAAATACACATTCCACATGTGAGCACAGCTAAATCTGTAAATGCAATTCGGCAAGCCAAAGAGCAGGGTGTTAACATCACAGCCGAAGTTACTCCGCACCATCTCTATTTTGATGATTCYTCTCTRCAGACTTATGATACCAATTTGAAGGTTGCTCCACCCATCCGTAGCGAAGAAGATCGAGATATGTTGATTTCTGCTATTGCGGATGGAACCGTAGACTGCATCGCTACTGACCACGCTCCTCACACGGTGGAAGAGAAGGAGAATCCGTTTGAGTACGCGCCGTGCGGGATGATCGGTCTTGAGAGCGCATTTGGCGCCACCTGGAAAATGCTATCCGCCAATAAAATTTCACTACTCGATGTGGTTAGAAGATTGACTGTAATGCCTCGACAAATCATGGGATTTGAACCTGATATATTTGCCAAAGGGAGCGAAGCTGAACTCGTCTTCCTGGATCCCGATCAAGTGTGGACATTCGGACTTGAACATATTCGTTCAAAATCTCGAAACTCACCCTTTATAGGCAAGGAGTTGAAGGGAAAAGTAGTTTCCGTGGTATCCCGAGGACAGATCTTTACTCTTTAACTAATTTCGGTAAATAGAGAGGCATCTTTTCCTTCCSGAGCAGTAATCCATCTGAATGTCCCGCCAATTCGCCATCATCCCGTCGAAAATGTAAATGAACTTGTTAATGGGTAGTGGTTATAATGTACTAATTTTCTTGTATAGGTTTTTTACTGAAGGTAAATTTCTTTGCTTAAACAAATGGCAATAATGAAGACATATTCAGCAAAATCTGAAGAAATCGAAAAAGAGTGGTTTGTGGCAGATGCCGAGGGACAAACACTTGGACGCTTCGCAAGCAAGATTGCTCAAGTTCTGCGAGGTAAGCACAAACCAGCTTTTACTCCTCATGTCGATATGGGGGATTTCGTGATTGTTGTGAATGCTGAAAAAATCAGGGTTTCTGGTAGAAAAGAAAAGCAAAAACAATATTTTTCACATTCTGGTTATCCTGGTGGAACTAAATTTCTTGATTTACATCTTGTAAGGCAGCGCCATCCGGAAAGAATTGTTCTAAGCGCTGTCAAAGGTATGTTACCTCATAATCGACTTGGGAAGAAGATTTTTAAACAGTTAAAAGTATACGCTGGCGCTGATCATCCTCATCAAGCTCAGAATCCAAGAATAATGGAGTTTTAAGATATTGGCCACAAATAGTATTGTATATTCTGCGGTAGGTAAAAGAAAAAGATCAATTGCCCGTATYCGACTGATTCCTGGAAAGGGTAATATTATAGTGAATAAACGAGAATTCGATTCATATTTCGGGCGGGTTTCAAATAAGATCCATGTTCGTGAACCTTTAAAGCTACTGGACCTCGAGAAAAAGTACGATGTAATTGCCAATGTAAACGGTGGTGGTTTAACAGGACAAGCTGGAGCTATCAGGCATGGAATATCCAAAGCACTATTGGATGTAAATGCGGACTATAAACCTACATTGAAAAAAGCAGGACTGTTGACACGTGATGCTCGGATAAAAGAGCGAAAAAAGTATGGTTTGCGTGGAGCCAGAAGAGCATTTCAGTTTTCTAAGAGATAATTGGAGTATAATTTATGGATTTAACTTTTGATGATCTTCTGAGTACCGGTGCACACTTTGGCCATCTAACCAGAAAATGGGATCCTAATTTTCAGCGGTACATTTTGATGGTAAAAAATGGTATTCATATTATAAATCTGGAAGAGACTTTAAAGGAGTTGAGGAAAGCTGTTGAATTTATCCAATCTGTTACTTCTGAAGGTGGTGATATTCTCTTCGTCGGAACTAAAAAGAATGCCAAGAACATCGTTCAAGAAGAAGCTGATAAATGTTCAATGTATTATGTGGTTGAACGATGGCTGGGTGGAACCTTGACCAATTATTCAACTATCAGGAAAAGCATCAAACGTCTTATGTTATTAGAGAAAGAATCGAGTCCTTTATATGATAATGTTACTAAGAAGGAAACCCTCTCACTTGAACGTGAAATGATTCGACTGCAAGATCTTCATAGAGGTATAAAAGATATGAAGGGTCTGCCAGATGCAATTTTTGTTGTTGATACGAATCAAGAATCGATTGCTGTAGATGAAGCAAAACTACTAAACATACCTGTAGCCGCTATTGTAGATACAAACTCAAATCCTAATCTTATCGACTATCCCATACCCGCCAATGATGATTCTATTAGAGCTGTAAAGTTAATAGTAAGTGAAATATCCAAAGCGATTTGTGAATCCAAGTCAATCGCATATCCGGAAGGTAAAGTTTCCCTCGAGGAAGCAGTACCAGAAGAAGAAGATTTATCTAACGAGACAGAAATGGGTGATGAAAGTGAAATCGCTGGTTCTGATGGAAAGCAGATTGAAGAATTAGTAGTTGATTCATCAAAGGAAGATTAAGATGACTGTTGATGCAAAAGTTGTTAAGATACTCCGCCAAAAGACTGGAGCCGGAGTTATGGATTGTAAAGAAGCGTTAACAATCGCTGATGGTGATATGGATAGTGCTGTCGAAGTTCTAAGGAAAAAAGGTATTGCTAAAGCTGAGAAAAAGTTAGGAAGAAAAGCTGATCAAGGATCAGTGGTAGCTTATATTCATCCCGGAAATCGTGTTGGTGTTCTGCTTGAGATAAACTGTGAAACCGATTTTGTAGCCAAAACTGACAATTTTAATCGTTTTGCGAAGGATATTGCCATGCAAGTAGCAGCTGCAAATCCACTAACTGTGAGCAGAGAGCAGCTTGATACAATTATTGTAGCAAAAGAGCGAAATATCTACATGGAACAGGCAAAAGCCTTGGGTAAACCTGAAAAAGTTTTGAACAAAATTGTTGAAGGTAAAATTGAAAAATTCTATCAGGAAATGTGTCTTCTTGAACAACCTTTTATAAAAGATAATGATAAAACGGTTAAGGATATTCTTTCAGAGACCGTTGCATCTTTAGGTGAGAACATCACTATTTCCCGCTTTGCCCGCTACGAAGTTGGTGAAGGTTTTGTAAGCAACGGCGAAGGTTAATACTCCACGATAATATAATGTCGAAACCAATCTACGGAAGGATTCTGCTTAAGCTTAGTGGTGAAATCCTTGCCGGTGATAAAGGTTTCGGTGTCGATCCAGCCAAAGCAAATCTTCTGGCTCAAGAAATCAAGTCTGTCGCTGACCTTGGTTTGGAAATTGGTGTTGTAATTGGAGCCGGAAATATAATTAGAGGTGAGATGGCTGCAGAAGGAGGAATGGAACGCGTCCCTGCAGATTATCTCGGTATGCTRGCRACWATTATTAATGCCATMACTCTGCAGGATGCACTWGAAAAAGTCGGTTGTGAAACGAGAACATTATCTGCTATTACAATCTCTCAATTAGCTGAACCGTATATAAGGAGAAGGGCACTGCGACACCTTGAAAAAGGAAGAATAGTCATTATTGCAGGTGGTACGGGAAATCCCTATTTTTCTACAGATACTGCCGCTGCTCTCAGAGCGACTGAATTGGGTGCGGATATAGTTTTGAAAGGGACGAAGGTTGATGGTGTTTATGATAAGGATCCAKTTAAACATGATGATGCAAAGAAATATGATACCCTATCATTCCAAAAAGTTATCGAGGATGGACTTCGCGTTATGGATTTGACAGCAGTAACACTTTGTAAAGAGAATAATCTCCCCATCATCGTCTTTGCAATAAATAACGCCGGTTCACTTTTAACTGTTGTCCAAGGTAATAGTATCGGAACATTGATAAAGGATTAATTGTGGATTTAAAAGAAAGTTTCAATGATGCAAAAAGCAGGATGGATTCGGCTGTGGAGCACTGCAGAAATGAACTATCTCAAATCCGTACCGGAAGAGCTACTCCTGCACTTTTAGATACTGTAAAAGTCTTATATTATGGTTCTCCTACTCCACTAAAGTCAATCGCAAATGTTGTTGCTCAGGATGCCACTCTTTTGGTTGTACAGCCGTTTGACAAAACTACTTTATCCGATATAGAAAAAGCTATTCAAACAGCTGATCTTGGGATTAATCCTGCCAATGACGGGAATRTCATTCGTGTRCCTATTCCCCCACTTACTGAAGAACGTCGACATGATATGGTTAAGTTGGTTCATAAATTAGTTGAAGAGGGTAGAATCTCCATTCGGAATGTTCGGAAGGACATTAATAATCATCTGCGAGATTCAGAGCAAAATCATGAAATTTCTGAAAATGAATCCCAGTWTGCTCATGATGAAATTCAAAAAATAACCAATCAACACATCGAAAAATTGAACGAGTYATCTAKTATGAAAGAGAAGGAAGTACTGGGAAAGTAGTTTTTGTTATAATTATAGGAAAAACAAAAACCCTGCTGGGTGGGGGTTAATAGATATTATTGATATTTGTTATAGACCAGCCAGCTTATTTTGCGCCTTAGTCGCATATTCACTTTTAGGATGGAGAGTGATTACTTTATTGTAAGCAGCTTTTGTTTTAACCAGGTCATCCAGTTTGATCTGGTAAATATACCCAGCCAGATATTGATTCTTAGCTGCCAATTCATTATCGCATTTCTTTTGCTGGACCACTTTTTCTCTTAAAGCAACAGCTTCTGTGAAATTGCCTGCTTTATATGCAGCTTCCGCTTCATCAGATGTTAAATAGCTAGCCAGCTTTAGTTTTGAGTACTCGACATATTTTAAACCGGCTGGATAGATATCTACTACTTTTTGATATGCTTTTCTTGCTTGTTCTAATTTAAACTGATCATTCGCGTAATTATAGCCAATATAGTATTGTGCCTTAGAACTTAACTCTTCATCACAGCCGTCCATCTGCAACATTTCTTCTAAAATAGCTACTGTTTCCACGTATTGCCCTGCTCTATATTTTTCCTGTGAATCAGCATACTTTCTCTGGCAAATAACGGATTGTTGAGCAACTAGTTCTGTTGCTGCTGCTTCAGCTACAGCTTTATTGAGTTCAGCTATTTTTGCGGCCTTAGCAGCTTCTTCAGCGGCAACTAATTCTTCGACAGCCTTTTTAGCAGCTAATTCTGCGGCCAGTCTTTCTGCTACAGCCCTTTCAGCAGCTGCTTTTTTAGCAGCAGCAACCTTCTCATCCGTAATTTTTTTTGCAGCCAATTCATCGGCTTCCTTTTCAGCGGCAGCTTTTTTGGCAGCAGCCAATTCATTGGCTAACTCTTTGGCTCTAGCTTCAGCTACAGTAATTTTGGTTCCTCCATTATAAGCCACCACAAACGCGTCAGAAATTCCTAAACCTCTAATTCTATCTTTAGCAGCATTAGCTTCACTTAGTGTCTTGTAAACACCAGAAGTATATCGAATTAAACCACCTGAAATTATTTCACTATTCAATGGAGTTACATTATTTAATTGTCTAGCTGATACTTGTTTAGAATAAACTCCAACTTGTATGGAATAGAAAACACCATCTATGTTTTTAACATCAGTAGAAATACTATCTTTGATCTCTTTAGTATCTTTGGTTTTAGCTTCATCAACTTCCTTTTTAGCAGTAGTTATTTCTGTTGTTTGTTCATCGATATCTGCAGTTGTTTTAGATTCATCTTGTTTACTATATCCAGATGTAATTATTAAAACGATTATACATATAGTAATAAGTTTATTTTTCATTAATCGACCTCTTTTGATTAAAGTATATTTTAMCGAAAGTTACTTATTCACATTTTGAAAATCCACAACTCCTACACATGACACAGCCATTTTCATGCTGAACAGTGCTTCCGCAATCGGGACATGTGGTCATAGTCCGGGGATTAAAGTTGGCTGCAGCGCGTTTTGATTCCAAATCATCAGTCATGGTAAATATTGTACCTGACGATTCTTCTGACGATTCAGGATTTGCATTATTATTTAATCCTTGCAGATATTCTTCTAAAGCTCGTCCGATGGCATCGGGTGTGGAAAGTATCAGATTACCTTTTTCCCAAGTAGGATTTGGTCCACTAATACCTCTTAGTTGTTTCACAACATCATATGGATCTATACCGGAACGGAGTGCAAGAGATATTAGTCGGCTGATGGCCTCAGATTGAGCTGCAGCATGTCCGCCTGCTTTTCCGATAGTTGTGAATACTTCACATAGTCCATGCTCATCTTTATTGATTGTAATATACAGTGAACCTTCACCTGTACGCATCCGAGTCGTCACACCTTCAGTTTGAGGTGGACGCATTCGGGGAGTTTTAGTTGAAAGATCTTGTACGTCGCTTAAGTTGCCATTTACCGCGGAATCTGTGGATTCACTCTTTTTCTTCTCAGAAATGAGGATACCTTCTCGAGAACCTTCGCGATAAACGGTAATCCCTTTTAGCCCGGATTTATAAGCAGACATATAGATATCTGCTACAGTTTCTTCAGGAACATCTTCATCCAGGTTCACAGTGGAACTTATGGAACTATCAATGTATTTTTGAATGACCCCTTGCATTTCCACACGGAAAAATGGATCGATATCATGAGCTGTAACAATATAGTCCGGGATATCTTGATCATTGCCGAACAATTTTTCAATGATAGGATGAAATACCTTGTATTCCTTGAACGATTTTCCGTAATCACTATTTAGCTTAACTCGACGGAAATAAGACGTCTGGAAGATGGGTTCAATCCCTGAAGTTACTCGGGCAACGATGGCTCCACTTCCAGTCGGGGGGACTGTTAGTAGAGTCGAATTCCTGATTCCGTTCTTCTTAATATTATCTTGTGTTTTTTCAGGAAGATTTTGGATGAATTTACTTTGTGAATATCCTTCCCAATTGAAGAGGGGAAAGGGACCTTTTTCTTTGGCAAGTTCCACAGATGACTCATATGCTACTTCACGCATAATTTTGCAGACACGGTCTACTGTGGCGAGTGCTTCATCGGTATCGTACTTAATACCCATTCTCACAAACATATCGCCAAGRCCGAGGAGTCCAATACCGATACGCCGGTCACTCAAAGCATTTTCTTTTTGGCTTTCCAGTGCATGTCGATCCAAATTATATTCGACCACATTATCCATAAAACGTGTAGCGTTTGCTACTGTATCAGCAAACTCCTCTTCCATRAAATTACCATTATGATCCACAAATCGYTCCAGATTTAGTGAACCCAGATTACAGCATCCTCCATCAGGTAATGGTTGTTCAGCACAGGGATTGGTAGAAATGAGTGGGCTGCAGTATTCTGCATTATGATAATCAAGCATGGTATCCCAAAATATAATTCCCGGCTCTGCACTGGAGTGAGCTGACTGTATGATCATTTCCCAAAGTTTAGTGGCTTTTAAGGTCTTATAAACTTTGCCGCCCCATCTCAGATCGAAGTCAAGATCATTATCCACTGCATTCATGAATTCGTGGGTGAGAAGTACCGATATATTGGAGTACTTAACCATATCAACATTYTCTCGCTTAATRTTTATAAATTTCTCAATGTCGGGATGATCGACACGTAGAGTTTGCATATTAGCGCCGCGCCGGCCATGTTGAGCGATGGTATTAGTGTTTACACTGAAGAGATCCATGAAGCCGGTGGGACCACAAGATTCTCCACCGGTTCCTTCAATGGCTGAACCTGCAGGTCTCAGGATAGAAAGGTCATGACCGCAMCCCCCGCCATATTTATACGTTTTTGCTTCTTTGGATATTACATCATAAATCGCTCCCACAGAATCATCTTTGATAGCTACTACATAGCAGTTATTAAGCGTTGTTGTGATATCTTCTCGTCCAGCGCCATGCATAATTCGGCCGCCTGGAACGAAGCGAAAATCTTCTAATATTGTGAAKMRWYKMKSMKACCAATCATCTGGATTTTTCTCAACGGAAGCCATCGCTTTGGCAATCCGTTTCCACATATCGTATGGACTCTTTTCCCAAGGCGCAAGATACTTAGCCTTTAAAACCTCTTTTCCGAGTTCATCGTTTTGATAATAGAGATCAATGGTGTACTCTTYAGGAGTTGTTTCACCAAGGACTTCCGGTAGGTCAGTTGTAGGGTGAGTTTTTGTCCGTTCGCCGTCCTTYAAATCTTYCTTAGGAACGACTTTTTCCGAGGTTSTATCGGCTTTGCCGGCAATCGGAAATTCAAACTGCAGCATTTCAGCCATTATGTACTCCTTCCGCTATAAGGGTCGGTTAATTAAAAGCAAGAAGTAGCTAGTAAGTGTGCGGATAAACCCGCGAGTTGGCATAAATAATATAAATAACGTCCATCATTGAGTCAAGAATAAAGGGTCAAGATTTTTCAAATTTATCATTTATTTATTTTCAAGGATGATTTATTTCGATTTTGTAGAAACAAAAATGTTTTATTTTATTGACGGAAGCAGACAACTTTTCTTTAWATTCGCGCCGGAATTAAGATGACATGAAAAACGACAAGATAGTGAAACCGAGACTGATAATTCATGGCGGTGCCGGCAAGTTGGAAGGGACTTCTGATCGTCAAGAACAGATTGAACAATCATTAAAGACGATCTGTCAATCATCATATTCGAGACTTCTTGAGGAAGGAGCTCGGGAAGCAGTTCTCCACGCTATCCGGTTATTGGAAGATGATTCTCTCTTTAATGCAGGAACGGGCTCACGACTACAGGCAGATGGGGRAATACGTATGTCTGCATCGCTAATGGATAGTTCAACAGGAATATTTTCTGCAGTTATAAATGTTCAAAATATCAGGCATCCAATTGACATTGCAGATATGCTGTCTCGTGAAAAACATACCGTACTAGCAGGAAAGATTGCGACGGAATTCTGCCGAAACCGTGGAGTTGATTTGCATGATCCTACAACAGAATTGAGGATTGCAGAGTATGAGAATCGAAGCAAAGGAAACCACGGGACAGTGGGTGCAGTAGCTCTGGATARGGGTGGAAAAATCGTATCTGGAAATTCTACCGGAGGAATTGGTTATGAGATTCCCGGTMGGGTAAGTGATACTGCYACCGTAGCCGGGAATTACGCATCATCTTTAGCCGGAGTTTCTTGCACCGGCATTGGCGAAGARATTGTAAATGATGCAGTCGCTGCAAGAATTGTAATTCGAGTTGAAGACGGTATGTCGCTGAATGAAGCTGTACAAAAAACGATCGCAAAAGCGAAAAATTCACAAAAGAGATATGGACTGATTGCGGTAGATCATAAYAGTAATATCGGATATGGTTATGCCACCGAAGGGATGTATTATGCCTATCACGATGGGAGCGGCATCATCTCTTTCGTGGATGAAATGGAATTTAAGTAACTTTGACAGGGGAAAATATTCGACTAAATTCTTACAACTTGCACCCGTGATGTAATGGTAACATACGAGCTTCCCAAGCTCGTCATAAGGGTTCGATCCCCTTCGGGTGCWCAACTCYTACTGATAGTAAATCCTGCATCTGAAAATTTAATGTACAACTGAAAACAGTAAACAATTATGGCTAAACCTATTGTAGCAATCATCGGACGACCTAACGTTGGAAAATCTACTCTTTTCAATCGCCTTGTGGGMAGAAGGCAAGCGATTGTAGATAAACAGGAAGGGATAACCCGTGATCGTATTTACGCACCTGTTGAGTGGACTGGCAAGGAATTCACACTTGTCGATACCGGCGGATATATTCCTGACGAAGCGGATATTATGGATTCTGCCGTTCGTCAACAGGTTGAAATTGCTTTGGAAGAAGCTGATTTCCTGCTGTTCGTGGTAGATGGGAGGGATGGGATCTCGCCAACAGACGAAGTTCTGGCAGACATAATACGCAGATCTGATAAAGATTATCTGCTTCTAGTCAACAAAATTGACAGTGATAAACAGGATTTATTAGAACACGAATTCCACCGTCTTGGTCTTGAAAAGTTGATTTCAGTCTCGGCACTTTCCAGYCGGAAAATAGGAGATCTCCTGGATAACGTGGTGGCAGCTCTTGGTGATTCTGCCTTGCCTAAGGCGGAGGATCCGGACGATATTCGGGTAGCCATCGTGGGCATGCCAAACGTGGGGAAGTCGTCCATTACCAATCTTCTTCTCGGTGAGGATAAATCCATCGTTACTGATATCCCCGGTACCACTAGGGATTCTATTGATTCGCGTATAAAGTACCACGGTAAGACCATCGTGCTGGTAGATACCGCAGGGATGCGGAGGAAAGCCAAGGTGAGAGAGAGCATTGAGTTCTACAGTAATCTCCGCACTTTTCGCGCTATTGATGATGCACATATTGCCATCGTTGTGGTGGATGCTGACAAGGGGTTTGATAAGCAGGATCAACAGATTGTTCGACAGGTAATTGATMGCGGACGCGGACTCATTCTAGCTGTAAACAAATGGGATCTCATCCAGAAAGAGACCAATACAATGGACGAGTTCAAGAAGGAGATAAAACGACTGTTCAARTCGCTGGAAGACTATCCCATGATGTTTACATCCGCSAAAACRAAACAGMGMRTYTCMAARTTRATGCCGCTATSSYYGRAYRYYCRKMRRCGGTGGGGTCAGCGTATTTCGACTCGTATCATCAATAAGACTTTGGATCGAGCTGTAAAGCAGTATCAACCGCCGGCAGTGAAAGGGAAAAAGATCAGACTTAAGTACGGCTCGCAAGTGAGTCAGCGGCCGCCGCGAATCGCCATTTTCAGCAACTGGCCGGAACTCATACCGGTCTCCTACCAGAATTATCTGGAAAACCAGTTCCGGACTCAGTTTGACTTCACTGGAGTTCCTCTGAAATTTTCCTACCGAATATCGTAATAATCCTGTGCAAATGCCTAAACTTCAGGAAAAATCCGTTTTTCCGACGACTAACAGTTTTGCATTTTCGCAGGAAAGTGTTAATTTCAACTGATCGCGGGGTGGAGCAGTCTGGTAGCTCGTCGGGCTCATAACCCGGAGGTCACTGGTTCGAATCCGGTCCCCGCTACATGATAAAAAGCCTGTTTCTCGATAAGAGAGCGGGCTTTTTTGCATTGTAGAAGAGTCTATCCCTTTGGGTGGGGGTTAATCACCTACCGCTCTCAGTTCAAACACGGTGAGGTTAGTATCTTTATAATTCCCGTATTTGGTGGTGCAGGCTTAAGGAGAAGGGTAAATGGATTGCCGCTGTGTAAGCCTATGCCTGAAGCTTTTATTGAATTGGAGAGTGTTCTTTGTGCGAGCATCGAAGTATTCTATAGAAATAATTAACTATTAGGATTGTTATTTTGTCTTACGTAATCAAAGAGCAATATTCCAGCTGTTACAGAGGCATTTAAACTCTCGATGCCACCAGGCATTTTAATCGAAGCCAATTGATCACATTTTTCTTTAGTGAGTCTTTTTATGCCTTTATCCTCAGAACCTATGACCAGTGCAATACTTCCCTTCATATCTATATCTGTGTAATTTATTCCTGAATCTGCTGCAGATCCTATAATCTTAACTCCTGAGTCTGCTATTTTTTTTAGCGTCCTATTTAAGTTTGTGACAATAATAAAGGGGAGAAGTTCCGAGCCGCCAGATGAAATCTTTCTCACAATGGGAGTCAAATGGCATGATCTATTTTTTGGAACTATCACGGCATCCGCTCCTGCCCCAGCAGCACTTCTTAAGCAAGCACCTACATTATGAGGGTCGGTAAGATGATCTAGAACTAGAATTAGAATATTTTCTTTATTGAGTAAATTATGGATGAAGTCTTCGTTTTCTTCCAGACGCTTGTTGCAGATAATCGCGACCCCTTGATGATTCTGATCATGAAAGTTTTTCTTAAAAAAGTCATCGGTTTGCTCGACTATCTCTATTCGATTTTCTTCAGCCAAGCTAGTCAGTCGTGTCAATCTTTGACCTCTTTTTTCTTTTTGTAATAATAAGCTCACAACACTTTTTGGTCTTATAGAAATAATTTCTTTTATGGTATTTATTCCACAAACTAACTCTTGGTCACTATTAACTTTCATTTTATCCTATCCCTTTGGGTGGGGGTTAATCATATCCAAACATCATTAGGCGAAGTTAAATCATCCATCATTTGACCAGTATTAACCACTCCCTTTGGTTCAACAAGCATAATTTTACATTCTTTTTCTGCAAAGGGTTTGTGTTCTACTCCCATTGGGACGACATACATTTCGCCTTTTGACAACTTTACTAAACCATCTCTTAATTCGATACACATTTCACCATGAATTACCATGAATACTTCATCAGTAGAATCATGACTATGCCAAATAAATTCACCCTTAATTTTCGCTAGTTTAAACTGATAGTCATTCATTTCAGCAATAACTTTTGGACTCCAATAGTCATTAAATTTTATGAACTTTTCTTTAATATTAATTTTTGTGTTTTCCATATCCAAATCTACACCTCATCCC
>NVVH01000048.1 GCA_002402135.1 Fidelibacterota bacterium | reverse complement strand
AAGGCCTGGGGCGTCGGCACCACTGCCGTAGATCGATGTATGATTCGATGAGCTAGACTGAACCCCAAGGAACTTGCTGCTGTCAATGGTGACGCTGTCCACCACCCCGGACAAGACGATCTTTCGGCTGTAAGCATAGCCCTGGTTCTTAAAGGTGATATGCTTCAGCGTAATATGATCTGCGCCAATAAGCTTTATCACATAATTCGACCCGCTGCTGTTACCTGTATTCTCCCAGATCACGCTGTCCGCATTGGCTGCTGCTGACTGAAAGGTGATTGTGTTCGTGGCCGATGCGCCCGATACTTCGTTTAGCACAACAGGTGTTGAGTAAGTCCCTGATTTAATGTTAAAGGTCACTGCCCCGGAAATTCCATAGGCAGTAATAGCATTCCTGGCGGCCTGTATGCTGGCGTAATTTCCGCCGCTGCCAACGGTATAGGTTCCGCTTAAGGCTGATCCGGCAGCGGGAGTAAACTCCACTGCACCCATGTCCGGCGTGCTGGTAGAGCGGGTGCTGCCGTGAATATCATCAGTGATGCCGCTGATGGGTGTGCCCAGGTTATCCAGGGCAGGCATCATAGGTACCAAAGTGCTGTCTGTATCAAATACCGGGTCCAGGTTTACCGAATTGGCTGCATGGCCAAAAGCCTGGAAAACGGATAAATCTTTATCGCCAACAAAGTAGATGGGGTAGGTATAATTGCTGAAATAGTCATTATAGTCGCTGCTCCACCCGGTTGTATTATAGACATATAGTGCCGTGCTGCTGGCAGACTGGGTATAAAAGATATTGTCCTTAAAGACGTTACCCTCAGGATTGATATAATAGTACAGGGCATTATTATTCAGCACTTTTACCGAGTTATAATAAACGTTATAGTAATTATTGTAATTATATAAGTAGATGCCATAATCTCCGGCATTGATCAGATTATTGACAATGGTGGCCTTACTCCCTGATGTGGCCTGGCAGTAATTAAGATACATACCAAAGGTCAGATCCGGAGCATTGATGTGGTTGTCCTCTACCACGTTGGCGCCGTCGCAGTACTCAAGGCGGATACCGTAACCATACATGTCATCGCCCTTTATGGTATTGCCCCGGATCGTTACAGCATCAAAATATTTGGCGTAGATGCCGCTATAAGTATCGGTGAAGATATTGTTGCTGATCTCCAGGCCCGTGGGCGAACTGCTGGTGTTATTACTCTTTAAATAAATGGCATAATAGCCACCATTGGTAAAGGTATTATTCTTGATCTTAAGGCCTGCCGCATCGGCACCACTGCCGTAGATCGATGAATGATTCGATGAGCTAGACTGAACCCCAAGGAACTTGCTGCTGTCAATGGTGACGCTGTCCAGCACTCCGGACAAGACTATCTTCCGGCTGTAGGAAGCGCCCAGGTTCTTAAAAGTGATATGCTTCAGCGTAATATGATCGGTGCCATTCAGCTTTAACACATAATTCACGCTGTTGTTGGTTGTAGTCTGCCAGATCACGCTGTCGGCATTGGCATCTGCAGACTGAAAGGTGACCGTGTTCGTGGCCGATGCGCCAACCACCTCGTTCAACATTATTTGTTCATCATAGGTGCCAGCAAGAATATTAAATATTACCGGGCCGGAAATTGCTTTGGCCGTAAGCTCATCCCTGACGGCCTGGAAGCTGGCGTAATTCCCGCCGCTGCCAACGGTATAGGTGCCGCTTAAGGGTGATCCAGTGGGGGTAAACTCAATGGCGCCCATGTCCGGCGTGGTGGTGGAACGGGTGCTACCGTTGATATCATCGGTGATGCCGGTAATGGGTGTGCCCAGGTTATCCAGTGCCAGCCTCCTGGGCACCAGGGTGCTGTCTGAATCAAATACCGGTTCMWASTTNACMGAGTTGGCYCCATTGCCCGTGGCCTGGTWYTCAGYAAANGWTTTNATTRCCCTCGTAGTAMACCGGATAGGTGTAATTACTGAACAGGTCATTATAGTTGCCTGTAAACCCGGTTGAACTGTATACATACAAAGCAGGGGTGGCTGAAGATGCAGAATAAAAGATATTATTCCTACTGTCACAAAGGTCATTGCTAGAATAATAATAGAGCGCATTATTGTCCCTTACCTTCACCGAGTTGTAGTAAACATTCTGGTAGGTATTATACTGGTAGAGGGTGATACCGTAATCTTCAGCGTTGATAAGATTATTGATAATCTTGGCCTCACTCCCTGATGTGGACTGGCAGAGAGTGATATAGATGCCATAGGTCAGGTCAGGAGCGTTGATCTGGTTGTCTTCTACCACGTTGGCACCATCACAGTATTCAAGGCGGATACCCGTATCATACATACCATCGCCCTTTATGGTATTGCCCCGGATCGTTACAGCATCAAAATATTTGGCGTAGATGCCGCCATAGGTATCGGTGAAGGTGTTGTTGATGATCTCCAGGCCGGTGCCGCCTGTAGAGCCATAACGCAGATCAATGGCATAACCGCCGCCATTGGTAAAAGTGCAGTTCTTGATAACAATCCCATCGTATTGTTGTGAATTAGATGCATAAATGAGGCTATGATTGGTACTGGCGCTGTTGTGATTATAGCCTTTGAAAACACAGCTGTCAAAGGTGATGTAATCTGTGCCGCTCCTGATTTCAATTAATCTTGTATAATTAGAACCCGTAGTGCTGCGGTCAAAAGTAATATTCTTAAAAGTCACATAATCTGCGCCATTGAATCGGGCAACATAGCCCGCATAAGAGTAGCTGTCGGTTAAGACAACATCCTCTGCATTACCCGAATACGATTGGAAGGTAACGGTATTGGTTTCACTGGTGCCGGAAATAGTTTCTAAGCTAAAATCGCCATTATAGCTACCATTSAGCACATTGAATGTGACTGGTCCGTCAACACCGCTACTAGACAGGGCACTGGCTGCAGTAGAAAATGTAGTATAACTTCCTCCTGTACCGATAACATAGATGCCAGACATCTGCCCCAGCATAAATGTCGGCACAAGAAGAACCAAACAGAAAAGTAGCACTTTTCTAGTCATCGGTGTCTCTGTCCCTACATTTTTCAACATTGTGGCAGTCTACGGTACCGAAGGAAATTCCGGTGGTGAACCAATTGTTATGATCGTAGGCCCTGCTGCTTCACCCCCGCCGAGAGCAACTGCCGCACCTGCACCCACTACCACTATTCCCAAGCCGATCCAAACCAACCTGCTGCTCTTCTTTTTCTCGGCTGCTGGGGCTGCAGGCACATATGATCGACCATCAGCGGCAACATCATCCGGGAACCTCTCCGCCGGAGGCGTTATGCCCACAATATCCCATGCCAGCCGTTCAATTTCCATGATCAGGCCGTCTACCTCGCCCCGATAAGTACGGTTTACCGTCTTCATGATGGCACCCGACTCCACCACAAACATGCGTACATCGAGAGTATAGCTGGTACCGATCTTGCCGATGGAACCGGTTATCATGTTCTGCACACCTAGGAGTTTACCAACCTCCACGGCACATTCATCAGATGTACAACCCGTCTGCTGAAAACCCTGTTCCTCCAGTATTTCCTGCATTTGGCTCCGTTCAACGATGGTGACCGCTCCAGTGTTAACTAACTCAGAACGCATACGATCGGTAAGGGTTTGGGCTTCCATCTCGGAGATACCGCGCCCTTCCAAGTCGAGAATGGCGACGGCCATGGGACCTTCACCATGCAGGGTTTCGGTAACTCCACCATTCTGGGCCAAAACATTAACCGGCAGCCAGAAGGACATGGAGACCAAAAGCAGAAGCGCTATCGGTTTAGTCCATAATTTTTTCATAGCTAAAGCTAACTCCTAAAGTTATGATTCTAAGCAAAGATTGTCTGTGAGCCAGGTAACATTTTCCATTTAGCAGATTTCCAACATTTTCAGTGCTATTTCTCAAAATTTTCTGCTAAAAGTTCATCAACAAGCGTTGATAATTTCCCCTCAAAATCCTCTCCCTCATGAAAGCCCGCCTGGTGAAGACGGATCTTCCGTAGTTTATCAATAACAAACAACCGCGGTAGCGTGGTGGCGCCGTAGTTTCTTTTCGCCATTCCGTAGATATCAATCAAAGTGGGAATGGTGATCCCCTTTTCTGCCAGGAAAGGACCGGCTTGAGGTGACTGCTCAAATCCTTCCACACTGCGAGTCGCTTCTGTGATATCGATGAGGAAGAACTTTACATCCTGCCCCTGATATTTCTCGTAAAGATTCTGCAGATGAGGCAATTCCTTCATGCACGGCTGACACCACGTAGCAAAAAAGCTCGCCACTACCACATGACGGATGGGCTGCGACGCAGGACGGGAGAGATTTTCACCGCACCATTTACTCAGCAGCTCGTAATCTCCATTTGTGGTACGGAGTGCAAATTTCGGTGCATCATCACCGGGTTTCAGGCCAATATCCTCAACACCTTCCTCTTCGGTCTCCGGCACACCTACGGTCTCACCCTGATCCTGAGAAAAGATCAGCAACGGAAACAGTATCACCAATGCAGTCAGTCGTTTCATTCTACCTCCTGTTTAATTAGTCCAGTATAATCATCACTTTGCAGCTGGAAAGAATTTTGCCTGACGATTCAGCCCGGCGAATAGTCGCGGCATCACCATTAGCCACAACAATATCCGTCCCGTTTGACCCTTGTACTCCGATTCCCCTGACGATCAAAGGATTCCCCACCACACGGGGATCACTTTTGGCCGTTTCAATATCCTTGGAATAACCGGCCACTCCAAATTTGATTGCGTAATCTCTGGTAAAACTGCTGGGACCATACACGACTCCGCCGTTCTGGTCGACTATTTTAGGTGACATGGCCGGACGGGCACCGACGCCGCGAGCATCTATGATTAATCCAGTTGTTGACCCGGAGATAGGGGCAGATGTTCCAGCAGATGGCGGAGCAACTCCTGCTTGAGCTTCCGCGTAGCCCGCTGGCGGCAGCACAATGCTCGAGATTCCAGACATGTGAATTTCCATCTCAATTTCTATGGAGGTGTCGCTTAAATACCGAAAATCATTG
This sequence comes from Fidelibacterota bacterium, assembly GCA_002402135.1. Lineage (GTDB taxonomy): Bacteria > Fidelibacterota > Marinisomatia > Marinisomatales > UBA2128 > UBA2128. Next base: position 4,613 of record NVVH01000048.1, on the reverse strand, counting down.
GTGTCATGCCGTCCATCTTCATTAATATCTCGAATTCGGGCTCCCTTCACCATTCCCTCTACCTTAGTCTTGATGACATCATTCTCTACTGCTGCTCCCCTAACTGCAGTTTCTGATGTTACCGTCAAAGCCAAAACCGTCTCCAAAAGATTACGCATGGCGTCTATCTTTGCTGCACGAACAGCCATACCCCTTGCCATACCGGGATTTTGGGCCAGCGGACTGATCCCTCCAATTCCCGTAGCTGTGATCCAGCCATTAGAGTAGTTCATGGCACCGTTATCCACTTCCACTACAGCGTCATCTGCTCCCCACCCCCATTGGGCTGAGAGAAAAGAGCCAAGAACAAACATTAAAGATATTATTATTCTCACTGTTCTATCCTCCAAGAATTATTGTATTATCTCAGCAGAAATGCGATTTCCGGAAAGTCCGGTGATCTTGATCTGGACCAGATCTGACTGCATCTGCATAAGCTGCATGGCGAGGTTTTGGGACTTCCCCTCGTAAAGAATGTGAAACTCTGCCACACCTTCGTTGAGTCCCTTATCGAAGGCATTGCGAATTCCGGGAATAGTTTGTGATTTCAGATAGGCACCATAGTTCATGTACGACATGAAATCAGAGTTCTTCAGCACCAGGTAGACATTGATGGCATTGGCTTGTTGTGTACTCCATTTCCGGATAAGCTGTCCTATAATGTCATCCCCAAGTATCTCCGCAGCTAAATTCACGGCTCTGACTCCCGCTGTAGAGGGTGAAATGTGCCCGGTAGCCCCATGAGCCTGAGGCACTATAGCCAGAATCTCGCCCGTGTCACCACGGACAATCTTGGCATTCAGATCAGCTTGACCGGAAGTCATTGCGTATTTGCCCCCTGCCCCAACAATGCCCCCGGAAGAGATCTTAGCAGTACCGATCACTACAATTTCAGCGCCTAACTGACTGGCAATCTGTGCCGCGGCAGCCACATTGCCTTGCAAGGCACTGTCATAATCCGGATCGCCCTTCACCTTCAGGGCAGCTACCAGTTGGCGATCTACCACATTAAATCCCTTGTCCTTAAACATTTTCAGCAACTTGGTCTCTGCAAAGTCCGTAGGAGTGTTGTCGATCAGGTTTTCTTCTCTGATCAGGAACACAAGCCTAGGCCGTCCCATGGCGTTCAATAGTGTCTGAATGGCCAGTTCATCTTGAAGCACTTCATCAAGAATGTCCGTCACATTAGCTTCGATGGTTACAATCCACAGTCCATCAGAGCCTTGATATCCATCTACCTTTTTATAAGTTTTTACGTAGCCGATGGCTTTGGCGTAGATATYRTCGGAGAARACTACTGARTTYTTSACWASGGTTTCYGAAGACATGATCGTTCCGATGCCCATCTCTACAGCGTTYCGCTTWGCATTTTCAAYAGCGGCATYTTCAGACATTCCCATCCCYTCTACAGTAATGGTRCTGCTCTGGGCTGTAAGGCAGRCGGTGGTTGCAAAAAGAAACAAAAACAACCTTGCGGTAGTCATTACATATTCCCCCACATTAATCATAGTAGTGTAAGCCGGCGTCAATATATCTCCATCGTCCATGAAATTCAACAGGAATCCCTRCTWTGTGACAGCCGTCATTCTTTGCTCCAAAGGTATTTTTTTTCACCCCCTAAGCCGTTATATTCCCATACCTGTCAAATCAGAGGACTGCACTATGAAAAAATATCTGACCTTATCGTCTCTACTAATTCTTGCTCTCTTGGTTGCCGGATGCGGACCCAAAGCCACATCCCAATCGTACGTCGACACACCTGAATCCCACTACCGKGCCGGGATGCGCTACTTAGAGGACAAGGAGTACAACTCAGCTAACCAGGAATTCAATCGATCGATCGCTCTCGATAAAAAGTTCGCGCTGGGCTGGGCGGGGCTTGGTCTTGCTACAGGATTAAACGGTGATTTGAAACAAGGATTGAAGCAGATGGATAAAGCTCTTGATCTGGGAAAAAAGAACGCGGACGTTCACGTTTTGGCCGGGCGGCTCTGGATCGCTCACCGAGGAGAGTATAAGAAGTGGCATAAAAAAGCTATCAAAGAGTTCGAACGGGCCCTGGATCGGGATAAAAATCACGAAGGAGCTCAGTACTATATGGGCGAAGCTCATTTCTACAACTACGATTTCGCCGGGGCTGAAGCCCARTTCCGSCTGGTCATTGACCGCAAAGGCGACTACTCGGGCAAGGCAGACGGCATGTGGKCGCTTTCCGATAAGATCAATAGAGCCAATCCCGGCACAGCTGCCGGGAAGAAGATAGCCCTCGTCTTCGAGATCACTCGGGCTGACCTTGCAGCGCTCTTTGTGGAAGAGCTGAACTTGACCAAGATTTTCAACAATATGACTGCTTCAAGTGGAAATCAATTTATTTCACCTGACGATGCAAATCGCCAGGGCAACAGCGCCATGCCTCCTGATGTTCGGGGTCACTGGGCTGAGGGGTGGATCMGTGAYGCTCTCARWYTGGGCGTCATGGARCCSCRGGGCGATGGCMASTTCCAYCCGGAAGAKACTGTGTTGCGACTTGATTTCGCCATGGCGGTAGCCCGGATGCTGGTTGCCATTTCCGGCGATCCCGGACTTGAAACCCGATACTTTGGCGAACCACAATCCCGTTTCAGTGATGTCTCCAGCACACATCCGGCTTACAGTGCCATGGCCCTCTGCTCCGAGCGGGGAATCATGACCGCCGATATTACCGGCAAGTTCCGCCATACAGACACGGTAGCCGGAGCCGACGCTCTGCTCACCATACGGAAGATCCAGAACGCCGTCAGAATGACGTTTTAATTACTCGTTTTGATATTTTTAAAAGCCATAATCACACTCCTTCTATTCCAAACAGTTTTATTCGGACAAGATAGTAAATCATTCACTATTGAAATGCTGAATGAACGAAGCTATCCAATGAGTATTGATGAAAATGGTGATTACCATATTCAGGTTTCCAAAACTGATCAGTCAATTTTCAAAATGAAGGGAACCACTTATTCCAATCAAACCGAAAAAATAACTTGGAGAACCAAAGACACATATTATTGGAGTGATGGCATGAGAACCGATGTCTATCCAATAGTCAATCCATCATCCTATACCAAAGATGGTGTCGGGTATTCAATGGTAGGTTTCTTACCTGAAATGAAAGGAAAAATGGTGGTGATTTATGGCCACTATTATGATAAGGTGGATAGTATTAGGGTCTATGTTGAATAATCCATATTCATAAGGATTGGATGGATAAACTTTTAACTTCACCTATATTGCTTTTACTTTTACCCTTTTCGATTGCCACTAGTCAGGTGAATATTGAGGTGGCCTTCCCCAATTTATCTTTTACACGTCCTGTCGATCTTCAACATTCACCCGATGGTTCTGATCGCCTTTTCGTGGTGCGGCAGCAGGGATATATTTACGTCTTCGAAAATGATCCGGAAGTGACACAAACCACCTTGTTTCTTGATATCCATAACCGGGTTAATTACGGAGGAGAAAAGGGACTTCTCGGCCTTGCATTCCACCCTGACTATGAAAATAACGGCTATTTTTTTGTCAACTATACAGCATCAGGTCCACTAAGAACAGTGGTTTCCCGGTTTCAGGTAACAGCGGATGATCCTGATGTTGGCGATGATTTATCAGAACAGATAATCATAGAAATTAACCAGCCATTTACTAATCATAACGGTGGTCAGATCGCCTTTGGCCCAGACGGTTATTTATACATTGGGATGGGTGATGGCGGGGCGGGAGGTGATCCCTATGGGCATGGACAAAATCTTAACACCCTTCACAGTTCCATGCTACGGATTGATGTAGACAATCCTGACGAAGTGCTGAACTATGGAATTCCGGATAATAACCCTTTTGTGGGGACAGGTTATAGAGAAGAAATCTATGCTTTTGGTCTTCGAAACCCGTGGCGGTTCAGTTTCGATCCTGTCACGAATATCTGTTGGATTGCGGATGTTGGCCAGAACTTGTATGAAGAAATAGACTTATTAGAGGTAGGCGGAAACTATGGCTGGAACATTATGGAGGGGGCTCACTGCTACGATCCGCCCGTCGGCTGCGATACCGCCGGACTCATTATGCCATTTTATGAATACAACCACAATGTCGGCGAGTCCATCACCGGGGGTTTTGTCTATCGGGGAAGTTTGGTCCCAGACCTTTACGGAAAGTATATCTTCGCTGACTTTGAGTACGGAGATGTCTGGTCATTGGAGTACGAAGGAGGAAATCCCCCTGAAGTAAGTACCCTTGGTGACTTGGGGCCATATTCCGTCACTTCCTTTGGTGTAGACCAGCATAATGAACTGTATATCTGTTCATTTGATGGAACGATATACAAATTTGTGCAGACAGATTCCGCTGTCGATGATGATTTAAGACCAAATAAATTTTCGCTATATCAAAACTATCCCAACCCCTTCAATCCTGTTACCAGGATCAATTATGGCCTGCCTATTCAAGGCAATGTCAATATCACCATCTATGATATGATAGGACGTGTTGTTAAAACTCTAATAAATGACCAACAGACCGATGGATACAAATCAGTTCAATGGAAT
>NVVH01000047.1 GCA_002402135.1 Fidelibacterota bacterium | reverse complement strand
TATGTTGTTTCCAGCGTCATTCTCGTAGACATAGAGCTTGGTATCATACGCAGATTCACAGATACTGATATCTATTAACATATCTACAGTAGGAGCATAGCTGTACACCACGTCCGGAGAGGTGCTGCCGGTGTAAGGGCAGACTTCATCATAATCGTCGTTGTAACCTGCAGTGGTACCCGTATTGTTATATGGCAGAGCATCAATTACAGTTGCTTCTTCAATCGTGTCGCCACCCTGTCTCGGAGCGGGATAGTCACTTGGGTCGTATTGTATATAGTTTTCTGGTTTTTCTGATATCTCAGGCAGCACACTCTTCTGACCTTCGATAGTAAGACTTCCACTTCCAACCCTGGTTGAAACTGATGTCCACTCCAGATGCACCTCTCCTTCAGCACCGGTAGCAGTCAGGGTTGGAGCCTCCTGTGCTGAAGTTGTGAACGCAAATCCCATTATAAAGATCGCGATAACTATTCCTTTAAGAGTACGTGACATTTTTAACTCCTCCTTAACTAACTGTTAATACCTAACTGAATTGAAGAATCGAAGATAAATCATTAAATCCAATTTACTCATCGACATTAAAAAAACAACGAAGTTTTCTTTATTAATGACATAACGTTGAGCCCTATCACATTATTTCACTAGAATCATTTTGGAAGTTTGGCTTGCACCTGTAGCAGTCAATCGGTAAATATAGACTCCACTCGCCAAATTGGACGCGTTCCACACGACCTTATGTTGACCACTAACTATATCGCCACTTACTAACTCAGCAACCACCTGACCGAGGACATCGTACACTGTCAATGTTACATGACTATCCTCAGGCAAATCATAGGAAATAGTTGTGGCTGGATTGAATGGGTTCGGATAGTTTTGATACAGCACAAACTCTTCCGGAACTACCTTGATTTCAGCAGTTACTCTCTCACCTTGCCTGTCTGAAACCATAACTTCCTTCAGGGAATAGTCATYCTCAACCGTCAGAAGCTTTCCCTTCTCTATTGATCTGCCTTCTAGACTGAAGATGATCAGATTAACTGTTGTTTCATTAATACGATTAAAAACGATCTCCATCCCCTCCAAAGCGAGAGGTGTAACCTCTCCTACCGTTTTAATGGCGAACTGAATTGCTGCCACTGGACCATCTGCCTCAATAGAGACAGTCTCACCTCGCTGRATCAATACAGCAGATGTAGCCRGAGAGTTCTCTTTCGCCTGGCCGATGCCAAGAATAAAGTTGACGATTTTTACCAGATCAAATACATCAACAATTCCGTTGTCGTCATAATCAGCGGCGCAAATTTCTTCTTCTGTCGGATCGGTGTCAATGCCCAGGATAATATTCACTGTCCTGATGACATCAAACACATCCACAAAACCGTCAGAGTTAACGTCACCCTTCTCACAGGGAGATGAGCTCTGGCCGCTGATGGTGAGACTCCAGGCGTTGAGAGTGCCGTTATCCGCAGAAGGATAGGTGTCAATGACTATGAGCGTCCATTCACCGAGAGACTCTTCTTCGTTAAAGTTAGCCAACGGCTCTTCCGGCTGGAAGCTGCCGTTGTAAGGTGGTTGACCGCTCCCGATAGGTGTCTCCGCCTCGTCATCAAAGATAGTTTCTTCAAAATTATCTCCCGAACCGCCCTGGTTGGTAACCAGTGCAATTTCTGTACCCTCAGGGGAACGAAGTTTTAACTGGATATCGCTTACAAACGGATGGGTAATATCTACCATAACATTGATATCACTGATGAGAAATGAAACCGGCATATTGAGGACACTTTCAATGTTTTCGAGCCCAAAGTCCAAGGGCACATCTTCACTGAAGAACTGATTCTGACCGATAATGAGCGAGAATGTTTCCTCAATTGTATAATTGTTTTGAGCAGTCACAGTTAAAGTAAACAGCACCTCTGTCCCTATCGGAGTGTTGCTGGAAGCAGAAACGATGAACGGATTTGCACTGTTATCTGCAGTACCATCTGAAGCAACTGACGCCATATAAGATGTACCGTCTTCTACTGTAATAAAGTTTGAACTTTCTTCGATTACGGCCATTACGTTCGTTGCTCCTTCAGCTCCATTGTTGGCCAAAGTAACCACAATCTCTACAGTTTCACCGGGATCAAAGATTCCACCCGATCCTGTACCCTGGAGGAAGTAGCTGACAAAATTCAGTACKGGAGCTTCAACGTTTACCGTGAAGTTCATTTCCCATTCAAGTTCAGCGCCGGTTCCGTCTGTGCCAGTTACAACCACATTAAACGGTACAATGTGGCCATCTTCWGTATCCTCAGAAACAGTAAAAATAAACTCGTCAAGACTGGTTACAGTTTCATCAGAAGCAACATYGCCAAAAGTAATCTCGCTATCCAAGATGCTCACCAATGGATCKTCGGAAGTGACTATTCCWGCCACATTATAAGCATCATCCACTCCTATATTTGTAAYAGTCARAAACATGTYAACAGTCTCACCAAAATCAACTGTGCCGTCAAAATTACCGTTGATATCATTTACCGTATAGGATTCATATGCTAAATATGGACCTTCAGGCTGAATGACGTTAACTTCAGCTATATACGGTAAACCATTGTAGGCAGTCACCGTAACTGTCATTTCGCCGGGAATAGACAGGGCATCTTCAAATTCGATATTGGCTTCACCGGATGCGCCTGCGATAGCAGAGCCGTATAGGACTCCATCCATCATCAATCCTACCAAGGCACCGGGAGTAGTCTGAACAGTAAAAGAAGTTGAACCGAGGGGAATGATAGGATCATGGGCAGCGGTTAWCATATCGGGATYTGCWGTTCTTATTGGCAAAGTGCAATCACCAAACAGWATGTATTCTTCAACAATGGCAATACCTTCCGAACCACCATTGTAGGCCTCCAGCGTGTGGATAGAACCGTGCATGGTCAATCCGCCAATGGTATTGCGCTGATCATTTACCAGGAGTTCAATAATATGATACTGCATAACTGTGGGAGGTACCCAAGCACAGCTAACCGATGAAGAGAACATCCCCACTGCTCCACCGTTAGGATTTCGAAGGAAAGCTTCAGCCAGACAGGTCATCCCGTGCCATTGACCATTCAGACAAGCAACATCTATAACTAAAGACATCTTGATACCGTTATTGAGGGATGAAGCATTGCTGTTGTTAAATCCCGTTGTACCCCAGGAAGTCCCTGAACCGTGCCCGAGATAGTTAAATATTGAACGACCTTCGTTAAGTGCAGCTACAAGCTCACTCAAAGATGCACCCGGATCATAAATCTGATCWATCTCAGTGTAATTGTAGTCCAGCAGCATATCTCTCAACCACTCCGCTCGCTCAGCATCAGTGGGCGACCCTTGATTACTGGCAACACCGGTACCTTTGCTAAACCACTCTCCTGCAGGAGGTTCTATTTCATAAGCAAGAAACTTAGCCACTTGATCTGAAACTTCACTTGCACTATTGGCTGAAATACGGGAGATAAACGCATCGGGATAATAATCGYTGCCGTCCAGCATAACATAAGATGGGTCTGATCCGGCACCTGTTGAACCGTAGAGCGTTGGAATCTGGGCATCATCTCCCACGAGAATCACATAGGTAAGCTGTCCGGTATCATACTTCGACTGAAGGAACGATTGAATATCAGATGTAGTAGCCCCTACTTCACTCATAGAGAAAACTTCTGTTGGTATCCCTTTCTGAAGTTTCCAATCCGCTAGCGGTTGAACTGCATCTACGAAATCATCATAAGCTAAGATTACAAGGTGTCCCGGTTCTTCTATCCCCTCATAAAACAGTTCTTCAACTCCGTYATAATTAGCGAAAAACTCACGCTGAATATTCGCAAAATCGCGATCCACTGGGATTGTACTCTGCCTGAGAATAGTATTGGGAGCATCTCCTGCAACCGCTTCAACAGTTATTGTCATTTCAGTTACTACTCGGAGGATTTGTGTTTTTGGATTGTACTGGAACGGCTGGAACTGTACGTTAACTCCTCGGATACCKCGGAAAATAAAGGGATCACTTACAGTAACATTTTTARCAGGRAACCATTCGTCAGTTTGGTAAAATTCATCAAACGTGAACGGAAYATYYTCGGGATTYTGAGTYCTCAAGAGATTYCCCTTGGACGGGGCAACAGGACCGAGTTGGAATTTCATGTACTCTACCGATGTAACTGTCGCTTCGACCGTCCCGGTATTTGGTATGATGAGACTGCGATTCACCCTTGGCAGTTCGGGAAGACCCTTAGTCAGGAATGCGGGAGCGTCCGAATGGGTTACAATAATATGAGACTCATCTTCGATAACAATGGATTCAGTATAAAATCCATCCAGGGTTAATCTCAGTTCATTATGATCAAGAGATGATACTAATATTTCAATGTAAAGTTGATCTTCTCCTGCGGAAGAAGTGGAATTCCACTCTTTAGCAGAAATAGTTCCCATAACAATAAACAGTGCCAGACAGATTGTGAGTGTTCTCCTCATTCCTTTAGWGTGCTCTCCTTTTGTCAATGTTCTTGAAAGTCGCTTTTTTGATTGTAATTTAACTTAAGGTTTTTTCGCTAATTAACCTCTACAAAAATAATATGATTCCTTGGATTTGATTGTGACGGAGATTACATCAAATTTCAGACTAATTTTGGGGCAATCGAGTTAATTTACCAGAGCGAAGTTTAATTTGAAAATAAAAGTGAATTTCTAAAAAATCCCAACATTGTTCATCTCTTAATTAAGGAATAGTAAAATTGAAAGAAAGACTGTCAACAGTGATTACCGGTAGATTGACTAACAGATCTGAATGATTTTCTCTTAAAATAGAAGGCGAAAATGGCCGAAAAAGCAATCGAGCTTCAACCATTAAAGAATCTCCCACTGACATTATAGGTACAGAAAAAGTTTTCACTCTTGCTTCATTGGTTTGAAGAGAATTATTGGTCATGGAAATTACATCAGTTACACTGACCCCGGAATTGCCATTTTCATCGTAAAGAACGGAATTAAAGATTTCCACATCACTGCTTAAATCGCTGCTGTCACTTTCCAATACACCTGAGGAAAAAAAGAGTTGAGACTCATCAAAGACCAGTAGCTCGAGCCAAAGTTCTCTTGCGAATGATACTCCAGATGGGAAACTGTGCCCAGTCAAATTCTCGATTTTCAAGGAAAAATAGAGAGTATCATTCTCAACTGTCGGTCCGCTGGTTAAATCTACGACAGCAGCAGATTGGAGCATGGCGACAACGGCTTCACCCTGTGGATTATCTGTCAGCGATTTTAAGAGATCTAAATCAACTCCAACCATGCCGTGGTGATGCACTGTTCTCTCGGAGACTCCAGGGTTTGCTGCGGGATCTGCCGCATATCCCTGGTAATCAGACATGTGGCACGTTTGGCACTCTATAGATATAGCCGGAAAACCTGATTCTGCCCACTCCTTAAATGTTATTTCAGCATCCAAATCGCGAATATTTAAATTATGACAAGGGAGACACATGCTTGAAGAGTTAAACATTGAAAGGCCCATGCTCCCATGAAATCCGTTCTCTACCGGATCAGTTATTCCTCCAAATTTCATCCCGCTTTCAACGTTTAGGAAATAGTCAGCTGAAGCAGCGACATTGTCTTCAGTTACAACTTGTTCATGTACAGCAACCATTGAATGACAGAGATCGCAGCCGACGCCTTCCGAAATAAGAGCAATAGCCGTATCCACTTCACTACCAGATACGTAGGAATAGGGATTGTGGCACTGGATGCAAAATTGCTCACCCGTTTCTGGTCTATGAGCTTGTTCTTCCTCCCAGCCCGAATGGAAAAGTGGACCTTTCATTGCGGACGCATGCATAGAACTCTGCCACTCTTCGTAATGCACTGGATGACAGGGCTGACAAGACTCTGCCCGGCTGAAGTCGGTAAGTTCTATAAATTCTTGAGGTTGAGGTATTACATTTTCCTCATCTGCTGTCGTACTTTCTTTTTCACAACAAATGAAGACGATTGAAAAGAAAACAGCTGTTAGTGAAATTTTGGATTTTCTTATCAATTGCAAATTTAATCCTCAATTACACACCACTCTAAAGACCTCTTTGCAAGCCGATAACCCACCGTGACAGATCAATCGATTCCTTTCCTGCCATGGGCTCACTCAGCCAGAAGGGAAAGTCAATCCTGAATCCAATCTGCGAACCGTTGAAGTTGAAATCTGGGCCAACGCTAAATCCAATACCAGCATCCATGAGCAGATCTCCTTCGAAAYCGTCCGACTCGCTCCAGAGCCAACCGCCGTCAAAAAATGTCCTGAACTTCARGAACGAAAGCAGTTTATAGCTCGCTTCCAGACTGCCGGTAACGATTGATTCCGCACCTTCGAATCCGTGAGCGTAATATCCTCGGAGATTGGCGTCACCGAAAATGTGAAAGTTGTCTCTAAATCCGTTGAGAATATCCCGATGCCGCAGATGAGACCATTGGAAGTAGTCGCCGGCTCCGGCGGATTGAACGGTGAACTTCTCCTGACCCGGAATGCCATTCTCACCATAAGATGTCCCTCCCGCCAGGAATCGCATTGCCACTCCAATTTTTTCCCACGATCCTCGGAGTTTGGTTTCCACAATCAGCCGGGAAAAATCCCAATCACTTACACTGCCGCCTGAGGAAGCGAGATCGATAGAAAAACTTCCACCAAAATCTCCCACTCTTGCAGACGCTTCAAATCTACCAAAAAGCAGACCGACTTTACCCGCTTCATATAGATCTGTGTAGCCGGAGTTGTCGGCTTCTGTAATTTTGTAGCCGCCGGAAAAACTGTATCTAGGAGGATAACCGTACCACTCACTCCACGAATAGTCGGCCTGAATCCCGGCACCACGGACACCTTCCAATTCTGACAATTGCCACTCTAGTTTTAGTCCAGGAAGGATACGGCGCATATCGTGACTTGATCTAAGATGCCAGAAAATAGCCTGTGATTTTACACCGTAGCTCATGCCCATTACCTGAGATGTCCAGAATCCGTAGGAACGGCCCAAGTTCAACCCCGGCTTCCAGCCGTCCAGCTGATGATAYCCAGTGAGCCACGGAAATGCCGCAATCAGATAAGCGTCCCTGGGACTTCCCGGTATTGGATTCATCYGCAGAGTGAACCGATGSGGCGTGAAACCGGAAGAATTATCACGTCGATCTACATCCAGAATCCAGTCGTCCGGATCGAGGGTAATACGCTTCGGTTTTCCAGGAACGGTAAACGTGTAATCGTCTTTCCACGTRTTGATATAATTCGTCCACCTTTCCGGGCGGTAGCTCTCTCCATTCGCCAGTTCCACCTCCACATCCAGCGGATACGCCATGGTCCCCTTGTTTAGGATGGATGCAGTCACTTCATATTCACCACTTRMAAGGCGYTTGCTTTTCCAGCCGGTGAGAGCATAATCGGCATATCCGGCTTCGTGCAGCCACTGATCGAAAAACCAATCCAAATCTTCGCCGGTCGCTTCTCTCATGGCAGTGCGAAATCGCTCCTCATCAGGATGCTTCAGTTTCCACTGGTCATAGTAAGACTGCATGGCGCTTAGAAATCTCTCTTCGCCCAGGTACCCTCTCAAGTTGTAAAGCATCATGGCCGGCTTACTGTAAGCATTCTGGCTGTAAACCGAATAACCTGGAGATTTTCGGGATGAGCCCGCGATTGGAGTGTTGTAGCCCCTAGTGACAAAACTGGCCACATCCCACTGGGCACTCTCCACCGATGAATTGCTGGTGAACAGTTTTTGCAGACGCATCATCTTCCCAAAAAAATCATTTCCCAATCCGCCTCTGCCGTCAGGAGGGTATTGGTTCATCATGTACCACCCGGTCTGGAATGTGGTAAATCCTTCATCCAACCACGCCTCTTCATGTTCATTGTTTCCCAAAATTCCGTAAAACCATATGTGGCCTATTTCATGTGCAATAAGCCCCTCTGAAGAACTGCCGTTCATCACCAGCATAGGATATTCCATTCCACCACCCAGCATGGCGTGTGTAATAGTCACTTGCGGATACGGATACTCACCAAATTTTGTGGTCAACCACTCCAGTACCCGCTCTCCCCGTTTTACCACTTCCTTGGTCCAATCTCGTCCTTTCTCGGAATCGTAAAGAACGTGGATATCGATGCCGTTCCATTCGCCGGACTCGTAAAGGAAGTTGGGAGATGTAATCCAGGCGAAGTCGTGGACTTGCTCAGCGTGRAACGTGACCAAACGTCTCACTGCAGAATCGGTGGTGCTTTCTTCCCGGGATTCCAGCCACTCATCAAGTTCAATGGATGTATCCACTGCCACCGCTGACCAGCCGGGATCTCCATCGGTTACCACACCGGAAGCTCCCACGATATAACCGCCGGGAACGTCAATTTTTACRTCATAGGTACCAAACTCACCGTAGAATTCACCAATAGCGTGGAAMGGGATATTCTGCCAGCCGTGCTTGTCGTATACCACCATTTTCGGATACCACTGAGCGAAGTCGTATTGATCGTCTTTATAGCCTGCCCGGTTGTTGTGCTCCCGCACCTGATGCACCCAATCGAGTTCGAAGGTTAGCGTATCTCCCGGTGAGAGAGGYGASGGSAGYTCKGCTTCMAGAATCGTRTCATCAATTTTCACTTCTATCGGAACAGTTGTATCGCCATTCTKAATATCAAAGCGATCAATGCGGATGAAGCTKGGCTTRTCCTCAGAWATWCCRCCAYTGTAGTGCCCACGCTKATATTCACGGTATTTGACCGATCCCACCTGGAAKGCRTTGGGATAGAGATGCATGTAGATTCTATGAAGAGAATCMGGTGATTTATTCACATAAGTAATATTCGAAGTACCGCTAAGGGAGTGCTCGGCAGTGTCAAGTGAAACTTCCATACCATAGTGGACCCACTGCTGCCAGTAATTCTCTTCAGCTTTCAGGCTGATTGAAAGGAGAAGTAATAAAATAAATGCTGAGAAGAGATTAACTTCTTTCATCATTTTTGTTTGTTGGCAAAGTTTTGTTAAAGAAGGGACTTAATTGCTTGTTCAAAAACTGCATCAGATCTATAACCCACTATTTCCTGAGCTATATTCAGTTCCCGATCAAGTATGAATGTTGTGGGAATTCCGTTGATTCCTCCATAGTCCTTTTCTATTTTTCCATCAGTAAAGAGTACAGGGTAGTTTATGTTATAGTCTTTTGCAAACGGAGCCACTCGATCTCTTGTCTGTCGTCTGTCAACTGAAATTCCAAGAATAACGAGATCGTCCTTGTATTTATTCTGTAAATCTATAAAACCTGGAATTTCCGCCTTACACGGACCACACCAAGTAGCCCAAAAGTTGACGAAAACTATTCTTCCTTCATAGTCTGAAAGTGATACTTCCTCACCTTCCAGATTTGTAAGAGTAAAATTAGGGGCTTGTCGATATGACTCATCCTTTTCACTCTTCGGTTTCTCGGATTTTATTTCAGATTCCGCTGTTAATTGATTACCCTTTCTATACATTGATATTGGTGTACCCTGTTTATTGTTTTTCAATCTTTCTAACATTGGTATTAAATTATTTACCAACCAAGTATCAATTGACCAGGCTGACCTATCAGACCAACCTCTACTTCCGCGTTGATAAAACCATTTTACTTTGGATGGAAATTCC
>NVVH01000011.1 GCA_002402135.1 Fidelibacterota bacterium | reverse complement strand
AGGTGCCCGAGCCACTTCCGCTCCAGTTCCAGTATGGCCACCACTCCGTGACGCTGATCCCAGCTCAGGGGGAAGGCAGAGCTGGAAGTCTGGTACTCCTCACTCAGCTGCTGGAGAGAGGTCAGCTCGCTGGAGCCGGTCCCTACGGCTGACATGTAAGTATAGCTCACTTCCCCACCGATCCCGTTTGCCAGCTCTCGGGAAAAGACAAACTCCGCGCCCTTAATATTGGCGTAGACGAGGTTGCGGTATTCCACGAAACCAGAAACCGGGATATCCCCAGCAGCGGCGGTAGGATCGAGATACGTCCCCACGTCAATGAGGTTCACCACATCCTTGTTGAAGATGGTGGCGTCTATAATAGAGTACTCGCCCACATGAGCCCGAACGCCCCACTCGTAAGCCACCGTCCGGGACGGCGACAGGTCAGGATTACCCAGTGTTACTGGAGAGAAGCCGGCAGCAGTATTGAGATTGGAATTGGTGTAGAGGTACTCAAAAGCGGGCATCTGGAAGAAATGCCCGTAGTTCACCCGCATCTCGCTATCGGGACCGATGAGGAACGCCACACCGATGCGGGGGCTGAACTGGCTTTTGGGCGTCGCCGTCGCCGTGCTGTCGTGATTAATGACCCACTCAGTCAAGTCCTCGGATATCTGCTGCTCCACCGCCGGGCGAGACGCCTTGGGCTCGAAGTAGTCGTACCGCAGACCCACATTGATTACCATCTGGTCGTAGTCCATCTTGTCCTGAACATAAAGAGCCCCCATCCACGGATCGTACTCATACTCGGAATTGTAGGTGACGTAGCGGCGGAACTCAGGATCAATAGCCGGCAGCTCCCGGATGAGGAGGTTCTTTTTGTAGAGATCGTACTGGGTAAGCTCCAGCCCAGTCTTGAGCTGGTGATAGTGGTTGAGCTGGTTCACGTAACCGAACTTGACGATCTTCTGCACCTCTTCGTGATCCATCCACCACGGGTAGTCGCCAGAAATAACGTAGTCACCCTGATCCTCATCAACGCGGTAGAACTCMACCAGATCCGTCACCTGGCCCAGAACCGACTTCAGTACAAAGTAGTGACCCAGGTTCAGGTGGTAAAACGYRTCCGGTGAAAGAGTCTGCGTGATAGAGAGAGTTGTCCGGTAGCTCTGCCTCCGCCGGGGCGGCAGTCCCGTCGTGTTAAGCTTCCAGCGGTGCTCGTACTCGGTCCACTCCCGCAGCGACACCAGCTCCGTCAGCACGATGCGRAACGGCGAGTCCACCCGGTTATGTAGCTTCACTAACGAGTTCAGCTCCCAGCTCTCCCCGTCCGGGAAGACTGACCGCCGCTCACCAAACTCCTCATGTTTCCACGGMGAGAGAGGCGTGTTCAAGTTNGCCGAGCCGAAGACGAATGCTCCCGTGGAAAAGAGCCGGCCCTCCAGTTTTGCTTCCACCCGCTGATTGTACGGCGGCTGGCCGTCGAAAGGAGTAAGATTATCCAGGAGACTCTCGTTCTGCAGCTCCACACCGGCGGAGAAGGCATCCCGCCCTTCCCGCGTCAGAATGTTCACCACGCCAGACATGGCATTCCCGTATTCGGCGGCAAAGCCACCTGTCTGCACTGAGATATTGGCGATTACCTGATTAGGGATTTGGGCGCTAACTTCTCCCTGAATGGCATCCTGCAGCGGCATACCGTCCACCAGATAGAGGAGCTCTGACTTCCGCCCGCCCCGGACGTGGCCTTCGTGGATTCCCGGCTGTAGCTCCACCACATCGAGGAACGACTGGATGGGCAGCACTTCCATTCTCTCGGCGTCCATAAAGCGGGTAGTAGCGGTGATGTCCTTCTGCAGACCTCGCTTCCCTTCCACTACCACCGGTTCACCTTCCACTGCGCCCTGCTCCAGCTGAAAATCCACTGTGGCTCGCAGATCGGGGTGTACCACAATATTTTCTTGAACCTGCCTGCGGTAGCCGATCATGGAGGCCATAATGCGATACTTTCCTGGTGCCACACGAATAATCAGGAATCGGCCGTCGTTATCGGTGGCTGCTCCCAGGTCGGTCCCTTCTATGATGACATTCACACCTGTAAGCAGCTCGCCGGAGACCGCATCGGCCACGCGACCGGCGACTGTCCCCCATGTGGCGGGAGACAGAGAGGGCGCAGTCAGAAAAACAGTGATAACAATCCACGAAATATGATTTTGTCTCAGCATATACTTCTTCACACTGTACCAAATGAATTTAGGCAAGACAACTCAAAATGCAACTGACAGGTTTTAAAAAAAGAATAAGCCCCCTCCCTGCRAGGGAGAGGGCTTATTCAGTAATCTTAGACTGTACTAGTCTTRACGCTGAATTACTTAAGCAGCATCATTTTCTGAACGGCAGACTTATCCGCGGCATTCARCCTGTAGACATACAGRCCTGTACCAACAGGATTRCCRAAATTGTCCTTACCGTCCCAGACGATCTCATGAGCACCAGCCCGCATGAGCTTGTGATCAAAGATCCTGGTTACTTCCTGACCAAGCAGGTTGTACACCACTAGATCTACCTTGGAATCCATGGGAATCGCGAACGACAGAGTCGTTGTCGGGTTGAACGGATTCGGGTAGTTCTGATGTAGCGTGAACTCAAGCGGTAGACCGTCAACATCATTGTCAATGGACACGGTATTCATCCAGTTACCGATGAGAATCTGCTGCTGATCATCAGGCATCTGAGCCACAATGAAGGCCAGGAATGCCGTTGTACCGTTTAGCGAACCTGCATAGTAGCCGTTGGGCGGTGCATACAAGCCCAGGAAGATAGGCGGCAGCATGTCCGGCGTGCCGTAGCCTACAGGATCACACAGGTCAGCCATGCTGACACCTGTGAGCGGGAACATAAGAGAATCCAGATAGATGGCATCTTCACTCAAACCATCGATCAGGCCTGCTCCGCCGTCGTCGTAAGCTGCAACAGCCGCATAGTTRTAGTCGTTGCCGACCCACTCTACACCAAGCACGTCATATACGAAATGCCCTGGCGAGAATGTGATATCTTCCCAACCGGTGTATTCACCAAGTACCTCCTCGGAAGTGTAGAAGAGGTTACCACCACCGTTAACATAAGCGGTCAACGGGTGATCTGATGAAGCATCCGGCCACAGATTCCAGTCGTAGACACCTGCATAGAGAATACCTGCGTAGTTGCTCATCACCGTACCGTTATCGGCCAGACCGTCTACACCAACATCCCATTTGTCATAGCTAATTCCGATTGCATCCAGATTAGCCATGAGGACACTGTCGGCAGCTCCGGGACCGTAACCATCATAGGGCGGATAGTGATCCTGCATGTAGAGGATCTCGCCACCCATAGATTCCCAATCCACACCGTAGAAGGATCCGTCGGCAGASMTACCCATATTGCCTTCATTATCGTGCGCCATTACATAGTAAGACCCAAAACTGGTATCAGTTAATGTGACAGAGACAGATACACTCCATGTGCCGTCACCGTTATCGSCCATATYATGAGTCGTTTGCGCATCATCAACAGAGATGACCACAGAAGCATCCGCAATTGAACCGTCGAAGTCACCAATGCTATAGGTGAAGTCCAGGTTATGATCACCTGCTGGGATTCCCCAGGWRGGRTTTGCAACTGCTGACAAGGCGGGTCCGGTCATTTCACCGAGAAACGCCATCAAGTTGGCAGCAAAACCWMYCTGTATATCATCCSCRGCGAAGTCCATRTCCCACGGTATGAAGGCACCGCTGCCATCATTGAACTGTATACCACCGATGGGGATATACTCCTCATCATCAGAACTCCACACCATGAATGCCGGAGAAGTATCATCATCACCAATTATGTGATCCGGCCACKSAGGATGAGCTTCAAACTCACCCAGCATATCACCAACCGTACCGTCAATACCAGCATAAAGTGAATCGACGACACAGTCACTGCAGTAGTCAGCAACATGGAGGTAGTTAGCCAGGAATGGATAMGCGGAAGCATCTGTTGATGTCCACGCTCCACCTGGATCACCTAAACCGTAGATGTAATCATCAGAGATGAGGACGAATTTKCCGCCACCATCCATGTGCGCCATGATGGCCGCTTCAAAACCATCAATAGCAAAGGAACCAGTGCTGTTGAGGCCCTGACCGATGATAATGGTACCATAGTTACCGAGCTCGCAAGCGCCGGGAGTACCCATGGTAGCTGTATTCCAGCCATCATTGAGATAACCTACCGCATCCATGAAGCCAGTGGCAGCCGCCATGTAGTCAGCATCTGACCCAGAGTCATTAAGTAACAGCACATTGGCACCAGATGCTTCGTGAACAGCGAATGGAATTGGTGAAAACTGTCCATCGGCAGTATGATCTACGCCACCTTCAGCTTCTGAGCCGTTATCCGTAGCTGACCACCAGTAATTGACTGCAGCGTCAGCACCCATAGACGGGATAGTTCCCGTATAGGTACCGCCAACTGTGGGATCATTTTGACCATTCACGTCAGTGGTATCAAAACCCATACCGTCATCAACGATGAACAATACTGATGTCAGCGCTCCGGCGAAATCAGCCGTTCCAATATCGTAGATGTCGGCGGTCACTTCGTACGGACCTGGACTACATGAAAAGTAGACATCGTCCAGCTGTTGTACATTTTCGACAAACGGAGGCGGGTCACCGTAGTAATCCACATTGGCATGAATCACGAAGTTTAGACGTGGCGTCCAGCACGGGTCAGGTGCACAGTAGCCGCCACCAGTGTGATACCACTTAAAACCGTGGTTGTACGGAACACCTGAGCCGCCATAACCGGCATAGTATAGAAGATCGGCTTCATCAGCACCAGGAATTSCCAGAGTAATGGCAAAGTCGCGTGAGCCCACATCTACCCAGTCAGCCTCGGCAATTTCTACCTCAAACCAAGTGGGGTAGACATCCGACGCGGTGAGCGGAAAGGTGTATGACCACAGCACAGGGCCATGGAACGGCGCAACTCCCTCATTATAGATACTGAAATCGTAGTCACCGTTTCCGTCAATCGTCTGGCCTGCGGATCCCTCGCCAGCTTCGATAGGTCCATCCAAAACATCACGGAGTTCGATGGTCACGTCAGTCCCTGTCAGTTCTGTACCGTCATAGAAGTACATGCCGAAACCGGTGAAATACGCATCTGTCAGAGGGCGGAACCAGACAGAGGCACTGTCATCTTCAAAGATGAAGCCCCCCATACCTGTGGATCCATCATCGTACGCGATCTCGGACGGGAACCTCTTTTCACTCTGAGMTGCTGAAGGGTCAACCTTCAGAGGSACCACATCATCACCCAGATCCTTGCGTTCGCTGCTGGTTGAATTKCCAGCGCCAGAGACGCTTTGCTCTCTCATAGCATCGAAACGCTCCTTGGACTCGGACGTTGCAGCCTTTCTTTCCTGCATACGCTTGCTGCCCATGTCCATCTCCTTCAACTGCTTAGCTGTGAAGTAGCCGTCCGGCTTCAACACATCTTTCACGGCACTCAAGTCCGTGGTCCAGCAGAAGAGGAGAGTCAGGACAAGCAAACTATTAACTATCCTTTTCATTTTCTTTCTCCTTACCTTCGTTATGAAAGTGATTTGTGAGTTTTGCGTAAATATACCCACACATCCCCTATTTCAAGTATGATTTGTATCACGTATTCCTTACCTCTCGACGAGGAACCTGRAGCTCCCCACACTGAGCTTACTATTAAGGTAAGCCAGATACGACACAAAATCATCTGTTTTTTGATAGCTCAGTGAAAATTTTCCATAACTGTATGTTACAGCAACAGTGTCACCTACTGCATTGTCTGCTACTTCAATCAGGTCGTAATCGTATGCTAACTGACTAGCATCAGGACCATCCAGGGTAGCATCAGGATCCACCGGCACCTCTGTACTGGGGTCCAAAGAGGTCCAAACGGCGCCAGAAACATCATTGTCTACATCAATTGTCATTGTATCAGAATAAAAGTAGCAGCACGGATCAGGTTCATAAACGCCATCAGCTAACGATGTGTCTATTGGCATCTGGGTGGTATCCACAATGAACCAGGTTACAGAATCTTCCTGTGTAGTCAATATAGCGCTTGAAACATTGTAAATCCCGTGATTAGATGTCTGCACCACGAAATACGCACTGGCCGGCTCCCCTGGTTGTGCATGTGATACTTTGTAAACAGGGAGAGACTCTGTGGCGCTGGGATAGTCATAGTCATCGGCGAAGTAGAGGAGGTTGTCTTCGTACAGGTAGCTGCTGATATCATCAAGTATATCAGATATGGAGTCTCCGTTTAAATCCGTCAGAGACTCAAGTGTTATGACGCCTGCRGCCAGATCCGCTGAGGTAAGAGTTCCGTCTTCCTCATCCASGGYAAAYAGCTGCAGATTGCCATCCGCATCTGCATAWGGTACAAGARTGKMTGWGGCAMTKTCRACCGTRAAGMTKCCACCGGCCAGCAGTCCGTTTACAGTAGMTTCAAGATACTCAACGGTATGCTCCAGTGCTTCTTCATATCTATGGAGGAAGAGGTAGGTCTGTGCAAGGGCTTTATGTACTTCCAGGTAGTCAAATTCTGCATCGTGAGTTGTAGAATATGCTGCATTGTATGACAGGATGGTTTCACCGGCAACCAGCGCTTCTTCGGCGGCATCAATCAGATCATCATCCGTAGGGTCTGCTTCCGGATCAGTTTCCAGGTTGTACCGCTCCTGGAGTTCAATGAGGAACAGTCCTGCCCAGCCGTCAGCCATAAAARCGTCATCGCCGTCATTTGTGGCAAGGTTCAGCACCACACCAAATGCAGTCCGGGCATCAATGTACCCTTCCAGCCGGAGGGATGACCACCCCTGTCCAAGATAGGCATCTGTGCTGAGTGCATCGCGCCTGCCTACTTCCTGGAACAGTTCCAGCGCGCTTTCATAATCTCCTGTACTGTAGGCGCTCCACGCTTCATCCAGCATGCTTAAACTGCTGTCATAAGAAGCAGGGACGTCGTCGCTAAATTCCTTGGCACAGCCCCAGAATGCCAGACCAATGACTGTGAAAATTGTAATTAACTTGATTATATTTTGTCTTTTCATAATTATTTCACCAACAACATTTTACGGGTTTTTGTGTAACCTGTGGTCTTCAGCCGGTAGAAGTAGATTCCYGTGSCTGCCATGCGACCGTACATGTCCTTGCCGTTCCAGGAATAAGCGTGTTGACCCGCCGGCATTTCATCATGCATCAGCGTAATCACTTCACGTCCCARCACATCGTAAATCTTCAGTGATACTATTCCGGCCTCGGGCATGTCAAACCGGATGTTAGTCGTCGGGTTGAACGGGTTCGGATAATTCTGATGGAGCGCATACGTTTCAGGAATTCCGGCCGTGCCTTCCTTAGATGGATTCCAGACGAAGCGGTAACTGCCCGCAGAGGGGATCTCAGCAAAAACGGTCATCCGGTCCAGGTCAACAGTYGCCTCTAGGGAGGTCACCGTTTCACCACTCACCGCTACTATATCGAGCTTGGTCGCATCCATACCGGTGAAGTCCACGTCCGTCAAATCGATGCTCAGACTGAAGCTCTCCTCCATCTCCATTCCCGCCGGGCCAATCACCAGGACATTATCCATGGCAATCATGCCGCCTTCGAGAGCTGTCTCACGGGAGTCGCTGATGACGGTAATGAGAGCATCTTCTTCCACAGCACCAGCAGGCACAAGGAGCGAGAATCTGCCAAAATCACTTATCAGCAGTCGGCTGCTGGAAGCAGAACCTTTCACTGCCGTCACTAAAGTGGAATCGGAATCGGCCTGGTTACCACCGATGGTCTCGGCGTAACCAACAAACCAGAACTCCGAGACAGTTGTGGGCAGCAGAGAGGCCAGGTCAAATGACTGCTGGTAAACATAGCCGGCGTCAGAAGTATAGAACCGTGGAACTGTGAATGATGTTACCGTGCTGGTATCGTCCTTCACATCAATCTTCGGACCTTCATCGGTATCGTTGCTCAAATTACCAAATGCTCCGTCGCTGTAAATCTGCTCATCACTGAAACTGTAGATATCAAGGAAGTTTACAAGGTCTGGATTTTGGCTCACCTGCATGGAAAAGAGAGTTGGCGCTGCCGTCTCGTCATCTACTATATAACCACCACCAGCATTAGAGCCGGCGTCGCGGCAGACGGCTATCATGGCAAAATACTGATAAGGATTTGTTAAATCAGATGAGTCTTGTATTGCCATGGCGGAATCCGTTCCCGCATACAGGGAGTCTCCTCCAAAATCGGCCCAATCCGTATATACAGCCCGGTTCTGATCATCGCTTAATGTAGCGAATGCAACAGTTGCAGTCGTATCACGTGTGGTCTTGTTCAGCTGCTTGATGACAGCTAAAGAGACATCGCTAGCATCAGAACCGTTGAAGATCAGCGTCGCCGCGTTGAAAGCGGGGGCCTTATCACTCCAACCGCTGCTCCCTTCAACCCACTTTTCTGATTGGAGATAAGTAGCTGACCAGCTGTTGAAACTGCCGGGATAGGGAGCGGTACCTGAGGTTGTCCCCCACGGGTAGGTAGAAGTGCTCACACTGATATCAAGATTTTCAAAACCGTAAAGACCACCGTTGAGTCCTGTGCTGTCATCGAAATGCACAGCGATAGAATAATCCACAAAAACATCGTCGAAGCCGCCCGAAGCACCAGCGGCAATGAGCGCATTATCCAAGCCGTCCGTACCATTAGCGGTATCCTGCAGCACAGCGGCCATCTGGACTTCCGCACTATCTCCAAAATAGTGCTCGTAGAGATATTCCATCAGGGTAAAGAGTTGAGCGTATTCAGCAGAAAGTCCTTCATCACCCATCATCAGACTATTTCCGTTAACTACGGAAAAATCACTCGCCACAGACTTGTAGCCCGCCACATAGGCCCCAAAATGCTGGAGGCCAGTTGTTATCCAGTCCTCCTCGTCTGTATCATAGTTATACTGGATCAGGCCTGTCATGGCTTGGGCCATCCCCTCTTGAGCCGTGCCGGGATCATGAGGATCACTGTCAACATAAATCATATCCAGATAGTTGCTGTATGGCTGGACATCGGGCGCGGCCTGATCCACCGGATCAAAAAGTCCTTCCACTACCAAGTCACCCAAAGTCCCGTAAGCGTAGTCGCCCAGGTCAGCCACCAAAATTACAATCTTATCATCACCGTCAATATCGGGAGTATCGCCAAACCAAGAAGCCATAAAATCATAAAGTCCTTGTGTAGAGTCAGCGGCAATGGTGCTGTCCATGCTGGCCACAATGGCAGCCACATCATCAGAATTGGATGAACGATGAGTCAGACCAATGTTCATAGGCGTCCAAGTAGCTCCGTCATCGGTTGACTTCAGGACTCCGCCGGGCCGATATTTCACAATGCGTGGATCTTCCAGCGGCGGGGTTCCGCTTCCGGCATAAATGGTGCCGTCATCCGCCACTGCGAGAGCCGTTATCACATAAGAAAGTGAATCCCCGGTGTTAAGCGTRYGWAYKNTYCGKCKKKAMCYCANGWCCNGNTYGSMKNCGCNCAGAGAGGCTCGTACTTTGTACACCTTCAGATGTACCGGCGAAGAGCGTCCCTTCATCCGCCGAAAGAGCAAGCGAATATATTTCTACGTCATCCAAATTGAGATCAGTGGGAGTTCCACCATCAATACTCACTGAGAAAACACCGGAAGCTGAAGAGTAGTAAACCGTCCCAGTTGAGCTGATTGCCAGAGCGGAAACCGCCTCGGTGCCTGTACTATAAACGGTCACGCCGCTGATATCATAATCTGCACTATAGGTGGTGCTGTCGTCATCGTCATCATCAAAGTTGTTTTCGTTAAAGTAATAGACGTTCTCGTTCATCAGGTCAACTGTGTAAATCCCAAGATCACTATTGAACGCCGCTTCACCGGTCCACATTACCGTATCGGCAGCATCATAAATGTTCAGCGTCTGCCCTACTGACATGGAGACTCCAGCGGAAGATGCGGTGTCGAGACCTAAGGCAAGATACCAGCTTAAGGTGTCAATAGTGGTAAAATATTCATAGAACCATACCGTGTCACCTGTGTCCCAATCGAGAGTGAAAGAATCTGTTTGCACAGAATCGAGAACATCTTCCGTAACATACGTCAAGAAGGATGTCTCCACCGTGACAGAACCTCCCTCGATAGGAAGTTTGTCTTCATATTCGGCGTCAGCATTCCCTCGGAAAAGTCCAGCATCCGTAGCTGCCACCAGAACCGTGGAGTCGTAGATAGTGAGTGCATAAACGGGAATACTCGGCCAATCAGCTGTGGCGGGCGCAGGGAATCCCTGATTAAGCTTCGAAAATGAAAATCCGCTTTTCCAGAAAAGTCCACCCTCTCCGGCAGAAAACGGTTCATCTGTTCCGGGAATAATGTGCAGGTCGTAAACGGTTGAGCTTTCGCCGTCAAACGTAGGCATTCCAGTAGCTTTTTTCTTCCACTCTACTGCAGCATCCGTAGTACGGAAAACTGTCTTCTGCCCACTACTGCCGCCATCATTTGTACCTCCGCCCTCAATTCCAGCCCACCACCTGGTGGAATCCTCGAATGCCACCGTGTAAATAGCATGGACATGCTGATCTGCAGGTGCCGATACATTCACCAAGCCGGAAACCGGTTCAAACGGTAGGACATCACCATCGGAACCCGACATGGCAGACCATGTAAGTCCGGCGTCACTGGATACGAACACACCGGAGTTGGTGGTCGCAACAACAGTGTTCTGATCCCACGGAGCAATAGCCAGGTCACGGATGCGAGCATCCTCAGTAAAGACGTAGCAGTTTTCTCCAATGGCATTCAGGGTAGCGCTGGATTGGAAGTAGGTAGAAAAGAAGCCCTGGTCACTCCACCAAAACATGTAGGATTCACCTACCTGGGGACCYAAATCTGCTTTGGCCGTCATGGGTAGGAATCCCACCAATAGGAAAAGTACCAGAATCGTCAGTCTTGCTCTCTTTTTATACATCTTCATTTATCCCTCAAAACTGGAATCCCACGGATGCCATCCAGGTAGGATCGAAAAGGTCGAACTGCGTCAGACCAAAGTCGGCCGTTAGCCGTCCCACACCGGCAACCGGGAAACTGTCAAGACCAAAGCCAAATGACAGGGCGTTTCTAGAATCGTGATTCATGACGTATCCGGCCCGTCCCACAAAAAATTTCATGAATGTCAGTTCTGCACCCAAGTTTAGCCGCTCAGCATTATCCGGAGGATGTTCCCCTACTACTGATACAGTCAGTTTCATACCCGCCTTATTAATGGGGTCAGCCGACATGCCAAAGCGGAACGTCAGCGGCAGACTGTGGGGTTTGAACCGAAGTTGATCTGGCACCTCCACTTGAATGTAACCCGTCCCGTCCGGATCAGGCTCTTCGATTGTGGTAGTAATCGTATCGCCTTCATCAAAGTCAATAAATGCGCCGCCCAGCTGCATTTCCGGCCCAAAATTCCGAATTGACATCCCCAGGCGAAGTGTCTTATAGCCTGTTAAGAAGAGAGTGCCAACATCTACGGCCCACGTCGTTCCTGCTCCGTAACCATCTTCTTCACCGAGACCGTTGGCATAGTTCTCATGAACAATTTTCCCGTGGGCTCCAAAACTAAATTTATCTGTCAGCTTGATGCCATAACCGATACCTAAAGCATAATTGACAGCATTAAAAGTATTGCCTAATGCACCTTCCTGATCGCTCACGCTGGTTACAAGCATGTCCGGGGAACTGAGTGACACCGCGCTGAAGGCAATGTTTCCAGGAATTCGGGACAGAGGCATGGAAAATGCCAGTGCAGTGTGCTCGATCCCTGCCAGCCAGGCCGTCTGAGACACAAAAAACGTGCGGCCCTCCGCCAATGTAAGACCAGCCGGATTCCAGAAGACAGCCGAGGCGTCATCCGCAATCGTTTCCATAGCATAACCCATGGCGAAACCCCGGGCACCAACTCCTATCTTCAGGAACTGGGCGCCCACAAATCCGACTTTAGCCGTAAATGCATCACTGATATCGGCCGCCGCCGGTAACTGACCTGTCAGTGTTAACATAACAACTAATACCGAAGTTTTTCTAAAAGTCTTCAACATCAGTCACCCCTCAATATCACAAAGGTTCCACGCTGGATTTTCGGATAACTGGAAACATCACTTTCTACCACATATATATAAAGACCGCTTACCACGTCCAAATCCGTCCGGGAAGCCAGATCCCACGAAAGATCACCTTTTCCTTCTGTATTCATAATTTCAATAATCAAATCTCCGGTCAGACTGAAAATGGATACCTTGCTTGCTGGTGGAAGATTGGTGAAGTTGATCTTGTCTTCATATTTAGCTTCCAGCGATGATGCACCCCGATATGGATTAGGATATACAGATACCTCGCGTCCATCCCATACCTCACCGGCATCATATAATTTCCCGGGATAAACCGGAGTAGGCGCTCCCGTGGATGGATCTGTTTTGAAGTTTGTCTTAGATGATTCAATGGGCGGAAACTCAGGTTTACCATGAGCAGCAGGATTATCGTAAGCTGTCACCGCATAATAGTAAGGGAGGTTATTAATAGGTCTAGATATATCCTCAATTAATGCTGTTTGATTGCCATCTTCATCTAACACGTAAAATGTTGTTTGGGTGTCCACCCAACTGTGCTCCAAATCAGGCAAATCGAACATCTGACCCTCATAAAGTGTATCACCAGTGGAAAAGTCAACCACATAGACAAATCCATCGTAGTTATCAAAGGCGGCAATCATCTCCCACCCTTCCGGATTAAATGTAGCCCGATAGACACGATAGCCTTCGAAGTCGGCTGCACCTACCAGCGGATCAACCTCAAGCTCAGCCGAGTTGTCCCATGACAGGCGGACACCCTGATCCATGGCACTGTAAGCCAGAACCGGAACAGGCGGAGGAACGGGCAGCAGATAATGTACATCTTCGTGCGGTGCCGTCGGATTGTATGGATTACTTTCACTRCCGGCATAATAAGCTGCTAAAGCGTTATCGGCATTYTGCCGCAGACCGGCCATCCCTTCGCCTACGATGGCGGCATATACAAATCTAAGTGTATCGCCAAGGGTAAACTCAAAAGGACCRGTGGTTAACATAAAGCGGTAATCAAACGTAGGAGCTCCTACGTTGAATGGATGTGGCATAAACTTGTTTCCCCGACTCTCCTGATGCTGTCCCATGCCGTAGTCGAACTTATCACGATCCGAACCCGGATCAGACTCCCAGTTCCACCACTGGTGAGTAAAGACCCGCATTAAAGTGTCATCATCCGTATCATTATAAGCACCGTACAATTTCCAGTAATCTGTGTAAATCAGCATGCCGCCGATAAAACCCGAAACAGACGTGTTTTCATTGGTGTCGTCCTCAGGACTCGTCGGGTCGTCGCCATCGTACATATAAGACATGTTCCTTGGTACCACATACCCTCGCAGAGTGTCTTCGCCGATAACAGCCATTTCACCTGCTACAGCATCGTAATCAGGATTAGAGGCATCTGCCTGCCAGTGGATTATGGGCGCAGTTGATGGATCTTCGGGAATGAAGACTATATACTCATCGTAGAACCCATCCGGATAAGTTAGCGAAGCATCATAGTTCGGCTGAGAGGTAGAAGGACTCCCTACATTCTTCCAACCGTACGGAATACCCAAGCCGTCATACCCTTCCATATCACCATCGCCATCGAGATCACCATTCTCAACTATATCTTCCATATAAGTGATCTGGCTGGCAGGATTGTTTCCATCCCAACCGTCAAAGTCCACTAAATCGTCAATGTGCGGGTTGTTAGGATCTGTACCGGTACCTACATCACAGTCATACACCCAACTAACAATGAAGTCGTTGAGTTCTGATCCGCTGTAATCATCTCCGCCAAGATCCTTTATGATCTCTAATTCGTAGATGACAAAATCGTCATATTCAGGAGTACTCCAGGTAAGTCCCCGCTGGTTTATCCTGATACCCATTGCTTTTGTGGTGTGAGGACCGTAATAATCATCGAATGTAGTGTAGCTATCCTCCACGGACTTGGAGGGATAGGCCGGAAGATCGAATGACGATCCATCTGACGGATGAAACTCGTAGTTTCCGTAATCCGCATGACTGGATCTCTTTTCACCTGCAACCAATGCTGACACCCACAACCGTCCTTCCCATAAGTGATGGGTGCCGCTTCCACACGGCCATTCCATGGATGGCAATCCTTCGGGAACATTGGGGTCGCCATAGTTAGCAAAGTTCGAAGTTGCCGTACACATGGTACCTGTGTTATGAACTTTATACTCATCATCAGGCCGGGTCCGCTGGAATCTATCCGGTACAGACTCTATCCTGATATCTTTCCCCATACCGGGAACGACCAACAGGGAAACAAGCACAATCAATGTTATTTTCTTCAACATTCTCTAATGCCTCAACAGTTAAAATTTCAGGGAAATACCAATGTTAACCAGTGCGCCCTCGCGATAGTAACCGGGAGTTCCAAAAGTTCCTCCAGCCGGGTTTTCCTTATTCCAGTCAACTGTGCCGTCACCGTCCGTATCCATGAGCATCATATACTCATCCTCGAGGGATTCATCCACATAGCCGTCGCCATCATCGTCTATGCCGTTATTATCGCCTTCTGAACCAAAAAACCGGGTATCCTTATCCTCGTATCTCTGCTTTATCTCCTGGAATAGATCAAACCATTCCTCATCCGCGACACCAGAGAGATTCTTTATATCCAACAGATCTCTGATCAAACCGCTGAAAAGATTGTCAACCCACATAAATGCGGAAAGACGAATATTCTGTCCGATTTTAAACTCTTTCTGAGCATAGAGATTCATGACCAAGGTAGGCGGCAGGCGGCGAGTGTTAATCTCCGGTTGCAGAGAACGGACAGGCGGCGAGTAAGGCAGTCCGCTGCCATACTGCAAGGTTGTGTTCAGCTCTATATCGCCAACAGCAGGGACAGGAATCAGCATCTGCASATTGGCGTTTAAAGTATGCCGTTGATCCCAATCCAGGAAATTCTCATCCTTCGGGATGATCCGGCTGGCCCAGGTATAGCGATAGTTTTGATACGCCGAAGAACTCTTCCCCTTTGCGATAGAGTAAGTGTAGTTGATATTACCGCCATATCTCCGACTAAACCGCTTGAAAAGAACTATTTCCAAACCCCGAGTACTGCCGTAGTCACCGTTAACATGGCGGGTATAATACTGATTGGCTTTGATCCAGTTCTGCTGAGTATCGGTCAGACCCTGAATGTCCTTGAAAAATCCCTTGACTTCCAACCGCCAGTCGAGACCAATCTGGTGCCGGAGTCCCAGTTCATAGTATGTTGTCGTCTCCGGCAGGAGGTCCGGATTGCCTACGATGGGGAAAGCACCTGAGAAATCCCAGTTAATGTTGCGGTACATATACTGGAACTGAGGCAGCTGGAACGCCCTGCCATAATTAAAGTACATGACGTCGCGTTCGCTTACAGGGAAGGCCATACCAATCCGCGGGCTGAAGTAGAACTTAGTATCCACAGAAGTGGGGTTTTTCACCTGACCGCCGGTACTTTGATCCACTACCGGATCGTCAAGATTGGATGGATAGTTATCAAACCTCGGATCAAAGTAATCAACCCGCAAACCTGCATTGACGATGAGGGCTTCGAACTCCATCTTATCCTCCAGGAAGAGACCCATCCAGATCGGATTCAGTTTACCTTGTGCATCGTTCCARGTCTCATCAGTGTACAACTCATCCCAATCTTCCGACAGTTCATCATAGTTAACCTTACCATCGCCTTCACCTGCATCAGGCGGTAGATCTATAAAATCATCATCGTAGTCGCCATCACCATTGCCGTCTATCGCTTCTACGCCGTCAGAACCGTAATCCCAGTGATCCCAGACTCCATTACCCGAACAGCTGCTGCAGCCATCAAAACCGGTATCAGTGAAGTCCTCACCAAAACGGCCGCCAAGGTGAGACATATTGCCAATGTTCTGGCCGTAAATGTTACCGCCGGAAGGCATGTCCACATCGTGGTCAAATATATCAAATATCTGCACTTCAAAGCCACCCTTCACCATATGATACTTGGTTATCTGGCTAGTCAAAATAGTCTTGAGGTTCCAGTTGACCTTGTCGTCCTCGTTCCAGCGGAGCCTGTAGAAAGTTGTTCCGCTGCCGTAGGTATAGAACTTGTCCGTATCCTGGGTATTCTGGATGGGAATGGTTTCCCATGTCAGCCATTTAGAAGGGTCATCAGGATAGGCATCTTCGGAAATATCTATGAAGTCATTGTTGTTCCAGTCTGTAAAGAGATCATCTTTGTATTTATCCGGGATGGTGGTAATTCCGTTCTCATCCAGATAATCAATGTATGCTGCTATACTGGCGTTTTCATTCGTATCGTATTGGTAATACGTCCGAAAACGGCTCAGCATAATCTGGAAAAACGTTTTCTCTCCCAGCTGATGATTCAAATTAATGCTGAAGAGTGAGCTCGTTTTATTGTTACTGAGCAGTTGATCCAGCATGTTGAAATTATCATTAAAGCCAGTTGTAGCTGCGGAGCTGCCATTCAAATTGCGATTGCCGGCGATAATATTGTAGGTTGTACTTCCAATGGYTGTATCCGACATGGCTGAATTGGGGATAGCAGTGTCGTATCCCCACTGATAACTCCCATCATCATTCAGATCAATGAAACTGGAGTCAGCAGTCGCCCCTGATCTGTTCAGGTCGGTGATATCCCAGATCCCGTTGCCATTCAAATCCTCGTTCCGGAAATCTCCRTCTCCAGCCAGTAAGTTCCCGGAGCCATCTATATCCACTTCCACGAGCACTATCCGCTTATCRCTCACTGTTTCAAAAGCATTTCCTTCACTGTCTGTTCCCTGAATAATAGAAAGCCCCGCGTTAGTGAGGACATCATCCATACTGAAACCGCTTGACGAAATACCCGGATTAAAAGAACCGCCTTGTGCATAATAGGAAGAGTCGAGCAAGGCTAGAGATGTTAATGAAATTACCCGGTCCAGCCGTCCATCACCATCCGAATCTTCGTTTTCGAAGGTTACACGGCTGTAACGGTGAATGTAGCTGTTCCACTTTGATTCGTGGTGATTAAAATTAAACTTGATTTTTGTCTTGGGGAATGGCCGCCAAGTCAAGCTCCCGTTTAGTGTGAGGTTTTCTTCATTGGATACCCCGTATCGTCCCTGAGTATTCTGAAATTCGCCAGACAGAAACCACCGGACAGGAAGCTTTGGTATGGGTCCACCGATGCTCATTTCCAAATTATTATTCTGGTGGGTATTGTCCCGCAGGGGATCGAAAAATCCTTCATTATCCGTTTTAACACGTAACCGCCCGGAGATGTTTGAACCGCCTTCCTTTGTAACCAGATTCACTACACCGGATAGTGCGTTGCTGTATTCAGCTGAAAAYCCGGAGGTAATAATGTCTGCTTCAGCAAGAGCGTACTCAGGTACGTCCGTATCAAAGCTGTTGAACATAGGATCCACAGCCGGGACACCGTTAATAAGGTAGAGGATCTCTCCGCTTCGACCTCCCCGGGCATGACCATCCACGAACCCCGGAGTAAGGTTCAGAATATCGGTTATATCTTCCATGGGAATATTCTCAAGCTCATCTTCAGTAAGAGTAGTGCGACTGCCTGTAAGGTCATGCTGAATGAGTGGTTTTTCGGCTGTTACAGTAACAGCTTGGCCCTCAATCGTCTGAGGAACCATCTCAAATCCTACAGTGGTGGTCAGATCAGCATAAACGTTTATGCTCTGYTTGGTCACATCATGATGAGCAATAGAAGATGCCCTTAAATCGTAAATACCCGGTGACATGAACAAAATTACAAAGTCACCATTAGCATCCGTGGCCGCTCCTTGGGATGTCCCCACTACAAGAAGGTTAATCCCTGCCAGCGGTTCACCCGTTTCAGAATCCACCACCCGACCAGAGATTTTGCCGTGTGTAATCGCCATGGCCAACCCTAAAGGGAAAACTAATAGACACAGCAAAGCATATCTTCTGACTGTATTACTCATAGCTCGCTCCTCGATTCTATCAAATCAGATTTTGTGAAACCCCGCGTATGTTGTATTCTTTAATACTCCTCGAAAAGAATGCCTCGGTGCATATTAGGAAGATTTCTTTATTTATACCAAGGAAAAAAAGACGTATTGATTTTGTTCAATTTTACTGGCTACTTCCAATAAATTTACCGGAAAAACAGGTCGGGAGAACCTTTTGCTGGCGCTTCATCTTCTGCCCCATTCATGATAGCATCAACCAATAGTACAATGTCAAACACGTCAATTAAGGAATCACTGTTCATGTCCGCTGCCCACGCTTCTTCCTCAGTAGGTTCGGTAATTCCCAGCATGAAGTTCACCACCTTGATAACATCGTAGATATCGAGGATGCCGTCGCCGTTCACATCCCCTTTGATACTTCCTGCGGTGGCRTCAATCCCGAAGAAGTCCAACATAACTGTCAGCAGTTCATCCTTTGAACCGCCGGCGCCATCAGAAAGCCCACCGAACTCGAAGCTGGTACCGATGGTACGGTAGTTCTCCGCTTCGTAGGCGACACCTACTCCGTATGACGGACTGCTGTTACTTAAGATTGTAACGGCGCCGCTGCCCGGCTCCAAATGATCAATCCAGTTGTTCTCACCTTGGTACGTAAAATAAAGGTTTTCGGCAAATGTGCCGTTTTCGCCTATGATTGTTCCCAAGTCACCGCTGCCGTCATCCGTGCCGTTAATATGAAACATGTTATGAAGGGAGGTCGGACTATCCCAGGCCCAGGTCTCCCCACCTTCCATGTAGATATTGCCGCCGGCTTCCAGATATTCCACCAATAGACTAGCTTCATCATCAGTAAGCACGTGGGTGGATGGGGAAATTCCGAGAAGGACAAAGATGGCTTCATAATCTGCTGCTACAGGGTCGCCAAACTGCTGCAGGTTATCAGCGAGGAAAACTGACTGGTTCAGGTTTTGAGCCGATTCCAGAAGAGCTGCGCCGCTTCCAGGGGAATTGTCTGGCGGCTCCCAAATGAAAATAGCTGGAGATTCGCCTACCCAGATATCTAAAGAAGGTGTGGGTGAACTTTCGTTAGGGGGCGATTCATTATCCACTGCCGTGAGGTAGTAGCTGTAGGTATAATCCTGAGGAGGAGCATCGTTGTACCACCCCTGTTCACCAGGTGAAGAAGATGTCGAGGCTACTTGTTCACCATTACGGTAGATGACAATATTGGACAAGTCATCCAGCGGTGTGCCGTCTTCTTGTGTCGTGGGCGATATCCAGTTGAGAGTCACAGAATTACCATTATTGCTCACCTCAAAATCGGATGGAGGCGACGGTGTTGGCGATCCACCGCAAAAGGCACCGTCATCCACAAAAACACTTAGACTATCGTTACTCAACAATCGTGTCTGGGCTTCATATTCGTAGAACTGACCGTCCACCAAACCGTTATCAGCATAATACTCCACTCCCTCGCCCACACTGGCTGCAAACGTACCGTCCCTGTAAATATCAATGGCAAAGTTGCCGATGGAACCACCACCGTGGAGTTCCGTAGGATCCTCCCAAGTTAGATTTACACTCTCCGGAAGCGTGTAGTCAC
This sequence comes from Fidelibacterota bacterium, assembly GCA_002402135.1. Taxonomy (GTDB): domain Bacteria; phylum Fidelibacterota; class Marinisomatia; order Marinisomatales; family UBA2128; genus UBA2128. The sequence goes on along the minus strand of NVVH01000011.1, from coordinate 27,761 downwards.
TGTAGGCACTGAAGTTGTCCGGCGGGCGAGGATCGTCGTCATCGGCTCCGGCGCAACCGGCAAAGTGCACCACGAATAGACCGCCAYTCATATCAGATATATAAGTATAGCAGCTTTCGGTAAAGGGATAGGCGCCCCAAGCTCCCTCATATAGTCCGCCGCTGCCGGGATAGGTATCGTAGTAGCCGGCCAGTACTGGGTTATAGGGATCGGTAATATCGATAACCTGCAGGCCAAAGACATAATGACTGGCGTAGATGTAGTTGTCACGCACAAATACGTTGTGCACCGATTCGTTTTGGCCTCCGTCTGCCATCCATTCGGAAACCATATTTATGTTGCCAAAATCACTCACATCCCARATCTTGATATGTCCGCCGGAAGTTTCGTCAGCTGTTATCAGGTAGTTGCCGTCTTCCGAAAGCCAGCAGGCGTGAGCCGCACCGGAGTAGCTCCAGCTTGTTACGGTAAAAGGATTTGTCTTGTCAGAAATATCTATGATGTACATGGTGCTGGAGTAGATACCACAGCCGTAGGCGTAGTCACCACGAACATACACATCGTGGAGGTACTCGCCGTTCCAGCCGCCTACTTCCTCCGGCTGTGCAGGATTACTTAAGTCGAGAATGTGCATGTTATATCCAGATGCCCCGATGATGTAAAGGTAGCCATCAGCCTGGAAAATGTTGTGTGCGCCGGATACTCCGTCCCACGTGTAAACCAGTTGAGCGTTGGGCGGGTCTTGTATATCCACGACYTGGATTCCCTGTGATGCCTCGGTGGAGACGTACATGTAGTGATCGTAAGTCTTCACATCCCGCCAGGTTGAGTTCTGTCCGGAGATGAAGGCTACTTCTGTTGGGTTGGATTCATCGGTACTCACATCCACGATGGAGGTACCGGAACTGGTCCCCACCAGGGCATATTCGGTGCCGTCGCTGGCCACGTAGCCCCAGATATCGTTGGCGGTTTGAGAATAGTCAAGCTGACCAATTAGTTCGCAGTTCCAACTCTGAGCAAAGATGAGAACCGGCAGCAGCATTACTGTTAGAATTATGGATTTCAAACGCTTGTTTTCTCCGTTAATGATTAAAAAGTTACTTACCCATAGGGATACTTGAGATGCTCATTAACTCTCAAAGTGATAGCTATTTAATGAGCACTAGTTTCCTTGCCCGAATACCCTGTTCAGACGTCAGCCGGTACAAATAGATACCGCTGGAGACGTTGGAAGCATTCCAGACAAACTCATGAATGCCGCTCACCAGTTCACCACTCACCAGTGTCGCTACCTCCCGGCCCAGGATATCGTAGATAATCAACTCTACCTTATCAGCCCGAGGAAGATCAAATCTTATGACCGTATTCGGGTTGAACGGGTTTGGGTAGTTTTGGTGAAGAGCGTAAGTCAGTGGCAAGACTTCCTGTTCTTCCAGCACCAATGCCGATGTATCGGTGAGGAAGTTCAAAAGAGACGCCAACAACTCTGTCTTGTTGTTGCTCTCGTCGTCTACGAGGCCGCCAAACTCAAAAMNCGTACCGATGGTCTTGTAGTTCCCGCCATCATAAGCAATACCATTATAGTAACTTGGTGAAGTGTTGTAGAAGATAGGGACAGCGTCCTCCAGCGGCTCTAAGTGATCAATGCCGAAGTTCCCACCGTCGTAGTCGAAGCTTACGCCTTCCGTTGGTGTGCCGAAAATGCCCTCAATAGTGGAGAGGTTGTTAGCACCTTCATCCGAGACTTCGATGAGGAATTTATCCGTAAGGGTGCCGGCGTTCAAATTACCGAATTCATCCCCCGCCTCCATGTAGATGGACCCGCCATCGTTCAGGTAATACCGCAACTTGAAGAGGTCTCCCTGATGTCCCCATTGACCGTCCCAGATTTCGTACTTTCTCGGGAATACACCGCACAAAACAAAGATCGCCTTGAATCCTGTATCATAGAGACYACCACCRAAGGTGATCAGTTCCTGAACCTCCGCTGCTGACCAGCCCAAATTAAAAATTGAACGGGACAATGCTGTGGCTGATGAAGGACTAATATTTTCCGGGTTCCAGATGAGGATATCCGGTACATCACCAAACCAGRCTCGCTGCARCTCAGAGATGTCACTCTCGTTTTCGGCAGACTCATTATCCACCGCACTGATGTTATAATCGTATGAGRAGCCAAAGTCCACATCGTCTGCCCAGTTCATCTCTGCTCCAGCATCGAAAGTCTCTACATCCGTCAGGAACTCACCGTTCCGGTAGATGCGAACTGCCGAGAGGTCGTCCAGCGGAGTACYGTCCACCTGTACAGCAGGATTGGTCCAGCTGAGGGTAACAGCCGTATCCGAAGCTTCCACCAGAAAATTTTCCGGCGAAGACGGCTCCGGCGACCCACCGCAAATGACGCTGGCTGACACGAATAAACTGGCACTGTCGTTCTCCGCTAACTCGGCATATATGGAATAGCTGTAGGTTTGTCCATCGGTAAGACCATCGTCTGAATAGCTTTCGACGCCCTGAATAACCACTGCCATCTCATCTCCGTCTCTTTCCACGATTATGGAAAAATCTGTAATGGTCTCCCCGTTTACGAGTGTGTCGGGATCACCCCACGTAAGAGACACTGAGGTGGGAGTCAAGTAATCACTATAAGCGGTAAAATCCGATGGTGCTGCAGGATCCAGTTCATCCGGAATCTGGTATGCTGATAAATAACCTGGTTTGTAAACCGCAATCATGTCTACCATACGAACCCCTTGCCCATCCGAAAACTCGATRGTGCAATAGTCGTTGGTATAATTCATAAAGTTATAGATAGGATCCATCCCAGGATCACTTGGACAGGTATCCAGACTAGGATCGCAATCAAAGATATTGTTGTCATCATGTTGGGCAGGAGTATCTTCTACTTCGTCACCATCCGAGCAGCCACCCTGAAAGGTGTGGTAAAGCCCGAAGCAGTGTCCCCCTTCATGTACTGCCACATCACCTTCATCATAATTCTCGATGTATCCGCCAGGAAAACTGCCGTAATGCATCACAAAACCGTGCATATAACTATTCTCATCGTACCACCAAGGAAACTGAGCCCATCCTAACAGGTTGTTCTGGAGGTTGGCAGAGTAGACATTCATATTATGAGCTGGATCGATAGCCAACGAGCTCTTCATTTCTACTTCGTAATCACCGCTCAGATAGTACCATAAATCATTCACTGTGTAATCAACCGAACCGAGTACAAACTCAATGTCATGGTCACTGTAAGATACAGTCATGTGCTCTACCTGAGCTTCGATTTGATCCATGGTAATATCGCCCTCACCGTTGGAGTCCAAGATAATATGGAATGCCATGGGGATTACTACGGGACCATCGATTGCAAAACGTTTCCCAGCCAACCTGCGTTGCATATCGGTAYGGGCTTCCCACCGTTCTTCCGGGGTCAGTTCCGGAGTTGCGCACCAATAATTATTGTCTTGAGCCTGAATGTCCATGGGCGACAGGAAAATCAGGGTGGCAAGTAAGAATAAAGTAAATCTTTTCATGATGTTATCCTTTAGCATATTTGATTTGAATGATCTGTTTCAGCCATTGGTTCCGCTCAGTCATGAGCCCTTATTACCTTATTTAAGTAAGATCATTATTTTGGACAAGGTTTCTCCGCCGCTCGTCAGTTTATAGATGTAGATTCCGCTGGCGACGTTTGAAGCATCCCATACCATTGAATATTTACCCGATGGTAGTTCCTCATCCAAAAGAGTAGTCACCAAACGTCCGGTAATATCAAATACCTGCAAGAACGCGCCGCCATGCGTCGCTACCGAAAACTGGATAGTAGTGGTCGGGTTAAACGGATTGGGATAGTTCTGACTCATTGAAAACTGCAGTGGTACACTGGGTTCATCAACCGAAAGATCTTCCGCATCCACTAGAAAATGAATAATGGAATCGAGCAAGACTGCCTTGGTGGTTTCCCCATCYACAAGACCACCGAATTCAAAGGTGGCTGCGATTGTCCGAAAGTCTCCGCCATCGTTGCCCACACCGGTGAAAAAGGGCACTCCGGAATTGGTGAAAATGGGGAATGCGCTCTCCAGCGGGACCAGCTGATCAACGCCCGCTGCGTTACCATCATAGTCGAATGCCATCCCTTCCGAAAACGTTCCATCCTCGCCTTCAATCCCCGTCAAATCATATCCACCCTGTAGGGAAACGTCAATGTTGAACAGTTCAGTTACCGTGGAGGCATTTACATTGGAGAACTCATCCCCCGCCTCCATGTAGATAGACCCACCATCATTCAAATAGTACCGCAGCTTAAAGAGATCACCCTGGGTTCCCCACTGCCCATCCCATATCTCGTAAGTGTCCGGGTAGAAACCACAGAGTACGAACACTGCATTGTACCCACTGGTGTAAAGATTCCCACCAAACTCAGTCAAGTTAATAACCTCTGCTGCAGCGCGTCCCAACTCATAAAAGGAACGGCTTATTTCAGTAGCTGAGGCCGGGCTGACATTTTCCGGATTCCAGATTAGGAAATCGGGTACGTCYCCAACCCAAAAACGGTAGAGTTCAGACATGGTGCTCTCGTTCTGTTGAGATTCATTATCCACAGCCAGGATTTGATAATCATAAGAAAAACCGAACTCCGGTTCATCCTGCCAGTTCACTTCAGCCCCTGCTTCAGTAGTAGACACTTCAGAAAAATAATCGCCGTTGCGATAGATCAGAATAGAGGCCAAATCATCCAAAGGGGTGCCATCAATCTGAGTGGTAGGATTCGTCCAGCTCAGGGTGATGACTCCGCCTTCTACGCTTCCGGCAAAATCCTCCGGTGGTGAAGGTACGGGAGAACCGCCACAGATCCATTCTGTGGATCGGACATAGCTCAAACTGTCATTCTCTRTCAGTCGGGTGAAAACATCGTAACTGTAAAGCTGACCATCCACGAGACCCTGGTCAACGTAGGTCTCAACTCCTTGCGGTACCTCTGTTACTTGAACCTCATCCCGATAAATCACAACGTAAAAATCAGTAATCGGATCGCCGTTTACCAGAGTTGACGGATCGGTCCATTGCAGTTCCACACTGGTGGGGGTGGTATAATTGCTGTAGGCAGACAAGTTCTCCACGGACTGAGGATCAAAAGCATCGGCATCCAGCGCTCCCTCAAAGTAGACTACATACAAGCCGTTGGACATGTCGGAGATAAGCACCTTGCCGGATGCGAAGAAGGGAAAAGCTCCCCAATCGCTCTGAGTTTCATAGTAACCTACCTCGAAAATGTCGTGGGGATCTGAAATATCCACAATGCGCAAACCGCTTCCATAGTGGGAGATGTATGCGTACTCCCCCTTGATGTGGGTGTTGTGTGCAAAGTTGTTAGGGCCCAAGTATTCCGAGGTCATATTAATATTGTCCAAATCCTGAATATCCCAGAATTTTACTGTCTTACCCACTGTCTCTTCAGTGGTCATAAGGTAATTTCCATCCTCTGTAGCCCAGGCATTATGACAGTAGCCAGCAGCAGGAACATCGATCCTTTCCAGAAAAGCAGGCGATTCGGGATTGCTCACATCATAGATGCCAAACGAGCCACTGCTCCCTTCCGAAACGTAAGCGATGCCATTCTGGACGTAGATATCATGGCACTCCATGCCGAAAGAAGAAATCTGCACCGGATTCAGTGGATCAGCCAGACTTATTACCCGAATGACAGAAGACCCTTCCCCATCGGAATACAGAATGCCGCTCTCTTCATCAATAAAAATATTGTGTGATGTATTCAAGATATTAGAAGTAGTAATCAGTTCAGCAGATGCTGGTAAGTTGGATAGATCAATGATCTGAAGCCCGCCCGCTGCTTCGGTTACCGTATAAGCGTAGTGCTGGTAAGTTTTGATGTCCTTCCACGTGGAAGTGGCACTGGGGATAAACGTTACCTCATACACATTCTCAGTATCTGTAATATCAATAATACTGGTACCGTTCCGGACACCCAGAAGGGCGTACTCTCTACCATCAGGAGCAGTGTAACCCCAACAGTCATTGTATCCTACCCCAGGGTAATCATTCACATGAGCCAACAACGGCACATTGGGAGAATTCTGCGCCAGCAGCAGCGACATCCAAGCGAATTGAACCAGAATAAGTCTCTGTACAATTGTCATAACAAGCTCCTTGTATTAGCTGTGAGTTCCAACAAAATGGAGCGGGAATATAGCCCTCTGACAAAGTTATCGCAAATAGGGAGACAATCTTTTGATAAGTATCACAAATATGCGACTGAAGAAAAAATGTGGCACCTTTCTTAAATTAGTGCTATACTCTCATGAGGTAAGGACTTTTTCCCCTTAACATACAAGTCATTGGAGGACCACTATGGTACGATCAATATCAAAAAAATCCCTGCTGTTCCTGACCCTTTTTTCCTTAGTAATCGCTGCTCCACCTGGAGATGACAACACTATTCTCGGTAAATGGGAGCTTGATCCCGGAACTCTCGAGAAAGCTGTTGTGGAAGCGGTTCAGGGGGGAGAGGAAGTCACTCTGGCCACGGCGGCAATCGAAGTTACAGTAGTTGTCGTCGAATTCAACGAGGATGGTACCTATGTATCTTCCAAGACCGCAGTTGGTGAAACCAAAACCGTAAAGGGTACATGGAAACTGGACGGCACATCCCTGAGTATGCTTTTGGAAGATTCTGAAGAATGGGACGCAGCCGAAATCACTCTGGGTGAAGGACAGCTGGTTATTGCGAATGAAGAGGAGACTCTCGTCTTTAAGCGAGCTGAATAAGCAGCGAACTAATCACCCAATATAGATCTAGGATCAGGCCCGGCCTCATAACGCTGGGCCTTTTCATTCCAGCCTATGGCCTGAACCCTCCCCAGAGAACCGTTTTCTATTACTTCGTAACCACGATTCTTCTGTGCCGCTAACATCGACTCGAGAAAATCCGGCTCTACAAATAAGATATCCGGTTTGAACTGGTGATGAAATCTAGGCTGCTCCTGAGCCGTTTCTACAGTCATCCCAAAATCAACAAAATTCACAATCAACTGTAATACTGCGGTAATAATTCTCGATCCTCCGGCTCCGCCTAAAAACAGAACCGGCTTGTTGTCTTTTATAATAATCGTAGGCGACATGCTGGAAAGAGGCCGCTTTCCCGGTGCTATGCTATTGGCCTCGCCGCCCATGAGTCCGAAGGCGTTGGGCACTCCCGGTTGTGCAGAAAAATCGTCCATCTGGTCGTTTAGTACAACTCCTGTTCCAGGGAGCGTCAGCTTGGAGCCGAACCAGAGGTTAACCGTCTGATTCACCACTACGGCATTCCCCCAGCGGTCCATTACACAGAAGTTTGTGGTGCTACCAGGAGACCATTCAAATGAAGATGCTCCCGTTTCCGGGACTTCTGCAGATGTCTCACTCATAACAACTGCCACTACCGAATCAGCGTAATTCTGGCTGATAAGACGATCAACCGGTACATTGTAGAAATCACTGTCTCCCAAGTGTAGTGACCTGTCTTTAAAAGCTTGGGACATGAAACGGGTTGTGAGATAGATCGACTCGGAATCCCAAGTTGACTTTCCTTTTAGTACGTCGGTCGCTTCCAGCATGTTGAGGATCTGCAGCACATGCACTCCACCGGAGCTGGGTGGAGCCATGCCGATAATCTTATAATCCCGATAGTCCCCCACAATTGGCTCGCGATAATGAACTTTGTAACCGGCCATGTCAGCTTCTGTAATCAGTCCGCCGTTCGCTTCCATGAAGGCGGCCAACTGTTCAGCGAATTCACCCTTATAGAAATAGTCGGTACCTCTTGCTGCAATCTTCTCGTACGTGGCGGCAAGGTCCGGCTGAAGGAGCATCTCACCTGCCGCAAGTGGAGATCCATCTTCGTGGAGATAAATGGCTCTAGAGGCTGGATCAGTTTTGAGCTTCTCCGCGGTTTCCCGAATTACATGGGCATACGGCTCATCCAACACAAATCCATCCCGAGCCACGGGTATGGACGGCTGTACGGCTTCCGCCAGGGTTTTAGTCCCGGCAAGCTCAAGTGCCTCTTCGTAGGCGGCCACAATCCCGGGAACGCCTACTGCCAGCACACCTTCTTGACTCAGCAAAGGATCGAACTCCCCATTCCGCAGATACATATCACGGGTGGCAGCAGCTGGTGCAGTTTCTCTCCCGTCAATAGTGTGAATGGTACCATCGGCCATACGGATAACAATGAAACCGCCGCCGCCTATTCCAGAATGAAACTGGTCTACCACACCCATGGCAAAGCCCACAGCCATAGCGGCGTCAACAGCATTGCCGCCGTCCCGCAGGACTTCCATACCAATTTCTGTGGCGATGGGATGGGCTGAGACAACGGTGCCAACATCTTCATACCAAAGATTTCTGAGGGCCGGAACGCATGAGATAAACAGTATCCCCGCGAGTAGGAGGAGAACCAAGGGAGTACGTTTCAATCGCGTCTTCATTATAAAGGGTGGCGGGAATGATACACAGAACCGAGTCAGAATGTCAACAGAATTAGCGGCGACTCATCAATGAGCCACTCATGGGRCCACAATTYACTTMCTAAGTCGCGCCTTAGTAAAACGGGATTCCGGTATAACAGTATCAAACTGGATTTCATCAATAATCCATTCCGTTCCTTTACTGTTCAGTTTTAATTCATCCTTAAAAATAAATCGTGACGGGAACCATCTCCCCTGGACCAGAATTGACCTTTTGTTGAAAACAATTGTCCCATCATCATCACAGGGTTAATAAATAGAAGTACTATGATAAAAAATGATTTCAAAATAGTGAACTATGATTTAGTGATACCGCGCATGAAAGATTGAATCGTGGCGAACTTCCTTAACGATCAACCTACCACTTAAAATTTACAGCTTTCTCACCTCCCTGTGTAAGAGTAAATTCGCCGCACTATGATAAAACTAAAACTACACTGGCAAATCCTCATTGCCATGGCATTGGGTGCTTTATTCGCTCTTATTTTTGAAGATAAAGCTCTTATTGCCGCGCCTCTTGGCACCATCTTCATGCGTTTGTTAAAGATGATTATCGTTCCCCTTATCTTCACCTCCATTACCACGGGTGTTGCCAGCCTGGGAGACAGCAAAAGCCTGGGGCGGATGGGCTCCAAAACAATGGGCTACTACTTTTTGAGTTCTATGATTGCGATCTTAATAGGATTGGCACTTACAAATATGATTCGGCCCGGGGTAGGGGTTGAAATTCCCGGGAATACAGAAGCCTTTGACCCTTCTGAACTACAGCAGCCAGACTCTCTGGGGAATATTATCATAAGGATGATTCCTACAAATCCAATAAAAGCGGCGGCGGAGGGAGATATTCTTGCCCTAATTTTCTTCTCTATCGCTTTTGGTTTTGCAATTACACAACTAAAAGGGAAGCCCCATGAATTCCTTCTGAATTTTTTTGATTATAGTTTTCATGCGATGATGAAGCTGACCCATGGTATCATCAAACTTGCTCCCATCGGAGTCTTTGGACTCATCGCAAATGCGGTTGCCACCGCAGGATTTGGTCTTTTCAAAGCCGTGGGAATGTACATGATTACCATCGCTGCGGGACTCACACTGCATTTCTTTTTTGTACTTCCACTGTTGTTTTACCTTTTTACGAAGGAGAGTCCAAAGAAACATTTTCAAGCCATGGCAGCAGCTTTTGCCACCGCCTTTTCCACAAGTTCCTCCGGAGCCACCCTTCCTGTCACCATTGACTGTATGGAAAACAACGTAGGTGTATCCAACCGCGTCACCAGTTTCGTCCTCCCTTTAGGCGCCACCATCAATATGGATGGAACTGCCCTTTATGAATGTGCCGGTGTTATATTTATTGCTCAGGCCATACCTGGATTCGACCTCTCATTCTCCAGTCAGGTGGTTATTGTGATCACTGCCTTCCTCGCCTCTGTGGGAGCTGCGGCTATCCCCTCGGCCGGGCTCGTAATGATCTTCGTCGTTCTTAATGCTGTAGGACTCGGTGATCATCCTACTGCAATGCTCCTCGTAGGTACCATGCTTGCCGTGGATCGTCCTCTTGATATGTTCCGCACTATGGTGAACGTCGCCAGTGACAGCGTCGGCACCGTAATCGTCGCCAAGAGCGAAGGGGAGACTGGTCTCTATCCCTAAAGTTAGTAACCTCTTCAACTGCGGCTTTAATCTCCTAGCTCTTGTATAGAATCCCTATGAATGGGGACACGAATTACGCCCAAAGCAGATATTTTCAAGCCTATCACGTCTCTTAGTTTGAGTTCTTTTATGATGTAAGATGGAGTTATTAATGTTTCATTGGGACGTATCCAACCAAGATAACTAAAGTCAAACCCTAATAAATTGACTCTCATATCACTCACCATATTCGTCCTCGTCTCTCTGCTCTTATTACTAATATTCGAATACACAGTGCCAAAATGGCTCCGATACTTTTTCAAACCATTAAYACTGTTGCTCATCATCRCTATCGTATGGTTGGCTCCCCATCCTATCTCCGCTCACTACCGTCAGTTTGTTATCATTGGGCTGGGACTATCCCTGATTGGGGATACTTTTCTTCTCTTTCCGAACCGGTGGTTTCTTCAGGGACTCTTCAGTTTCCTGTGTGCCCATATCTGCTACATCATAGCATTCACCGGTGATCTGGGTAGTGATTTTTCTCTCTTGCCAATCGTTATACTTGTCTTGGTCGCTATCCTCTTCACTGGCACCGCATGGAGACATCTGGGATCGGTGAGATTTCCCGTTATAGTCTATACCATTTTAATTTTRGTAATGGTTTGGGTAGCGGCAGAGCGTTACATCCAGGTCGGCAGTCCTAGTTCACTGTTTGGACTATGTGGAGCGGTGCTGTTTCTAATTTCAGATGGTTTGCTGGCAATTAACCGTTTTATGCGACCGTTTCGGGTGGCGCAAGCTGTGATCCTCACCACCTATTTCACCGCACAGTGGCTTATTGCTCTATCGGTGTAAGGGTAGGTTTGTCTTGGATTAAAGACTGTAGTTTCTTTAAGGCATCATCCAAATTTTCAACTCCCATAACCACAAACTTGACCCTCTTCTTTTCCTTCTCTACCTTGAACTGACTAGTGACAGCTACTTCAAGTTTTGAAAGTAGTTTTTCAAAACCACCTTCCTCATAGAACGCCTTCCCAGCTTCCGATTCCTTGTCGGGACAGTGGAGAATCATCTTGTTGCCCCTCACAGCGACATGCACCAGACCGGCATCTGAGGCACAGAGTTTCATTCGTGCCGCCGCAGAAAGGTTCCGGGCGCTCTGCGGCAAGGATCCGAAGCGATCTCTCAATTCCCGCTCCCACTCCTCAATCTCAGCTTCTGTCACTGCCTGCGACAGCCGCCGGTAGAGATTAAATCGCTCAATGCTATCCACCACATAACTCTCCTCAAGCAATGCCAGGACGTCTACATCTACACTGGCTTCAATCTCCGGKCGGCGTGGAGCTTCCTTGGAGGCCACACCCTGCTCCTCATTTAATTCCCGCACGGCATCTTCCAGAATGCGCATGTACATCTCGTAACCCAAATCGTTGATGTAACCGCTCTGCTCTGCTCCCAGGATATTCCCAGCACCGCGGATGTCCAAGTCCCGCATGGCGATATTAAAGCCGGAGCCCAAATCCGAAAATTCCTCCAGAGCCATGAGACGTTTCCGGGCATCCCGTGAAATCCTGTTCAGCGGTGGTGTAAGCAGCAGACAGTAACCTTTCCGGTCGGAGCGACCCACCCGACCTCTTAATTGATGAAGCTCTGCCAGCCCAAATCGATCGGCCCTATTGATGATCATGGTGTTGGCGTTGGCGATATCAATGCCATTTTCTACGATATTGGTGGACACAAGAATGTCGAACTTCCCACGGTAGAAATCCGCCACGATTTTCTGCAGCTGAGCCGGTTTCATCTGACCGTGAGCCACACGGATATGAGCCGAAGGTACTTCATCYTGGACTTTCGCCGCCATCTCCTCTATATCCTGCACACGGTTGTGGATAAAGAACACCTGYCCGTTACGGGCCAGTTCGCCGGCAATGGCTCTCTGGATAACCTGCGGATTGTACACATGAATCTTCGTATCGATGGGCTGGCGGTTTTGCGGAGGCGTCTGRATAATGCTCAAGTCCCGGACACCCATGAGTGAAAACTGCAGAGTTCTCGGTATGGGTGTAGCGGTCAGTGTCAAAACATCTACTGTGGCTCGTAACTCCTTTAGCTTTTCTTTCACCGAAACACCAAAACGCTGCTCCTCATCAATCACCAGAAGTCCTAAATCCTTGAACTTTACATCCTTGGAAACCAATCGGTGTGTTCCGATGGCGATTTCAACCTTTCCCACAACAATATCAGCCACCACTTTCTTTTGCTCAGCTGAACTCCGGAAGCGGGAAAGACTTTCGATTCGTATAGGAAAGTCCTGCATTCGCCGATTGAAAGTACGGAGGTGCTGRTCGACCAGAATAGTCGTAGGCGCGATCACAGCTACCTGCCGCCCGCTCATGACAGTCTTGAACGCTGCCCGGATTGCTACCTCTGTTTTGCCGAAGCCCACATCACCGCACACCAATCGATCCATAGCGGTACTCTTTTCCATATCTCGCTTTACTTCCTGGATGGCCTTCATCTGGTCCGGCGTCTCCTCGAACTCGAACCGGGCTTCCATCTCGGTCTGCCAGTGACCGTCTACCTCACTGGCCCGGGCCTCCTGTATCTGGCGCCGAGCGTAGAGCTTAATAAGTCCATCAGTAATATCCTTCAAGCGCTTCTTGGTGCGAGCTTTTTTCCGCGCCCATTCACCGGAACCGAGGCGGGATATCTTCGCCTCCGAACCCTCTCGACCGGAGTACTTGTGTACCTTATGCACAGAACCCACGTGGACATTCAGACTGGCGCTATCCCGGTATTCCAGCACCACAACTTCGTGTGCAGTACCTTCTACCTGAATAGTCTCAAAACCGTTAAACCTCCCGATGCCAAATTCATCATGTACCACCAGATCTCCTCGATGAAGATCGTTCATCTCCTTGAATGAGAGTCCGCTATGGTATYGCTTGCGCAGGCGTTTTGCCCGGAAGTAACGGTTGAAAATCTGATGATCGGTGTAAACTGCCACCCCTTGCCCGGTTAGGATAAAACCTGAATGCAGATTTTCCACATCCAGACTATACTTGAGGCTCTCAGACGGTTCGCCGAGCAGTTCTTCGAATCGGCCTTTTTGATTCTCACTGTCACACAGGATAAGCGTCTCAATGCCATCTTTTGAGAGCCGTCGTAAGTCTTTCCGTAACAGCTTAATGGAGGAATTAAAGTCAGGCTGAGGATTGGCGTGGAGAGCATAAGAATCATCCGATTTCATTCGCTCCGCCTGACCAAGAAAGAGTCGCGGTCTACACTCTATTTGCCGCACAAACTGATCAGCCGAAAGAAATAACTTMTCGGTTCGCTCGCTCGATCTGACGCGCTCTTCCACCGCTGCCAGGACCATATCCGGCTGCTGGATAATCACCGTAGATTCTTCCGGTAGATGCTCCAGGAGAGATGACATCTTGCCTATTGGCATGTCGCCGGCATCGGGCACAATGCGCACTTCTTCTAGTAAAGTCACAGACCGCTGTGTACCGGGATCAAATTCCCGGATGGACTCCACCTCATCACCGAAAAATTCTAGCCGTACCGGCAGTTGCCCGGAATAGGAGAAGACATCTAAAATGCCGCCCCGGACAGCCACCTCTCCCGGTTCRTCCACAAAACCCACAAGGTCGTACCCTTGCCGGACCAATTGTTCTTTAAGACTGTGTGGTTCTAAGCGATCACCTTTCCGGATGTCCACCACACTGTCACGAAACATATCCGCTGAAGCTACTTTCTCCATGACAGCGCTGGCGCTAGTCACCAAAATAAATCGCCGCGCCCGGCTAAGACGGTCCAGCGCCTCTGAGCGTTGCACCAGTAGAGCCGTATCCACCACCCGCTCGGGATCATCAGGATCGAGCCGCAGATCCGGAAAGAATAAGGTACCCTGAACTCCCAGCGATTCTAAATCTGACAGCAGAAGCTTGGCTGCCTCTTCATCGGGGGTTATGACCAGGAGCTGGGAATTATCTTCTGTAAGCGCTTCCACAAAAAGAGACACTGTTGACCCAACCAGATGCTTAACCGTTACCGCTCTATTACGGGCAACGTTGGRCGAGATTTCCTCCATGGGGAGCGCCTTCCGGAAGATGGTTTTGACGTCGTTCAGGTCCATAATAGTTTCAGGAAATCTTTATCTGTCTTGCCAATCGGGAACGTTTTCATTTACACAATAGRGAAAAACAAAAGCGCTGGTCCGGCCGAGATTACGGAATTGTTTGGTGAGAATCTTCTCCCGCTCGTAATAGTTCTCCGGAACCGTCTCTAAGTACACCTTGAATGATCCATGCTGCTGTATGATGGTCTGCAGGGTTTGGGCATTTTCCACGGTGGCGGCAATCTTCTTCCGGTTGCGGACAATACCGGCGTCAGTCACCAGACGTTCCAAATCTTCCAAGCCATAACTTGCCACGGTGTCAATATCGAAACCGTCGAAAGCTTTCAGAAAATTATCCCACTTGTTACGGATCACCCGCCAGCTGAAGCCGGCCTGGAAAATGGTTTTGGTCATCTGCTCCAGATACTCACTATCTGAAGAGGGTGTCTGGCGGGGCGGTATTTCGTAGGCGAGGGGCATGRCTTTGTTCGGTGGCAGAAATTACGGTATAGTGCTCACATTTGGAAGTGAGTCAAACTACTCCAATCAAGATATCGTGTGGCGGTAGARAGTGATCATGGTAAATTCCCATCCATGAAAGCGGCAAAATACCTAGGTCCCGGAGCTGTAATACTGGCCGCAGTCCTGTGGGCGGTTGATGGTCTCTTRCGTCAAAAKCTCAGCGAAGTCCCAGCTTTCCAAATCATCCTGCTGGAGCACGCCATAGGAGCTGTCGTTTTCCTGCCGGTTCTCATTCGAGGATGGAAGGAAGTTACTGCCCTGAGGGAGCGGGCGTGGATTTCCGTGGCGTGGGTCTCAATCCTGGGCGGCATAGTGGGCACCGTTGCTTACACCAAAGCCCTCAGCTAYGTGGACTATATTGATCTGACAGTGGTGGTCCTTTTGCAGAAACTGCAGCCACTTTTCGCCATTTCCCTGGCAGCGGTTGTCCTCAAAGAAAAACTGACCAAACGCTTCTTCCTACTGGCCGCAGGGGCCCTGCTGGGAGGATATCTAGTAACCTTCGGATCGGGTTCCATGGCTCAGATGAGCGAAAAGGCCATGATGGCTGCTCTACTGGCATTTGTCGCCGCCTTCGCTTGGGGCAGTTCTACAGTCCTGGGCAAACATGCCCTTAAACGACTCTCCTTCTTTACATTGACAGCTTTGCGCTTGTGGGTAACGGCTATCGTGGCCGGCGCAATTTTCTTCACCTTGCGGCCCCGTTCTGACTCACTGGCTCTCAGCTCGGATCAATGGACTACCATCCTGATCATAGTCTTTTCCACCGGTAGTGTAGCACTCTTCATCTACTACTTCGGACTAAAGAGAATCCCTGCCAGTCACTCCGCCATCTATGAACTTTTCTGGCCAATGACGGCTGTCATATTTGATTGGGTGCTGAAGGATCGCATCTTACAGCCAATACAGATTTTGGGCGCAGTGCTCCTTCTGGCTGTTTCTATCACACTCCCTAAAGAATCGCAGACAGAGAACTCTTGACGGCGCCTTTTACAGTTCGAGATCACAATCGGAATYTGTTGCTCAATGTATTCCACGAAATGTTCTGGGGCTTTGGCGTCGCCTTTCACTCTATAGAGGCGATTATCCCTCTTTTTCTCGCAGCGCTGAATGCCCCGAAAATAGTGGTGGGTTCTGTGGCGGGTCTGTTCACTATCGGTATGGCCATACCCCAAATAYTCTCAGCTTTTTATGGTTCACGGATTCGGAATCTGAAGCTAGCTACCGTTYTGATTCACTTCCTGCTGCTGCCACCCATATTTACCGCGGGTTTTGTCTTCGCCTTCATGGGTCCTCACGGACCAAATGCCTGGATACTCTATTACATCTGTTATATTCTCTTTATTCTGGCCGTAGGGATAGTAATGCCTATCTGGGCCGATTTCCTRGAGACTGTCCACCTGGCMGAGCGTCGGGGRTCCTTCTTCGGTGTCTCATTCGCCGGCGGCAGTATTGCTGGCTTTGCAGGTGGATTCGTTGTCAACCGACTGATCGACAAGCCTGATCCGGTGCCGTACATTGGGATTGGATTCCTCATCTACTCTGCCTGTATACTGGGAGCAATTCTGATCTTTATCCTCTACCGGTCGCGGCCCCGTCCAGCACCTGAAAGAGTTCATTCCTTTGCCCAGTTCACATCAGTTTTGAAGGGTATTATGAAATCAGATCACAATTTCCGGAACTACATTCTGAGCAGAATCATCCTCACCGCCAACTACGCTGCTATTCCGCTGTATGCCATTCATGCCCATGACAAGCTGGATTTCCACATCAGCGAGGCGGGAATTTTCACGGCGCTTATGGTAGTTGCCAGTGGATTTTCCAGTTTCCTGGCCGGCAAAATCGGCGACCGTTTCGGGCACAAACACGCCATGGTTATCTCTTTTCTCGCCTACCTCGGGGCACTCATCGCAGCGCTACTGGCGGAAACGCTGTGGCATGTCTATCTTATCTTCATCTTCATGGGTGTCGGTAAAGGGGGATTCATAACCTCCGCTATGAGYCTGGTGTACGAGTTCGCCGGGGACAATGATAAAAAAATCTATTTCGCTCTTATTGATTCGCTTACGGCGCCGTTCGTTCTAGTCGCCATATTGCTCTCCGGATTCTTTATCTCTACCGGCTCTATCCCACCCGTCCTGACGGTCATCGGTTTCATCCTGATAGCCGGTATCTTGGCACTCATCTTCCTGACCAAGGAACCCCGCACCCTCAGGGAGGTGCCTATACCAAGGGAACCGCAACCCTAACTATAGTAGAGTTTTCACCTTGAATTTCTTCACCAGCGAAGTAAATTTCCGCCAGATTCTCTCAGATATCCCATGGCTCGACATTTAGCACTCAGATCAGGCAACCCAGCACTCACATCTAAGATCTTCCTGGAACTTGGCAGGGCAGACACAGCAAACGCCATGACAATTCAGGGAACCGTGAACAAGACCGGGCTGGCCCTGCTACTACTCATGGCTTCCGCTACACTCACATGGAACAGCCCTGAAGCTAGTGGACTTATTTGGGTCGGAGCATTAGGCGGATTCATTGTAGCACTCATTACAATTTTTAACAAAACCGCTGCGCCTTATACTGTTCCAGTCTATGCTGTTCTTGAGGGACTGTTTCTTGGCGGAATCTCCCGCATATTCGAATCCATGTATCCCGGTATTGTCCAGCAGGCGGTTTTTCTCACCTTTGGGACATTAGGCGCTCTACTTTTGGCGTATCGCTCAGGACTCATAAAGGCGACTGAGAATTTCAAGCTTGGCGTCACGGCTGCCACAGGAGGTATTGCCTTCGTCTACCTAGTGAGTATAGTAATGGGTTTTTTCGGCATACACTTTTCCATGATTCACTCCAGCGGTCCCATGGGAATTCTTTTCAGTGCCTTCGTCGTTGTTATCGCCGCACTCAATCTGGTGATGGATTTTGACTTCATTGAAGAAGGCGCTGAAAACGGTGCACCCAAGTATATGGAGTGGTACGGCGCTTTTGGACTTTTGGTAACACTGATATGGCTTTATCTTGAAATATTGAGATTATTGGCTAAACTTAGGAAGCGATAAAAAACTCTATGAGAACGATTAAGACACTGCTTTTGACTTCAGTCACCATTCTTCTTCTCGTTGGGTGCCAGGATAAACCCGATCGGCATTTCGAACTGGGCAACTGGTACTACGAGAAGGGGCTTTACGATGATGCAATCCTGGAATACCGTGATGTTGTCCGGATGATGTCATCCAATCTTGCTTCCATGCCRAGAGAGCAATTGAATACTGTCGCCAAGGCACACTACAATCTGGCTGTCAGTTATTTTCAGAAAGGGTGGATGGACGAAGCACGTCGGGAGGCAGACACTGCCTTTTCCCTCTGGCCATCAGATGATAACCGTGAGTTAGTGTTAAAGCTGAAAGATCCCCAGCAGTAACTCAAAACAAACGGAGAAAAAAATAAACCCGGGATATTCCCGGGTTATCTTTTATACTGGCCTGATTAATCTTTACATCCCGGAGCGGTGCTCTCCCCCATCCGTATAAACAATAGAGCAGTTGATAAAATCAGCTTCCGGCTGAAGCATCAAATAAACTACGTTGGCAACATCCTCAGGACGAGTGGTTCGTTTCATTGGATTACGCTTCTTTGTCAGCTCCACCCACTCTTCCCACCGATCGGTAATTTTTGTAAGCGCCCGAGTTGGTGTTACGCCAGCTTGAATACAGTTGGCCGTAATCCCGTGCTGACCCAGCTCCCAGCCCATCTGCCTGGTGATACTCTCCAGAGCTACCTTAGCCACGCTTACGGGACCATATCCTTCCATTGCCAGGTAGTTTCCTTCCGACGTGAGTCCTAGAAYGCGGGAGCCATTTGCCAATAATTCTGCATCATACAGTTTYTGGACCCAATAGAGTAGCGAKGTTCCCATTACGTGAATCGTCATCTCCATCTGCTTTTGGGTCGCCGGCTTTTCCCCGAAAAAGTTTGTAGTGGTTCCAAAGGCAATGGAGTGCAGCAGTAATTTCAGCGATTTTCCTTCAGTAATTTCCTTTATCTTTGGTATGTGCTCATCCATCACTTCCGGCGATGCTGCATTGGTATTGTAAAAATAGCAGCGACCATCGTTGATACCTTTTAATTCTTCACAGAAAGCTTTCGCCTCTTTTTTAATATCTCCACGATCGAAATGAAAACCTATAATACCGTAACCATTCTCGGCAAGTTTCCGTGTCGTTGCGCCGCCATGGCCGGTGGAACATCCAAGTATCAAAACCCACTCTTTCATCTGAGACTCCTTTTCTTAATAATGGTTAATTTATAGCATAAAACAGCATACACAAAGGATTGGTGTCTTATAAGGTGGAAATTTGCGGAATTTAAGTTGTATTGCCTTTACTATAAAACGCTAAGAAATTTCGCACTTCCCGCATTGAAACAAAGTGGCTAAGTATTAACTTCCTATTCATCTCATCTGAGAATTTGTATGAATTCTTAAAAGGAGTTCAGTGTGGAACAAAAATCTAATTATAGTAAAGAAGAGCTTTTAATCGTCGCTGATGAAGGATTTGACGGTGCAGGAAACGGTAAACTTCCAACGCCGCCCATGCTCATGGTAGATCGTATCCTGCAGATATTTGAAGATGGAGGTGCTTTTAATAAGGGTTATATCTTGGCCGAATTAGACATTATACCGGATTATTGGTTCTTTGATTGTCATTTTAAGGATGACCCCGTCATGCCCGGCTGTCTTGGATTAGACGCWCTATGGCAACTCTCTGGATTTTTTCTCACTTGGATTGGTGGCGAAGGAAAGGGGAGGGCCTTAGGATGCGGAGAAGTAAAATTCAAAGGTCAGATCCGACCGCATCATGAAAAAATAATTTATAAAGTTGATATTCGCCGGGTGATTAAAAAACCCGTCTTTATGGTGCTGGCAAATGCCTCCGTCCAAGTAGAAGATAGAACAATTTATGTGGCAAAAAACCTGCAAGTTGGACTCTTCACAGGTCTAATCTATCCACCCCCTGAAGGTGAAGTAGAAGCGTTCTAAGCTTACCCTAAAATGTCTCTCCAATGCGGAATTGTAGGACTACCGAACGTAGGGAAGTCAACACTCTTCTCTGCTCTGGTAAAGAGRCAGGTTCCCGCAGATGCCTACCCTTTTACTACTATAGAACCCAACGTAGGCATCGTACAGGTCTCAGACAACCGTCTCAATAARCTGGCGGAAATACTCCAGCCCGWGAGAATCATACCCACTACACTCAGGATTGTTGACATTGCCGGGCTCATTAAGGGGTCTCATCACGGTGAGGGATTGGGGAATCAGTTCCTTGGGCAGATTCGGGAAGTAGACGCCATTATCCATATCGTACGGTGCTTTACRAGTGAGCAGGTCACCCATATTACTCCGGACCTAGACCCAGTCCGTGACATCGAAATCGTAAAAACTGAGCTCATCCTGAAAGATTTGGATACCGTCTCCAGGCTAATAGAAAAGGTAAGCAAGAAGRCCCAATCAGGTGATGCCAGCGCAACCAAAGAACTGACYTACCTTGAGACKATTTCMTYWCATYTWGATGRTGGYAAGYYAGCGCGGGAATTAACTCTAGATGAACTGGGTCAAGGATTCCTCAGGGATTTATCTCTCATCACTTCTAAGCCAGTGCTTTATGTTGGAAACGAGAATGAGGAGGAGGCAACCTCACATGATCTGCGAGCGGTGGCGAAAAATCTCACTGATTGGGGCAAGGAAAACAGGCAGGAGGTCATCATTTTAAGCGCTGCACTTGAAAACGAATTGACCTTCTTGGAGGAAGAGGAAGAGCGGCAATTCTTCATGGAAGAGTGGACATTGGAACAGGCAGGACTGGAAATGCTGATTCAATCTTCTTATCGCTTGTTGAAGCTTATCACGTTTTTTACAACTGAATCAAATCATGTCCAAGCTTGGACTGTTCAAAATGGTGCAACTGCTTCCCAGGCTGCAGGGCAGATTCATWCAGATTTTGAGAGAGGATTTATTCGGTCYGATGTATWTCACTAYGAGGATATTATTCAAATCGGYTCAGAGTTAAAACTTCGAGAGGCAGGMAAAATTCGTTCAGAAGGCCGGGATTATTTGGTCCAAGACGGTGATATCTTACAATTTAAATTCAATGTATGAGGTAAAGTTATGTATATCTTTATGATCCTGATTTATCTGTTGACTGGTTTCTCTTTTATCTTCTTTTTTCTTACAGGGATTCAGGGGTACTTCGAATTCTACGTCATCAATGCCAACCACGCTACATTCGGATTTTTCACTGCCATCATCTATCTTTTTACAGAAGTACTAGTTATGTTTTTCTTCGTGGGAACAGGTATCAGTATTAAAGACTACATCAAGGAAAAAGGTGTTAGCACAGAATTTCATAAGAAATCTCTCGCCATCAAGAGAAAGTTGTATCCTCCGACCCTCGCTAATGTGTTTTTGGTTATGACCGTTTTTATCATCGGCGGAGGGGTGGATACCGGTAGTATACCTGGCTGGATACATGGTGTTCTATTTTTATTCGCACTCTACCATTTTGCTACTACCATCCGAACTCAGCACACCTGTTTCAAAGATAATACAGCTTTAATCCTGGAAATGACAAACACAGATCAAAGCCGCGCTGCTGAATAATTTTGCTATGTTCGACACTTTTGGTTCACAGCATCTCTTGACTTTGGCAATAATCGCCGCACTTCAAATTGGAGTGCTGGTTTATACTGGAAAGTTCGCTTCGGAAAAGGGTAAGAATATTATCAGATGGATTGTGGTTTTGGGACTGCTTGGACACGAAGCAATTCGACACATATATTTTGCTTTCGATRNGTMKATKNNAYTAWSMTACAATATTACCTCTGCACCTCTGCGGACTTAATGTTTTTCTTGTAGCCTATGTTTTATTAACTAAAAGTCGTCGAGCATATCCTGTAGCTTACTTTTGGACAATAGGCGCTATTCACTCCATTCTGACTCCCAGCATTACAGACAGTTTTCCCAGTTATTACTACATCGAATATTTCTTTGGCCACAGCCTTACCATTTTAGGGATCTTATTTCTTATCATCACTTCTGATCTCCGGCCGACCTTCCGTTCCCTGAATATAGCTATTATTGTTTCCTTCGCAGTTATCGGACTGATAGGAGCTGTTAACCTGATCTTAGACGCCAATTATATGTATCTTCGTTACCCGCCTGAAGGCGATAATCTTGCTCAGCTGTTTCCKGACGGGAATTACTTGGTAATACTCATACTGGTGGGGATTATTCATTTCTATCTTTTCTATCTTCCTTATGGCATACGTGATTTTGTACAGCGAAAAAACTATTTAACCCTAAATTAGATAAATTAACCAAGACTTTATGATCACAGTAAGAGCGATAGACCACATAAATTTCCGGGTGAAAAACCTGAAAGAAACAATCGAATTCTACAACTCCGTTTTTGGCTTTAAGGTAAARGAAAGAGGAGAAACGGACGATGGGCCGTGGGTTATTTTTGGCAATCCTGAGGCTGGGTATTTCTGCGCTTATGAGTATCCCGAGCTGGATATTTCTGACAAAGGTTTGCGCATTAGTCATTTTGGTCTACACGTGGATGACTTTGAATCTCTGGAAAATAAATTAAGAGAAATGGGCGTCAATATACTTTACGGTGGTGCTGTGGACTGGGGGCGTTCTAATTCCGTCTACATCACCGACCCCAGCGGCTGGGAGATCGAGTTGACGGAACAGTTCGGCGGAGGACTTGACTGATGCGCCCGGTGGAGATCATCTTCTTTNCTNGYTGNCTCYTSYTNASYATKSSYMMWSYKYTMTCSCYRTYRKAWCAMMRNNGTYTCWWCWRKWAKWCCMYACTGCTGACAGTTGTGGCAGGGGTAGCCCAATGGATTGTAGAAGGTTATCGGTGGCAGATAGTCCCGGGCTACGGTTTCCTACTGGTTCTCACTCTGATAAGTTTTAGACCTCCCAGGAAACTCCCTTTAAAAATTCTCTTATCTCTCTTTCTTATCATTGCGATACTCCCTTCCATGTTACTCCCGGTGATCGAACTTCCCACCCCTACGGGTCCTCACAGCGTCGGCACACATACRTATCACTGGATAGATCACAACCGTCAGGAGTGGTTTACGAATGAAGACTTTCGGGACGCCCGGCAGTTGATGGTACAAATCTGGTATCCTGCAATTCCTGAAGAAGATAGAAAGCCTGCCCCCTATTTTGATCATCCTGACTACCGTGGTCCGGCTTTGGCGTCGGCGGGCAACTTCCCCGCATTCTCTCTAACATACCAGCACCTGACTAAAACCCACAGCTACACCGATGCCCCTGTAAATGATGGTGGTCAGTTTCCGGTGCTGATACTCTCCCATGGACTCGTGGGTACCCGTTTTCTGCATACCAGCTTAATTGAAGAATTGGTAAGTCATGGCTATGTCGTAGCTGCGCTCAATCACCCTTACGATGCGAACATCTCTGTCTTTCCTGATGGCAGCACTGCTGACTACCGTTCACACATCGGTCCGGAGGTTGCTTACGAAGATTCGGTTCTACTTCGCCGCCGGCAACTCAACACTCGAGTGGAAGATATCCGCTTCATCTTGGATCAGATGGAACAGATACAGTCCGGTAACATCAAAAGTATGTTGAGCGGACATTTGGATCTTGAGAGGGTTGGCGTACTGGGTCACTCCTTCGGTGGGGCAACCAGTGTAGAAGTTGCAGCAAGAGATACCCGTATCAAAGCGTGTCTGGTGTTGGATAGTTGGTCATTAGCCGTGGCTGACAGTATCATCAAAAGAGGTCTGGAGCAGCCGCTACTTTACATGGGACGACCGACTTGGCCGGACAATCGGAATGATTTACTTATCAGATCACTGATAAATAACAACAGCGGTCCCGCGTATTATCTTACCTTGGAAGGAACCCACCACTTCGACTATACCGATATTCCGTTATTCTCACCCTTTTTGAATTACATTGGTAAAGCAGGAGAAATTCCGGGGCGGCGGATTATCGAGATAGTTAACCGTCTAACTGTGACGTTTTTCAATATATATCTTTTGGGTAGAAATGCTGATTTTCTCAATGTTAAATCCGATTATCCTGAAGTAAATTTTTCTGAAATCAACTAAACTATCACAGGTGAAAAAGTAGTTTTTTCGTCCAACCTTGTTAGACACGGCAAAATGATCGCTGCTCTTAAAATAGAAATTTTCATCTCCACTTCTCAATCTCTGAAAGATAAACGCCGCGTTGTGAATCGCATCAAAGGGCGTCTTCGCAGTCGCTTTAACATCTCTGTGGCAGAAACCGGAGGAAACGATAAGTGGCAGCGAGCGGAACTGACTCTCGCTCTGGCCAGCAACAGYAAAAATCATTTGGAGAAGGAAATCCAAAATGTACGAATAGCTATGGATAACATATGTCTTGGTTACGCTGAAATTCTTTCAGAAACCTTGGATTTCTTTTAGATAAATATTATTTCAGCGGAAAGTTACACGACTACTTAGTCAAAACGTACTTTTCATCAGTATATTTGGAAACAGTAAATGCTTAAACTATACCTGAAAAAAGAACTCAAATATTTCAACTCCACATCTATCCAAAAAATTATACTCGTAGATAAATCGATCTTATTGTGAGACRGTCAAATTCCCACTTCGGACTTTATCTTCTCCTCATCCTTGCCATGATTATGTGGGGACTCTCTTGGACCAATGCTAAAATACTCGGCGCTTACGCTTCTGCATCGGTACTTACTTTTTGGCGGTTTACCTTTTCAGGACTCTCTTTCATTCCGATACTATGGTTCACGAGACAATCTCCAGTGCTTAGCTTGAAAAGCAGTGTATTTGTCATAGGCGGAGCCCTGTCCATTACGCTCTACAACTTCGCTTATTTCTACGGAACCCACATCGGATTGGCCACAGTTGGTGGTGTTGTAGTACCGACAATGAATCCTCTRTTTACATTTATTTTAGCYATTTTAATCGCCAGACGAATCCCTCTTCAGAAAGAAGCYATTGGATTGCTGTTGGGGCTTGTTGGCGGTGCGCTCATATTAAAAGTGTGGAAATTCAATTTTGATGAACTCACCACAAGTGGGAATAGTTACTTTGTTATCTGTTCACTTTCCTGGGCATTCCTGACAGTGATTACTGCCAAAGCCAAGGATTATATTCCTTTACTTACATTCAGCTTCTGGACTTTTTCCCTGGCTGCTCTTCTTTCCTTCCCTTTTACTGTTGATTCCAATGTTATTGCAATTTTCACATACGACTGGATTTTCTGGCTCAACTTTCTGCTGGTAACGTTTGGTTCTATGGTTTTTGCTACTACCGTTTATTTCTATGGCACAGTCATTCTCGGGTCGGAGAGAGCCAGCGCTTTCATATTCACTGTACCATTAAGTGCTCTGATTTTTAGCATGATTTTTCTGAGGGAACCACTTGAAATATCAACAGTTTTGGGGGGAATCTTAGCTATGGCAGCAGTCTACATGATAAACCGAACGAAGAGGATTTTGCCACCCACTTAGCCAAAGTTTCAATATTTCACAAATTGTCTGATTTTCACGTTCCACTTTTCATGGCCAGAATGTAAACTTTACCTTTCCTATCCCCTTAAAGAGAGACAATTGAACCGAAGAAACAGTGAACTTGAATCAACTACCTTCTTTTTGAAGGGTGGGGAAAAATATAGTTCGAAAACGTGGAACTCGAAAACGTGACTCTTATTTTTTCGACTCTAAGTACTGTTTGGTTAAAAAATCACTATTTTCAAACCAAGCCTCTTATTGATGTCTGAATCCAAAGTTTCTCAAACTACTATCATAGTCGGCGCCCAGTGGGGAGATGARGGCAAAGGTAAAATCACGGACTTTTTTGCTGGAGATTGTGATTACGTCGTACGTTTTCAAGGTGGTAATAATGCCGGACATACTGTTATAGTGGGTGATGAGGTTTACAAACTTCACCTGATTCCCTCCGGGGTACTCTATCCAAATCCAGTATCTGTAATAGGTRCYGGAGTGGTRATTGATCCAAAAGTGCTGCTCTCGGAGMTTGCGTCACTAAAGGGGCGACAGATAGAGCCCAAATTGATGATTAGCGAAAGAGCTCATGTCATCATGCCTTATCATATCATAATGGATGAGTGTCTCACCGGGCATCAGGGAGATCTGGCAGCGGGAAGTACCAACAGAGGAATCGCTCCCGTTTATGCTGACAAGATGTATCGCCACGGCATTCGCATGGGTGATCTAATGGAACCTGCCATTTTTGAGGAAAAACTCACCAAAGCATTCTCTTTCAATAAAAATGTAATTGAGAACGCATTCGGAACCCGCTTCGACCTCAGTTTTGACAGCATCTATACTGAGTATYTAGATTATGGTGAAAGACTAAAAGGATATTTAGCTGATGCTGAGCTGGAACTCTACAAGGCTTACCGTGAAGGAAAAACAATTCTCTTTGAGGGTGCTCAGGGAATATCACTGGATGTGGATCACGGACTCTATCCTCATACAACAAGCTCCAACATGGCAGCAGGACATGCCTCAACCGGTTCAGGAGTAGGTCTCAATGGAAATCGACGGGTTATCGGCGTAACAAAAGCTTATGTAACACGTGTGGGCATCAGTCCTTTCATTACTGAGCAAACCGATGATAATGGTGAAAGACTTCGCGAGAAAGGAAATGAGTTTGGCACTACAACTGGAAGACCTCGACGTATCGGCTGCCTCGATCTTGTCCAACTGCGCCAAGCTGTTCGCGTTCACGGTCTAACCGAAATCGCTCTTACTAAACTGGATATCCTGTCGGGATTCAATCCAATTCGCATCTGCACAGCTTATAAAATCGGGGAAGACAATTACACTGAGATGCCGGCAAGCCTCGAAAAAATGCGACAGGCAGAACCTRTCTATTCTGAAGTGTCAGGGTGGGAAGACACAATGCCAAAAGACATTGACAGATACTGTAAAGAAGGGTACGACAGTTTACCAGACACTATGCGCAGCTATATAAAATTCATCGAAGAAGAAATTAGTTGCCCTATTACTATCATATCTCTTGGGCCAGAGCGAACTCAAACTATTATACGTTCAGGCAATTGAATTTTACAACTGAGATCATCGATTTTAATGCGTTGTCGCAAGACGAAATAAAATTTACGCTATCCAACAACGGCCTTACATTGACACCTGAAGAAACAGTTAAAATACAGAATGAGATTCTACACCGCCCACCATCTCTAGCTGAATGCGTCCTCTGGTCTATCCAAGGTTCGGAGCACTCCTCTTACAAAAGCAGTCGTCCTCATCTGAAGCAACTCGTAACCGATGGACCGACGGTTGTCCTGGGCGCTAAAGAAGATGCCGGTGTGGTAGCAGTCACCACCGATAAAGAGGGAAACCGTTACTGTGTGGTAATGAGCCACGAATCACACAATCATCCATCACAAATTGTACCATACGAAGGTGCTGCTACTGGTATTGGTGGCAATGTTCGGGACGTCTGCTGCATGGGCGCTGAAGTCATTGCTGTTACTGACTCATTCCGATTTGGGAATATCAAAAATAATAAAACAAAATGGATTCACGATGGTGTAGTTGCCGGCGTTGCTGGTTATGGTAATCCGTTGGGCATCCCAAACATCGGTGGTGATTTATATTATCATGATGGCTATAACGAAAATTGTTTGGTCACATTGGTTACGCTGGGCATTGTTCGGGAAGATGATATTATTCATTCTTACGCACCGAAAAATGCGGATGGATATGATTTAATTTTACTAGGCAAACCAACAGACAATAGCGGTTTCGGTGGGGCCAGTTTTGCTTCATTAGAACTTGAAGAAGAAAAGAAAGAGCAAAACAAAGGAGCAGTTCAAGAGCCCAATGCATTTTTGGAACGACATCTATTGA
>NVVH01000010.1 GCA_002402135.1 Fidelibacterota bacterium | reverse complement strand
CCTACACCATCCCAGTTGGACCAGTAGACCCAGCCGTTTTCCATATCATTTTGCGGTACACCGTTGATCATTACGGCAACGTTGCGCTGGTTAAAACCACGAACATTAATACGAGCATCGCCAGCTCCGCCGCCTTGTTGAGTTGCATAAACACTTGGCGTTGTATTTAAAATCATGGGAATATCTTGCGAACCCAGCCTAAACTCCATCTCTTCTTTAGCCACGTTTGTATATGCAACGGGTGTATTCCTAGTGGCGCGACTGGCCAGAACTTCTAAGCCAGAGAGTTCAATTGCACCTGAACTAAGCGAAAAGTTAACGGTAACTGAGCCGGAAGCCGGCACAGATACTGATGAACTTGACGACTCATAACCAACAAAAGATGCCGTAACCGTAAAGTTACCTGCTGGTACACCATTGATATTATAGCTTCCTCCTGCATCAGCAGCGGCACCCAAGGAAGTTCCTTCAACTACTACGTTAGCACCCGCTAGGGCTGCGCCATCGTCCGAGGTTACCGAGCCGGTAATGGTGGCTTGGGCCGTCAGTGCCATCGGAAGAATCAGAGCCAGCAGAGATATGTATAGTTTTGATTTATTTGTCATTGCTATTGTCTCCTATTTTGATATTTGGGAAAGTGTTTGTGTAAGTCAAGTTGTAATAATTTCCGAAGTTTATTAACTTTTTTTATTGGAATTTACCCTACTTGTCGTTGTCCACATTCCTTAATCGGGAAGAATTTCAATAATTCAGATAAGAATTGCAAGTAATTTACACAGCTATTTAATTAGAAYCGTAATACATTTCAACCCCAATTTGGGCCCTTAGCTCAACGGTTAGAGCACCGCACTCATAATGCGTAGGTTCCAGGTTCAAATCCTGGAGGGCCCACGGTTTTTATTTTCGATTGATTATTTTCAATTTACTATTGCTAAGTTCTAACAATTAAATCAATCGATATGAGATTAATACCCACGTATAAAACTATTCTTCCCTTACTCTTTTCCTGCGGATTACTTTGGGCATCAGACCCGGATCAAGGCGAAAAGCAACTCCGGGGGACTAACGAAATAAATTTCGGTATGAACCACAAAGATGTAATTGCACTGTTTCCAGATTTAAAACCTCTCATTATAAAGCGTGATGATATATCAATCTTGGAATTCAAGGATGTTCCGAGAAAAAGGGGACGGATAGATAAATTGAGAATATTTTTCAGCAATCTTGACCGGGTTTTCTGGATCGAAGAACAATTCTACCTAAAATGGGATCTGCAGAAGGAAAATATCACCAATTTGGAAAATCATCAGAGAGAATTTAAACGAATTATGGTTCAACTAAGAAATAAATATGGGCAAGAAAACCTAACAGAACAAACCGAATTTGATAAAAGAGCCAGGAAATACGATTTCGTAACAGCCGTGTGGCAATTCGAAAATAACCACTGGATACATGTTATTTTTGAACCTCAGGACTGGACTGTTTATCCTGAATTAAATAAAATAATAGTGATATATAGAGACTCCGAATTGGATCCGCGTAAAATATTCTCCTACTGATCCTCAGAGTCTGAATCTTCTAATTTCCTAAGCAGTTCGAAACGGTAAATCCCGGTATTGTGTCCATCTCCCCAAAATGGCTGTAGAGCGTAATAACCCACCGGTCTAAGATTAAGCAACTGATAGCTTGCAGGATTTAATGCTGGTTGTAAACCTTTGTGAAGATTACCAAGGGCATCTGTCTCCCCAGAACACATTGCACAAGGACAGTTCTCACGGAGTTTTTTCAAAGGTATATAGCTCTCATCTCCATTGGTCCATTTAAGAGTTAGAAATTCATTAATGATTTCGTAATTATTTACGGCTAGATCAGACATGTTTCGCCTCCTTGTTTACTCCAAATGAATCCGTTAAATTTGCTGCGCTTAATGGCAGGTTAGCAAAGGTTTTGGGGNNTCCGTAGCTCAGTTGGTTAGAGTGCTACGCTCACATCGTAGAGGCCACAGGTTCAAGTCCTGTCGGACCCACACAATGAAATACATCAATAAGACTCGCAAGCATTCGTTGAAGGGGGCTCAAAGGAATCCCTGCTTAACTCTGAAGGAGTGGGTTGAATAAACCCTAAAGGACATGGAACTGTCACACAAATCCAGTCCTTTAAAAAAACATAATTAATAACATGCACCTATGGGTGCATTTTTTTATGGRGAGRTWAAATGACAGAAATAAACTCAYTAATYCAGCTWCAAGAWRTTGAYTCTCAGTTGATGGATCTGGAGGAACTTCAAGGAGACCTYCCTTCKAAAGTAGAAGATTTGTCTTCKCGTCTGGARGAAYTCARCKCCTCTAWCCATTCGGCGAAGGCTAGAATAACCGARATAGATTCTGAAATTCGYCAATTGGARGGCCATGAGAGTGATCGAAGAACAAAAGTTGWTAAATTGAAAGATCAACTCTATCTCGTAAAAACCAATAGAGAATACGATGCATTGATGAGTGAGATTGACCATCTGGAAGAAGAAATAAACACGGAAGAAAACCGAGAACTAGATCTAATGCAGGAAAAAGAACAATTAGAAGAGCAGTTGAAATTTGATGAATCTCAGATARGTGAGCTTGAWATYGAATTAAAAAMYCAAGCAGGAGAATTGGAAAAAAGAGTTGCTAGTTCCAAGGAAGAAGAGACACGCCTTTCTCAAGAAAGAGAAAAGATAGTACCCACTATCAATTCGAAATTTATGTCTGTTTATGATCGCATTAGACAAGCGAAAAATGGTATTGCAGTAGTTCCCATCGTAGATCACAATTGTGGCGGTTGTCACTTGAGAATAACATCCCAGCATGAGGCAGAAATACGTAATGGTGAAGGAGTTTATCAGTGTTCCAACTGTCGAAGAATTCTTCACTGGATCAACACCGCTAAAGCGTAAATTCAGACTGTTCGTCAACTGTTGATTGATTTTTGATAATGGAGCCGGTCGGGTGATCGCCTTGACAATGTTGGGGAGGAAAGTCCGAACACCGCAGAGCAGGATGCCTCCTAACGGGAGGGATCCCGATATTTCAAAATGTCGGGATACGGCATGTGCAGCAGAAAGTAAACTACCCCTACACTCGTGTCGGGGAAAAGGTGAAACGGTGGTGTAAGAGACCACCAGTTCTGATGGAGACATCGGAAGCTGGGTAAACCCCATTCGGTGCAAGATCAAGCAGCTCCAAGATGTTGCTCGCATCATTATAAGGAGCGGGTAGATCGCGTGAACTCGATCGTGAGGTCGAGTCCAGATGAAT
The DNA here is from genome assembly GCA_002402135.1 of Fidelibacterota bacterium. Taxonomy (GTDB): domain Bacteria; phylum Fidelibacterota; class Marinisomatia; order Marinisomatales; family UBA2128; genus UBA2128. Next base: position 44,337 of record NVVH01000010.1, on the reverse strand, counting down.
GATCACCATCCCGACATGTCGGGATACAGAATTCGGCTTATAGACTGGTTCCAAAACTTCTTTTCATTATGCCCACTTGGAAGATAAATAAACCAGATCCTCAACTAGTCTCCCGAATTCAACAGGAATTTCACTGCTCTAAAATTATTGCGAGTGTGATGGCCAACCGCAATATCCTGACCAAGGAAAAAGCTCAACAGTTTTTTTCCCCCACCCTCGATAAATTGCACGATCCCTTCCTCATGAAAGATATGGACAAAGCAGCTGATCATCTGGCTGAGTGCATAAAAAAAAGACAGAATATCCTAGTATTTGGTGATTACGATGTAGATGGAACAACCGKCGCTTCTACYCTTGGCCTATTTATAAACTCTGCAGGTGGTAATTCTGAAGTCTACGTTCCAGATCGGGAAACCGAAGGATATGGGCTGTCTACCCAAGGAGTGGATCGGGCGGAGGAAGTGGGTGCAAAGCTCATCATCACTTGTGACTGCGGTATTACCGGTCATGATTCAGTAGACTACGCCAACTCCAAAAGTATAGATGTCATCATTACTGATCATCATATGCCGAGCCCTGAACTCCCCAATGCCTACGCAGTCCTTAATCCTAAACGGGATGACTGCACTTATCCCTTCAAAGGACTTTGTGGAGGAGGTGTAACCCTTAAGCTGGCTGAAGCAGTGGCAATAATACTGGAAGTTGATCCTGAGTTAGTCTACAGCCATTTAGATTTAATCACACTCGGTACGGCAGCAGATCTTGTCCCTCTACTGGATGAAAACCGGTCAATCGTTTATCACGGCCTTAAATCTCTGGAAAAAACAGAGAAGCCAGGCCTGCATGCACTTCTAAAGGTAAGCAATCTTTTGGAAAAAGAACTGACAGTAGGGCGATTAATCTTCGGTGCCGCTCCTCGGATTAATGCAGCCGGCAGACTCGGTGATGCCAACCGGGCTGTGGCACTTTTCTCCACTGAAAATCCCATAGAGGCTGCAGAAATCGCAAAAGAATTAGACGAGGAAAATCGAAACCGTCAGGATATTCAGCAAACTATCGTGGATGAAGCACTTCTGAAAGTAAACGCCGAATGTGATCTACAGAATGAGAATGCTATCGTTYTATGGGAAGAGGGTTGGCATCAAGGCGTTATAGGGATTGTTGCTTCTCGCATCAAAGAGGAATACCACCGGCCTACAATCATCATTGCTATGGAAAATGGTGTAGGAAAGGGTTCAGCAAGGAGTATCTTCAACTTCGACCTTTACGAGAATCTGACRAAATGCGCCCATCATCTTGACGGCTTCGGTGGTCATCCCATGGCGGCAGGATTGACCATTTCAAAATCCAACCTACCTCTCTTCCGTGAATCTTTTATTACCCTTGCCAACAATGCCCTTTCTGACTCAGATTTAGTTGGTACTCTTACCATCGAAGCAGAGATGAAACTGAGCGAAATTAATGGAAGATTCATGGAATTTCTAAGCAAGCTGGCACCTTTCGGTCCTGGTAATATGCGGCCTCAATTCGTCTCTCGTAAAGTAGAGATCGCAGGAAACCCACGTTTGGTAGGCAACGGGGATCATCTTAAATTCAGTGCCATGCAAAATGGTAAARCTTTCGGTGCCATCGCCTTCAATATGGGAAAATATTACTCAGATCTCCTCAGCAGCAAACCATTCGACCTAGCTTATGTAGTTGAAGAGAATGAATGGCAGGGCCGGAAATCAATACAGCTGAATATTCGTGATATTAAGTTGCGAGGAGGAGTGAGTTGAATATAACTAAGATCACCGGCGTAGGGCACTACGTACCGGAACGGGTTGTCACCAATGCTGATCTGGAAATGATCATGGATACATCGAATGAGTGGATTACTACTCGTACTGGTATCAAAGAACGACGGCATGTGGACGATGAAACCACATCTGATCTCGGCGTAAAGGCGGCAGAGAAAGCCCTCAGCATGGCAGGGATAGGACCCAAAGAAATTGATCTCATAATTTTCTCTACTGTATCATCGGACCATTACTTTCCCGGATGTGCTACTCAAATTCAGGATAGAATGGGGATGGGTMACATTGGYGCTTTTGACCTGAAAGCTGCATGTTCAGGTTTTATCTACGGCCTGAGTGTAGCTGACCAGTTCATCAAATCCGGTGTACATAAAAGCGTTCTTTTGATAGGTGCTGAAGCCCAGAGCGTTGCGATAAAATTTGATTCCGAGCACCGTGATTTAGCCGTCCTCTTCGGAGATGGTGCAGGGGCTGTGGTGCTCCAGCCCAGCGATGATGATGCCGGAGTTCTTTCCACTCACCTTCACTCAGATGGATCTCATGTAGAAGATCTCTGGATGCCTGCACCAGGCAGCAGCTTCAGGCCGTTCATTTCAAAGGAAATTATCGATGAAGATAAGCATCTTCCACAGATGAATGGTAGAGAAGTCTTTAAGAATGCTGCTATCCGTTTCCCTGAGGTTATTCAAGAAGCATTAGAACAAAACAATCTTACTCTAGAAGATATAAAACTCATTATCCCTCATCAGGCCAACTTGCGGATTTCTCAGATGGTCGCCAAACGACTGGGTGTAGAGATGGACTTAGTGTACAGCAACATCCAAAGATACGGCAATACAACCGCTGCTTCTATCCCTATCGCTATGTCGGAAGCTTTGGACGAAGGAAGATTCAGCCAAGGAGACACGATTATCTTAGCGGCTTTCGGTTCTGGATTTACTTGGGCATCCGCTGCCATACAGTGGTAAAGCTGATATGAACGACCTATTTTTTAGCGATGAACATTTGATGCTCCGCGATATGGTGCGGGAATTTGCTGCTAATGAAGTGGCACCTGTGGCGGCTGAGCTGGATCACGAGGCGATTTTCCCCAGSGAAATCATTGAGAARATGGCAGAGCTGGGTCTCATGGGAATTCCCATCCCGGAGGAATACGGTGGAGCCGGTATGGACTTCATTGCATACATCACAGCAGTGTACGAATTAGGCAAAGTATGTGCCTCTACAGCCATTACAATGGCCGCTCACACATCTCTCGGGACAACGCCCATCCTCTTAGCTGGATCGGAAGAACAGAAGCAGAAGTATCTGCCACCTCTCGCTTCAGGAGAAATGATCGGCGCCTTTGGACTAACGGAACCGGAAGCTGGAAGTGACGCCGGCGCTACCAAGACCACTGCTGTTCTTGATGGCGATGAGTGGGTTATTAACGGCAGCAAGATCTTTACCACAAACGCCGGGGTGGCAGGGCTCATAACCATCACAGCCAAGGCCATCATAGATGGAAAAGAAGAAGGAATCGGTGCTTTCATTATTGAAACTGAGAATCCCGGACTCTCTGTGGCTTCATTGGAAAAAAAGATGGGTTGGAAAGCGTCTGACACAAGGCAAATCTTCTTTGAAAATCTACGGATTCCCCAAGAAAATCTCCTTGGTAGTCCGGCTGACGGTTTTAAAACATTTTTGAWGACCCTAAYCGGCGGAAGGATTTCTGTAGGTGCACTATCTGTTGGCACAGCTGAAGGTGCTTATGAGGCGGCATTGAAATACAGTACTGAACGAAAAGCGTTTGGTAAACCCATCCATCGTTTTCAGTCCGTAGGGTTCAAATTGGCGGATATGGCCACTGAAATTGAAGCATCCAAACTGCTGGTATATAATGCCGCGCACAAGTACAACACCGGACAGGACGTTGCCAAGGAAGCTGCTATGGCAAAACTTTTTGCCTCAGAAACTGCAATGAGATGTGCAACGGAAGCCATACAGGTTTTTGGCGGCTACGGCTACATAAAGGAGTATCCCGTAGAGCGATATTTTCGTGATGCTAAAGCATTAACCATCGGTGAAGGGACCAGCGAAATACAACGCATCATCATCTCCCGGGAAATCACTAAAGGATTTCTTGAAAATCTCCCAGAGTCTTAAACAATGCCTCTTAAAAGAAAACAAAAACTTTTAAATGATTCTAAAAAACGGATAGATCTCCGCAACCGTGTCATCATTTTCGTTAGCTTAGCAATACTTATATCACTGTTTTTACCGAGAGGAAAGGGACTGGAATATAATTATGAACTTGGTGATATAACAGAGGAGGAGATTGTTGCCGAATTCGACTTTCCCATTTACAAAGACGATGCAAAATATCGAGCTGACCAGAAAGTTGCTATCCGGGAAGTTCCCTACTACTTTGAAAGAAAGGATGAAATCAAGGAAGAACAATCTTCCCGCATACATGAATTCCTCACCGTACTTCAGAAGGTTCGCCGAGCTAGGCAAAATCTAAAAGAAGCTCAGCAGCAATGGTGGGAAGCYGGCGGACAGGATGGTGGGCACAATCCCGATTATTTTTCCAGAGTTCAGGCAAGAGTTAAAACCGATAGTGCTTCTCTCGCTCAAGAGCTTTCGAACTTCAGCGCATCTTATCCATTTGATTTGTCAAACTCCGAATGGCGCGAATTTCTGGGAAATGGTGAACCAACAGCTGATAAAATCAATTATAAGGAGTTTGCTACATTCGTAGTAAATATTTCMCGGGGACTTTGGACACATGGAATCCTTTCAGTTAATAAGAAAAATATCCATGCAGATGTTATCGACATCGTTTACGAAGGTATTCATGATCAAAAACTGAATGCCGGCGATTTTCTYGACATACCGGAAGCTCTAGKCAAAGCGCGGAWAGAACTGGAGTCAAGTTATCTTTCTCCAAATGATATTCGTCGGTCAGTGGGAACCAAAATCGTGGGTGAATTTCTCCGGCCAAATCTCATTTATAACAATACTAAAACTGAAAAGGAACAGGCCAACAAAAGGGCAGAAGTTCCCCAAGCTATAGGTAACGTTTTCAAGAATGAGCGAATCGTAGATGCAAATACTCGGATTACACCTGAATCACTTCAGAAAATAAAATCTTACATTCGAGCTTGGCTGGAACAGAATGAAAAAGCTACTTTTCTAGACATCCTTTCCGTTTGGATTGCACGTTTTCTTTTGGTCGGCATTGTACTATCCTTCTTTTTCACTTTTCTCAGAACATATCGACAAGCTCTATTCGAAGATAATAAAATGATCCTGCTCTTCAGTACCATGTATTTGATGATGGTTGCAGTTGGATGGACATTTGCAGTCTGGCTTGGACTCTCCGAATACGCCATTCCTATTACAGTAGCAGCCATGGTATTTACCGTACTCCTCGATGCCCGAATAGCCGTCATGGCAACCGTCACTCTAGCAATTATTCTCGCCTTCATGGTAGGGAACAAACTTGACTTTGTAATAGTCTCTCTTTTCAGCAGTGTAGCTGCAGTATACGCAGTCAGACAACTGCGTGCTCGAATTCAGATATTTTATGCTATCCTTTATATACTTGTTTGCGGTTCTCTTGCAATCATCAGTATTGGTCTGTTGAAGGAATCTCACTTGAATTCTATTCTGAACAACCTCCTCTATTTGAGTGTAGGAGCGGTGTTAGCCCCTTTTATTACATACGGCTTAAGTGCCCTTTTTGAGATCGTCTTCGGTATCACATCCGATCTAACACTGCTGGAAATGACTGACTTTAATCATCCTCTTCTAAAGCGACTATCACAAGAAGCAAATGGGACATTTAATCACAGTGTGGTGGTGGGTAATCTGGCAGAATCGTGTGCCAATGCAGTGGGTGCTAATCCTCTTCTCTGTCGAGTTGGTGCTTATTATCATGATATAGGAAAAATGGTACGCCCAGAATATTATATTGAAAATCAGATGGGTGAAGATAATAAACATGATACTCTTTCACCCACTCTCTCTGCTACTATAATCGGCAGCCATGTTAAAGACGGCTTAAAGCTCGCTCGTGAATACCGGTTGCCATCCCTCATCAGTGATTTTATACCCATGCATCACGGAACCACGCGTATTGAGTATTTTTATCAGCGGGCACTTGAACTGGCTGATGGGGATCAATCCAAAGTGAATGAATCAGATTTTATATATGCCGGCCCAACTCCTGATACTAAGGAGACTGGTATTCTCATGATCTGTGAAGCTGTGGAAGCTGCTGTTCGTTCCATCAAGAAACCTACTCTCGGCAGCATAGAAGCGATGGTTGACACTATYATCGAAAAGAGATTAAAAGAAGGTCAATTAGACAATTGTCCTCTCACCATGAGAGATCTGGCAAAACTGAAAGGTGACGTCCGAGGTAAAGACGGACTTCTGCCGGTTCTCAGAGGAATCTATCATATTCGTGTTGAGTACCCCGGCACAAAGAAAATCGAGTCAGCTCCTMCCTYATGATTACTGTTACCATCGCTGGGAGGGATGGTACACTAAATGTTAACTCCTCCGCTGTCGAAAAACTAATACAGACTATTTTGGAAGATTCTAATATTTCTAATGCTGAAATCAATTTGGTCTTTGGTACAGATAAAATGCTTCGGGAGCTGAAATTGGAGTATTTTGATGAGGACGTTTTTACAGATGTCATTGCTTTTCGTTTGGATGATGGAAAGCAGCTGGAAGGAGAAATATATATCAGTCCCCAAAGGGCAGCAGAAAATGCCAAGACATACGGAGTTTCTTTTTCCAATGAATTGGATAGACTGTTAATCCACGGCACTCTTCATCTATTAGGTTGGAAAGATGATACTGCGGAACAAAAAAAGGTCATGAGCAGAGAAGAAAACCGATTTCTTACTGAAATTAATGTCACAACACTAATCAATTGAAAATTGCACTGGAAATTGTATTGTTTGTTGTACTGCTTTCTCTTTCCGCATTTTTCTCGGGAGCAGAGGCAGCATTTTTCTCACTAAAAGATTCAAATAGAAAACAACATCGTATCAACTCACAAGTCTCTAATCTYCTCACMAATCCCCGTCGTCTACTCATCACGATTCTTACAGGTAATACTATTGTAAAYAGTGCCATGGCATTTTTCGCCGCAATCATTACGGCAGACATTGCCTTAAGTGTCGGGGCAAACCTCMCACTACTCCTCATAGCTGAAACGATCATACTAAGCATTGTCATCCTGTTGGTAAGTGAGATCACACCCAAGATTCTTGCTCTACGAAATTCGGAAGYTTTTGCMAATAAARTMGCCCTCCCTATACGAATATTCGGCGYTTTTCTCTTCCCACTGGCTGCACTGCTCTACAAGTTTACACACATTATCACGAGTTGGATACCCCATGAAAAGGAAGAACTTTTTGATTCTGAAGATGAATTGAGAACACTTGCGGATTTAGGYGCAGACCRAGGCACTTTGAAAGATGAAGAACGGCGAATGATTAAGTCAGTCTTCGACTTGGATGAAACTTTAGTTCGAGAAATCATGGTGCCTCGCATAGATATTATCGGCATGGAACAGATGACCTCAGTCAGAGATGCCATAGACATAATCCGACAGAACCGCTTCTCCAAATTCCCTCTGTTTGAGGACAGTATTGATAAAATTCGTGGAATACTCTACGCCAAAGATGTTCTTCCTTATATCAATAGTAATGATAACAATGGGATKAAATTAACATCGCTCATGMGAAARCCTTTYTTCGTCCCGGAGACCAAACAGATTGACGACTTRCTGAAAGACTTTCAGGAGCGGCGAGAAAATATCGCTATCGTAGTTGATGAGTTCGGCGGTACGGGTGGTCTAGTAACCGTRGAGGATATCGTGGAGGAAGTCGTTGGTGAAATACATGATGAGTTCGATGAGGAAGCTAGACTYCTTCACTCTTTAGGTAATGGCAGATGGCTTGTAGATGCCAAAACAACCATAAACGATTTAGTGGACGAAATCCCAATAGATTTCCCTGATGATCGAGAATATGATACATTAGGGGGATTCATGTTTGAACAGTTCGGCGACATCCCAAATGTTGAAGATGTTACAGAATATCAAAATTATAGTTTCAGAGTAAAATCTCTGGCCGAGAACAGAATATTAAAAATAGTATTGACGAAAATGGAGAATGTAGATGAATCACGGTGAACAGTTTGAAGAATTGGTAAGTATTGTTACCAAACTCAGAGGGCCAGACGGCTGCCCATGGGACAAGGAGCARACTCACGCTTCCCTCCTGCCGTTTTTCCTTGAAGAGGCTTACGAAGTGATAGAGACGGTGGATGAGGAGAACTGGGAAACTCTATCTGAGGAACTTGGAGATATACTCCTTCACGCTATCTTCCAAACCAGCATCGGGGAAGAGAACGGGGAATTCACGCTAAAAGAAACTCTTAAAGGTATCAACGAAAAACTGGTTCGCCGCCACCCCCACGTTTTCGGAGATAAACAGGCCAACAGTGCCTTTCACGCCAAGCAGAACTGGGAGGCCGCCAAACAGAAGGAAAAAGGTCGCGAATCACGATTGGACGGAGTTCCCAAGACACTTCCCGCACTGATCCGGGCCCAGCGGCTACAGCAGAAAGCGGCTTATGTGGGTTTTGACTGGAAKGAGATAGARCCGGTTTGGGATAAGATCCACGAAGAGCTAGCAGAACTCAGGGAAGCCCACAGCGAAGGCGATAAAGAACATATAGCGGAAGAGATGGGTGATCTATTTTTTGCTCTGGTGAACCTGAGCCGATTTCTGGACATCCCTGCTGAAGACGCCCTGCGGAAGACCAACGAGAAGTTYACGTCCCGCTTCCGGCTGGTGGAAAAAGAGCTGGAGCGGCGTGGCAGTTCAGTTGATGAGTCTTCGCTGGAAGAGATGGATGAGATTTGGGAACAATCTAAGTTAGAAACTTAGATACTTTTATTTCTGTATTAATATCTTTCTAATTCCCTCATAGCATCTTCGAATTCATCCATTGCGTTATCGTATTCATCAAACGCTTCATCCATCACGCTATCGTAACCATCAATGGCTCCACCCACCGCAGCAACTGCTCCTGCGAATATCACAATCATGGCTATATTAATAATTACTGCCACTAGTCCACAAACGAGTCCAGCAATTGACATCCCTTTCCCATCAGCTTCGCCAGCATTGACTTTTTTCAACGAAAGTGCACCAAAGATAATAGCTAATACGCCTGGAATAAAACCCAACCACCCAATACAGGGAATAAAAGCCAGTACGGCGGCTACGATTCCAAGAACCATTGCAGTCAACCCGAGAGGGTTACCTTTTTTCTGTTTTTCTTCAGTCATTTTATTTCCCTTTTTTATCTCCCCTATATAACCTTTTCTAAGAGAGAAATAGGGGATATTTTCTAATGTTTACCTAACCAACTTATTTAATTTAGTTACTCACTTAATTAGTAACAAACTAATTTAATTTCATCGAAGCAATCGAATTATACCTTGAAGTATTAATAAAGAAATAATAACAAAAGTTATTATCAACGGATGCGAAAGAAATGTTAGGCATAATCTTTTTAAGCCCCTGTTCACTTTTACTGAATGGGGAGATACAAACCCTAAGATTCCTAGAATCCATGCTGATAATAGAGTAAAAAATAAGAATGGATTTAAAGTCAAAGCTACAGACCAATTAAGATTGTGGAATGCTAAATATGATCTTGTACCTCCGCACATAGCACATTCTAAGTTCCAAAGAATTAAGGACGGACATGTAGTCTGAGGATATATTTTTGCAATAAAATACCCTAAGACYAATAAGGGAGGAATAGATATAAATAATCTATACTGCAATCTGGTGAGCATTAATTAATACCTTTTCAAAACTTTCAGCGCTTCCCGTCGGCTGAGGGGCGCTAGCTCATTCTCATCTACAAACTTCTGTACAACTGCTGGATCAATTTTTAACTGCTCCCTTAACGCCCACCCTATTGCTTTCTGAATAAAGAACTCCTCTGAACCTGACAGCTCTTGAATTGTAGAGAAGAGCAATTTCACGTCCGTTTTCTCTTTATACTTTAGTTGAAATAGAATGCAAACCCGCTGCAACCAGATGTTATCGATCTCCATCCAGCGAGAGTAAGTTTGAGTAATGAGCTCGGGATTCTGCCTGAAGCAAACTCCTACARTCCGTGTTGCCATCCAGTCAACGGTGTCCCACCATGATTTCGTCATAATCAGATACTCGAGCAATTCTATCTTCACTTGAATCCGCTTCTTCACTAGATGCTCCAATATATCGAGGGCAGCATACTGAAACTCACGCTGGGGTAAGTCCCACAACTCTCGAATGACTTCCTTGTAGTCATGTTTACTGGGTATACCTTGAGCTGTGAAGAATTTTCTTGTCAACTCCTTCCGCTCAACGGACTTGATGCCGAAGAACTCGAACTGGTCTTTCATATACTGCTTCATGTGAATGGAATTTTCAGGATGAGCATTTTGGGAGAGGAGTTTCTGCAGGGGAACTATATACGAGCGCACCGAATCAGTCAGATAGAATCTTCAGATATACTTTTCTCGTTCGAGGACCGTCAAAATCGCAKAGGAAGATCCCCTGCCATCYGCCCAGGACAAGCTTGCCGTSYTCGATAAAGACCTGTTCCGATGATCCCACTAGACTCGTTTTGATGTGGCTGTCGGCATTGTCTTCATAGTGGGCGTAGCCGGCATGATGGGGTACCAGCTTGGCCAGTTGCATGGTGATATCAGCTGCTACATCGGGATCGTCGCTTTCGTTGATGGTGACGCCGCAGGTGGTGTGGGGAACATAGACGGTGACAATACCGTCCTGCACTCCGCCGGATGCTACCGCTTCCCGTACCCGGGAGGTGATGTCCACGAAGTCCACGCGCTGATTGGTGCTAACACTGAGTGTGATCATTTTGTCTCCAACGGGAGTCTACACCTCRCCGGAACGAATGGCAATRTAAGGATTAGCAAGATCATAATGATTCTTAACTGTTAGTTTACGCTCTCAATGCCCCTGTTCAAGATCCATTCCTTCAAACTCCTCCGAGCCGATCACCGGATTAATCCGGGCAACCACACCCCCGGGAAGCTGAACGGAGTAGCCGGTCCAGTCATCGCTCTCTTCGTACCGTGGATCGGGACGGTAGTAGTCCGTGGAGATAAACTGAGCTCCGCTGGCGAGGGCACTGTCCCGTCGGGCTGTTTCGCCTGTCCGGGCTTCCTCTGTCTCAGYGTCACTCCTCGTCCGTACCAAGTATCCCTCCATAACTCGGGATTCGATTTCATTTGTGGGTGTATTCATCTTGAGAAAGCCTGCTTCAGGCGAACCGGGCTCTGAATCAGTAAAGAGTATTCGCCCTTCCAAAGAAGGATGATCTTCTAAATAAAGATCACTCACTTCTCCCCCGTTGTCCAGTGCGAACAATACCTTCCCTCGGGACTCACCTAGTGTGGGCCAGCCGTCCTCCAAAACTGCWTCTTCCAGCGTCTCTCGTTCACCTCTGACAACATCCGGAGTTATCACATTCTGCAGATCTTCGCCAAACACATCCCGGATTTCCTCATCCAGTTCATCCATCATTTCTGCATCAATGGGGAGCGGATCGGTAAATCCACTGAGGATGGAWATGAGATCGCCTATGCCCTCATCCTTAACCTCAACGAGGATGAGAATAGGGAGATGAAGCGGATTTKCCTCTGACCACTGCTTYACTGMCCGAAGCGCGGCGCGGAAGGTGATGTAGTGAGTCTCAAAGTCCACATCGGGAAAGTGRAGKATTTTGTAGCCGGGAGTGTCGAGAGCCGCAATTCCGGATGCCACCGGCAGTCCCAGGAATGCGTTGCCCAGCCGATTGGCAAAGAGACCTCCCTCCGGATCAGGATAGAYGTCCAGCTCAATCTGMCGGAYRCCGTAKGTRGTGAAYTGCTCATCCAGCGGCAGATGWGTATAGTCCATTGATGYTGCCAGWTCCTGCATRAAAGATCCGATRAGSGCCAGCATACCCWCRGAMGGAGTAATGTGATARCTGTTGTGGCTGCCGATGATCTGGATCTCGTTTAGCTTTAAAGAATTAACATCCGGCTCTGAATCTTTCTCTTCTTTGCAACTGAAGAGGATACTTGAAAAAACGAAAACAAAAAAGGTTGTCTTTAGGAATCGTTTTGAAAAATTCATCAACGATCTCGATTGGCATCAGTGAATTCTGTTATCACTAAGAAAACTTCCTTGGGTACTTTTACCAGTGTGTCATCAGCTAACCGAATTACGATATATCTCCCATGATCAATTTTGTACTCACCTTCCACAATCCCGCTCTTACTGTTCAAGTCCTCGAAACGGTACAGTTTACGCCCGCTGAGGGAAGAAGGAAATTTCTCTGGCCACGAATCAATCTCGCKACTGAAAACCACAGACCGKCCATCATACAGTTCATAATCTGTTGAAACAAYTTTCACATTTTCAGGCAAAAGRRAATCAGAAATAAAGATTTCTGTGCAGGAAATGAACCCAAAGCCGATTAGTAAAAAAGTGACTATACAGTGGTTAATAATACAGTGTTGATTTTGAATAAACTGACCACGAATAACATCCATAAGAGAATTTCATTACACTGTYCGGTAAAANCAAATGCAAAAGTTGAGGAAAAGTCAATAAAAGAAAAGGATGTAGAAKCTATTGAAYCCGAAATCATAAGGCGGTTGACTTTCGGCAATCCAATAGACTAACTTCCTCCCCTACACACTATGAAGAAAAAAGTACTCTTTATCTGCACCGGAAATTCCTGCCGCTCRCAAATGGCGGAAGGGCTCCTCCGTAATTTGGCCGGAGATCGCTTTRAGGTYTYCAGCGCTGGGACTCATCCAAGCCATGTCCACCCCATGAGTATCAGTATCATGGAAGAGTTGGGGATTGACATCTCACATCACACATCCGATSATATTGATCAGTATCTCGGTCAGGGGATTGATATCGTYATTACCGTCTGCGATTCAGCAAAAGAACTGTGTCCCACTTTCCCTGARGGTACAGAMAATATTCACTGGAGCATACCTGATCCATTCACAGGGTGGAGTGATGATGAACGTTTCATCACGAACTACAGGARTTGCCGAGATCTCATAAAAGAACATCTGGGAGAATTCATCAAGAAACACTAATACAGCGTGAGAATCCTCCCCTTACTTCTTCTGGCAATTTTTCCGGTCTCTGCTCAACTTATATTTTCCGAGATCATGTTCAATCTTGAAGGGTCAGACACTCCAAACGAATTCGTGGAASTTTATAACAGTGGTACCGACTCAGTAGATCTCTCATTCTGGCAAATYAGTGATAAATTCTCMACAGAYGARCTGGTRGATGGCGGCATGGGAACGATWATTCCTCCGGAACGGTATGCKTTGATCATGGAGGGAGATTATGACGAATCAGYCGGYATCTATCTGAATCTCATTCCCGACTCTGTGCTTATCGTCCGAGTGGACGACAACAGCATCGGCAATGGTCTAAGTGCCGAGGATTCACTCTTCCTCTCTGACAGCACAGGTGCTGTCTCCGACAGTATCGGTTGGAGTGATATTTCAGCATCTGGCTTCTCCTACGAACGGAAACGACTCGATCAGCCCAGCACTTCTGCCAATTGGTCAACGAGCCATGATTCCCTGGGTACTCCGGGATTCTTAAACAGTGTTACTCCACCACCGGTAGATGCTGCTCTCATCGCTTCCTCAATGAGTCAGTCACCGGAGAATCCATCTCCTAACGATATGGTCACTCTATCGTTTACGATACTTAACGAAGGCACTGAGTCTGTTTCCGGAACAGTGGAAGTCACTGAAGCATCTGACCTGTTGGGCTCATCAACATTCTCGAATCTCGCTGACGGCGATTCAACTGACATAGATATTTCCCTAGGTACATTTTCTTCTGGACAACATCTGCTAACTGTTTCACTGTTAGTGGATGATGATGCGGACAGTACCGACAATTCTGCCAACTACTCCTTAACTGTACAATACACAGAAAAAGTGCTGACAATAAACGAAATTCATTATGCTCCCGATGCGGGTATTGTAGAATTTATTGAACTAGCGGTCCTGGCAGATGGCGAACTTGACCTCTCAGGCTGGCACTTTTCAGACAGCTATACATCCAACCTCCGCTTCTTCCCCGGAGAAACTGTGTCAGCAGGTGACTTGATTGTTTTAAGCAGCGATTCATCACTGTTCCCTTATCTTCCACTGGACGGAATTCTGCTTGTATCACCGGATGGATTCCCAACTCTCAACAACAGCGGTGATGAAATTTTTCTTTTCGATCCAGCCGGGATAGTCAATGATTCCATCAGTTTCAGTGATGACTGGGGTGGCGGAAACGGCCGTTCACTGGAAAAACTTAATCCGCAACTCGATTCTCCCGATATAGGCAACTGGGGAACCTGCACATCTTTAGAAAAAATATCGCCGGGAGCAGACAACAGTATCCTTGTAGAAACCCTTCCAGAGGCCGGCAATATACTACTCGATCCAAACCCTTTCTCTCCGGATGGCGACAGCTTTGATGATGAGCTGCGAATATCCTATAGCTTACCTTTTGCCCAGGCATATCTAACGATGCTAATTTTTGACAGCATGGGCAGAGAGGTGCGAACATTAGCGAGGAATCTCGTAACTGGTGCCGAAGGAAYCCTTACCTGGGACGGCAGATTTGACGATGGCAATCGAGCCCGAATCGGAATCTACATCATCAAAGTTGAAGCGGTGGATCAGTCAACCGGGCAGTCAGTTGAATGGGTGAAAACAGCTGTCCTTGCTGAGGTGTTGAGGTGATTGCATTTAGCATTAGACTCCCCTATATTTCACGCTCATGATTGACAAAGATTTCACTCCGTTATTCCATGTACTTTCCAGCGAGCAGCAGATTCTGCAGCGGACAGATCAGAAAGCGTTTACCATACTTTCGATCCTGGGAGTGTTTATGGTGTTCTTTATGATCCACTTTACCAAGATGGAGTTTAACTGGTTTATCTTCATAATGACGATCATCTATTTTTTGTCAGCCTTACTGACTATTATCCAACTGGTGTTAGTCATTGTACCGCGCGTTAGAAAAGACAAGTTCARCACCAAGAAACAACCGGAGAACCCAACCTTCTTCGCGGGGATAGCTAAATTTTCCACCCCTGAAAGCTATGCTGCTCATCTGCAGAAAATATCTAAAGATCCGGAAAAAGTCTACCAACTGTTTGCCACTCAAGTTTTCTCCCTTGGGAAAATCAACCAGTACAAGAATATTGCAATGAAACGAGCTATTCTGTTCTTTGTAGCGGCAATCACGGCTGAACTTATTATCATTATGTCTCTAGCGTGGACAATTGCCATGGGATGGCTGCAAACTGTTTCAGATGTCGGAACATCTATTCTTTAATATGGCTTTRGCTGACAACAGACTTAACACCATTATAGTCAATGGGGTCAGAGTTTTTTTCCTCGTGGGCTTGATACTGACTCTGGAAGCCTGCAGTGCTACAGGTCCGCCGGGATCACAAGGTCCAACCGGAGAACCCGGTCAGTCGGGAGAAACGGGTTCACCCGGGCTTGAAGGACCTGCAGGACAAATAGGACCTGCCGGCAAATCAATTCCACCTGAGCTAGTTCGAGAACTTGAGAATGCTCTGAAAAAACTAAATGAATCAGATAAATACAAAAGTGAAACCATCGTCTCTTCCACTTATTTTATTTTTGGTTCAGCTCCGCCGGTAATGGGATTTGTCCTGTTATCAAATCTGGGGAATATCTATACAATGAAGAACGTGAATCCGACTATGGTTGGAAGTGAGTTCAGTCTTCTGACCCAAATTGACACTCGGAACGACTTTTTTGCTCTCACTATTTTACCAAAGACTGACGTCTCCAAACCCCACTTTCTGGCTGTTACAGTTTCAAGTCTCCACTACTACTCCAAGGACTTGAAGAACTGGACGTTTCAAGCAGCGATTCCACTGGCGAAGTAGTTCACTGGAAATAAAAAGGGGTGGAATACCACCCCCAAAGCTTCACTTATTTTTGCTCTATTTTTAAATTCCCAACCCTAATCTAAGATTCAAACTGCCATAAGATTCCTCGCCGAAAACATCCTCAAAATCTCCAAAGGTTTGACGGTAATAAAGAAATGTGTCAATCATCAACAGCTTGAACTGAAAACCAGCCTGTATATGGAAACCGGTTTTATCAATCTTATTTTCTTTCACAAACTCAATCAAATCGTCCTCCGAAAAGGTAGGCTCCTCAGAAAGGTCGCCCATCAAACTCTCTACAAGGGACAGATCTGCCAAAGGGGCAAACGTATGCATGTTATATCCGCCACCAACAAAAAGATTACCTCCTCCCAGAAACGGAATCCCCAAGCCGAAGATTTCTTTCCGAACTGTAAAGTATGTGGATGCACCTCCCCAGTAACCTTTGTATGGTCCTGCAGTACCCAAAGCGTTTGTGAATTCAAATTCGTATTCACTTGCAGTTAGTTGTAACTCTGCTTCCAAGCTAAAATCTGAAAACAGATCCAGATACAAGAAACCACCAAAACTAATCGGATTGGAAAATTCACCAGTTGWCAGCGTTGCAAAACTATTTGTATCTTGGGAAGAAGCTACTGTGAACGCTCCCTGACCTAACTGCAATCCAATCCCACCGATAGCGGCAAGTGGCGATAMTGTAAYAGTTGAAACGAGCAATGCAAATAATATGGCTTTTTTCATGACGACCCTCCCTTGAGTATGAAAATATTAATAACCTTAAACAATTTAGAACTTTCTCTTCAAAGAGTCATGCACAATTTCCTTATATTGCAAGGGAACCATAATCTTAAGTGATACGTATCACAGAAAAAATATAGGAGGTTTTATTATGAAACAACTGCTGACAATTATATTGGGACTCATTCTCACCACGTCTGTCTTTGCTCAAGAAAAAGAGGTGCGAATATATAAGTACAATTTTTCTTCTGATGATAATGAACAAGTGAAAATCGTCTGTGAAGTGGAAGACGGMATTTGYCRMATCGTWGTGANANNKRACRNAWRSRRACASGAGTKWRNATWWNTTCAANNTTRRYGAWTTKGAMGATATNGGWRGARACKNTAARKGAWRTCMTRGRWRARRWAGRTWTARAYYTWMATCWKAAWTTMACAKATATCCYYAAYWYAGACGRMAKCCCGGATATGGACAAACACTTCATGATGATGGGGATKTCACAAGGCACCTGGCTGGGMATCTATCTMCAACCTCTGACTGAGCAGCTACGCGATTACTTCCGCGTGAAAGATGGCAAGGGTGTCCTAATCTCCGAAGTGGTAGAAGAYAGTCCTGCCGACGAAGCCGGATTGAAAGCCGGAGACGTAATTATAGCTGTGGGAGACGAGGATATTGAAGGACAGGATGACGTCGTTGAGGCAATCCGTGAAAGAGAAGAAGGTGAAGAAGTGGAAATCGTTGTGGTACGCAAAGGCCGAAAGAAAACATTAACGGCAGAACTAACCGCTCGAGAAAGAGACATGCCGAAAGAACTCTTCATGATGAAGCCCGGTATGGGAAAACAACATAAGATGATGATGAAAATGATGCCCCCTTTCGGAAAACATCATAATAACATGAAAGGTGACTTAGAAGAACTGCGTAATGAAATGGAAGAACTTAAGATGGAGATGGAAAAACTGAAGAAAAAATAATTTTTGTACTGAAAACRATTTTGAAAAGGGGCGATGACTGTCGCCCTTTTATTTTATAATTGAGATTATCATGAGTAAAAACGATTGAATCTCCCTCGATGGTTGTCTAAATTGATTCAATCGATTTAGAAACTCCAGTGAAACACTTCTACATTTCATCGCTGTTTGCTCTCATTACGCTGACGAGTCTTCACGGTCAGGATTACCTTTGGCCTGTGGATCTGCCCCGAAGGATATCCTCTAATTTCGGAGAAACCCGACCAAGACGGTTCCATGCCGGTCTGGATATCCAAACAAAAGGGGTCAATGGCATTGAGCTTARAGCTATTGCCACCGGATATATCTGGCGAGTGCGAGTATCATCATCAGGTTATGGTAGAGCACTTTACCTGAAACTAGATGACGGCAATATTGCCTTGTACGCCCATCTAGACCGCTTCARCCCCATYCTGGAAAATCTAATTTCKCTGGAGCAGGAAAGATTGAACTCTTTCTCTATAGACAAATACTTTGCACCGGGGAATTTTGTAGTCCAAAAAGGTGACTTACTTGGTTTCTCTGGTGAGAGCGGAGGCGCTTTCGGTCCTCATTTGCATTTCGAACTTCGAGATGAATCCAATCGTCCTCTAAATCCCCTTACCAATGGTTTCTCACKTGAGGATGGTCGTCTTCCCGTTCCGGAAGCTATTTCTATAACTCCGCTWAATAAGGATGCCGTCATCAACGGTTCACCTTTACCCCAGATTTTTCCTCTCCAGAGGATCAAAACTCGAGAATACGCTTTCATGGATACCATCCATGTTTTCGGCGAAGTAGGTTTGGGTATTTCAGTTGTGGACCATATGTCTTGGATGAATAACAAATTTAATATCTATGGAGCTGTGCTGTYTGTAGATGATAACGAACAGTAYCGAGTTGAGTTTGAAAGATTTGCCTATGACCAATCGAAACTAATAGAWTTGGAGCGGGATTATTCACTCCAACGACTGAATGATGGTGAATTTCATCGTCTCTTCGCAGATGATAACAGTCATGGGTTGGCCTTTATTAGCAAACAATCCAATGGGAAATTGGCTCTTTCTCCCGGATACCATCGAGTATCAATTAAACTGTATGATGCTCTAAAGAACCTTGTCAATATTAAAGGTGTTATTTATCAAGCACCTCCTATTTCTATAGCGGTTTCTGAAATAGAGAGAACAAAGACTTCCGTCAAGTTTCGAATCGAACCGAAAGGAATCCCGTTTCCTATTACCCATATTACCTGCTACTCGTTTAAGTCTAAGGGATTTCCTGAGGAAGCAATTAAAGCTACTGAGACTTCCAGGGATGGAAATGGAATGATTGTCACATTACCATTAGAAGATATCGACAACAAAGTTTTGCAATTTATCGGCATAAACAATCAAGGCGCTGTGAGCTCACCATTTCATACATCCATAAATCTCGCTCCTGCTGATTACATGACGGTTGACCTAGACTTGACTGTCCGGCATTTGGAGGAATCGGTAGTAATACAGGTTGAGGTTGAATCCTATCTGGATAAAATACCTGAASWYRYNNTAAGAMAKWMTMWMWTCYTMRATCWSAMRRAKKYMMWSCWMSYCWSWCMWWYMRMWWWYAKMASWYGKMCGTTGTCACTGGAAGAATTTGGCGGTACTACGGAAATAGTCGTCTCCTTCCATGGATCTCCAGTTAGAGAATCGTGGTTCCCAATCCGCTCTGAGCTATCAGATAATAAYAAGCARACAGCAGCTGTCTCACCAAGAGGAAGCTGCTCCATTCAGGCTTCACCGACAACCTTTTACAACCCCACAGTTTATTGGGTAGAGGATATCAATTCACCTGTGCCTGTAGAAGGTGGAACTTTCCTCACGAAGGCCTACCAACTACAGCCCTTCGACCGACCGTTACAAGATTCAGCCAATGTGGCTATTATACTTCCCAACTACATCCGGGATTTTTCTAAATCAGGAATTTTCTACTACGACAAGGATGACGGCTGGACCTATCTCCCCAGCCGGTTTGACGAGCGAAAATGGATGTACTTTACATCGTTGAAAAGCCTGGAAGCTATAACAGTAATTCAAGATACTATTCAACCTCTGATAGAACATATCTTTCCCGGGAATGGCGGAAGCTACAGTTTCGAAGATGTACAAGAAATCCAAGCCTCCATCCGTGATGAACTTGCCGGCATTGAAGGCGATGAGGCRATTTCCATAACTCTCGATGATAAAAAACTGCTCTTTGAATATCATCCCATTAAAAAAGAAGTGACATTCCGATTGAAGACTCCATTGGAGAGTGGCGATCATAATTTGGTTATAACTGCAGAAGATCAAGTTGGTAATACTTCTTCAGAAGAAATCAGATTTAACATCAGGTAATAATAAATGCTGATTCCCCTTCGAGACGAGAACCCCAGAGTTATCATCCCAAAAGTAACCTATGCTATTGTAGCTTTGAATGTGGCGGTATTTCTACTACAAATGGGTATGGGAACAGATCCCAAATCTGATAGGGAATTTACTCTATCCTACGGTCTCATCCCGGCCGCTGCGACGGGAGCAACCAGTGAAGAGATCGTGGGAGCGTGGGAAGCACACCTTAGTGAAGAGTTAAATGCAAATGTCCATTCACCATTCATCACGATTATAACATCCATGTTCATGCACGGCGGTTTCATGCATATTCTGTGGAATATGGTTTTCATCTGGATTTTCGCCGATAATGTGGAAGGACTGTTTGGACACACACGCTTCATAATTTTCTACATCATATGCGGGATCGGTGCTGCCATAGCACAGATCATTAGTGATCCTTCATCTTTCATTCCAATGGTTGGAGCCAGTGGTGCTATAGCGGGTGTTCTCGGAGCTTATATGGTCTCCTTTCCAAAAGCCAAAGTGATCGCCTTCCTCCCYTTCTTTTTCTGGTGGGGGATGACTATGCGTATYCCCGCAATCTACTATCTCGGTTTCTGGTTCCTCATTCAGCTTACCAACGGTTTGGGAACTATCGGTTTGGATACAACCGGCGGTGTAGCGTGGTTTGCTCATATCGGTGGATTTATTACCGGCGTCGGAGCACTCTATCTCATGAAAGCGATAAACATCAGGAGAATATAATGGATTCATTACTTGAAGCAGCAATGTCAGCCCGCTCAAGAGCACACGCACCTCATTCAGATTATTCTGTTGGGGCTGCAATTGAAACAGAAGACGGTTCAATAATAGTGGGCTGCAATGTTGAGTCTGCAAGTTACGGACTAACCATCTGCGCTGAACGTGTTGCGGTGACCGCAGCTATTGCTCAAGGCCACAGATCCTTTATAAGATTGGCAGTTGCATCTCGAAATAAAGCTTCCCTTTGCGGTGCCTGTAGGCAAGTCATTTGGGAGTTGTGCGGCGATATCCCCATAACTCTCGTAGATGAATCTGGGAATGAAACGTTAACATCCGCCGGTGCTTTGCTACCAGAACCGTTTGACAACTTGACATTAAAGAGATGAATAAACACATTCTGGTTGGAATTACCGGCGGTTCCGGTTCATCAGGAAACTTAAACGTGATATTGAAGAGCGAGACAGGGATGTGAGAAGTATCGTTCACCAATATCTGGAGACTGTTCGCCCTATGAATGAGCAATTTGTAGAAAAAACGAAAAATTATGCGGATATTATAATTATCGAAGGAGGGAATAATCAGGCTTCTATTAATCTAGTTCAGGAAAAGATTCATCTCCTTCTAACTGCTTAATAGATAAAATTTATGCCCACTCACAGTCCACGCGAATCCGGATGGATAGAAATTATTTGCGGTAGTATGTTTAGCGGTAAAACAGAAGAACTTATCCGTAGATTAAGAAGAGCAGAGATTGCCAAGCAGTCTGTTGAAATCTTCAAACCGAAAATTGATACCCGTTTTCATGCAGACCACATAGTTTCTCACAACCAATCCAAGATGAAATCACAGACTGTGGATTCATCTGCGGATATTCTACGGCGATCTGAAAACGCCGAGGTAATCGGAATTGATGAAGCACAGTTCTTCGATGACAAGCTAATCGATGTATGTGTGGAATTGGCTACGCTTAAGAAGCGAGTCATTGTAGCAGGATTAGATAAGGATTTTCTAGCTAATCCATTCGGCCCAATACCTGCGCTTCTGGCTGAGGCAGAGTACATCACCAAGACTCTCGCCATCTGTGTCATTTGCGGAAATCCCGCCAACTATACGCAACGATTATCAGAAGATAGTGAACGAATCATCATTGGGGAGAAAGAACTGTACGAAGCACGCTGTCGAAACTGTTATGAACCACCAGATTAGATAGGAGAATAATGGAACGATTTATAGGATTATTAGGAATTGTAGTGCTTTTAGGGATAGCCTGGCTGCTTTCGAACAACAAGAAAAAAATTGACAAACGTATCGTTCTGTGGGGATTTGGGCTTCAGCTGTTTTTTGCTCTAGTCATACTCAAAACACCCATTGGACAACCATTTTTTGCGGCTGTCGATGGATTCCTCCGAAAGCTGATCAGTTTCTCTGATGCCGGAGGTGATTTCCTTTTCAAGACTTTCAGTAGCGGTGTTGTAGAAGGACCACTTCTCAACTTTGCATTTAGGGCTCTGCCTACCATTATTTTCTTCTCTGCTCTTATGGCACTCCTTTACCATCTTGGAATCATGCAGTTTATTGTTCGTGGAATTTCATGGGCCATGCAGAAAACATTAAAGACAAGTGGCGCAGAAACTCTCTCTGTCTCCGCAAACATTTTTGTAGGACAAACCGAAGCACCGCTAATGATCCGTCCTTACATAGATGCAATGACTAAGTCAGAGCTAATGGCAGTAATGGTGGGCGGTTTCGCAACTGTCGCCGGCGGCATTATGGCAGTCTATGTCATAATGCTCTCAGATGTACCTGGGATTGCAGGTCACCTCTTGGCTGCTTCAATAATGAGTGCCCCTGCAGCTTTGGTAATAGCTAAAATCATGTACCCGGAAACCGAAGAACCAGCAACAAAAGGTTATGTGAAAATAGAAGTAGAAAAAACTGCAGGGAACGCAATGGAGTCCATCTCTCAAGGCGCCACCAGCGGGATGAAACTGGCGGCCAACGTAGCAGCAATGCTGATTGCCTTTGTTTCAATGGTTGCTATGATAAATGCACTACTGGGACTTCTTGATACTTCAATGGAAGAAATATTCGGATTTATCTTTAGACCACTGGCTTGGACAATGGGAGCTCCCTGGAATGAATCTGCTGCGTTAGGCACATTAATGGGCAAAAAGATCGTTCTCACTGAACTCATCGCTTACGGTGATTTAAAAGATCTGCGTGTTGCTCACGAAATTTCAGAACGGACTGCTATTATTGCCAGTTACGCACTTTGTGGGTTCGCTAACTTTGCTTCCATAGGAATTCAGCTGGGAGGAATCGGGGGAATAGCTCCTAAGAGGAGAAAAGAGTTAGCAAAAATAGTTTTCAAAGCAATGATAGGTGGAGCTTTAGCTTCCTGGCTAACAGCTACTATCGTAGGAATACTTATCTAAACAAAAAAAATGAGACTCGTTTTTTTAGGACCACCGGGAATTGGAAAAGGAACTCAGGCAAAGATCCTCTGCCAACGTATCACCATTCCGCATCTATCCACTGGTGACATGCTGAGAGACGTCATTTCAACAAAATCCGATCTTGGTAAAGAAGCCCGGACCTATATGGACCGGGGGAGACTTGTGCCGGATGATGTCATATTGGGAATGGTCGAAGAACGCTTACAGCAACCTGATACTCATGGCGGCTATCTATTTGATGGATTTCCTCGTACACTTCCACAAGCTGACGGGCTGAATGAACTACTGAGTCAAATTAATCAGAATTTGGACACCGTAGTGGCGCTTGAAGGTGAAGATGAGATCCTAAGCGAGCGACTCTCCAACCGGCGGACTTGCGGTTCGTGCGGTGCAATCACCAATCTACTTAATAGTCCGTCTCGAGAGGAAGGAAAGTGTGACCAATGCAGTGGAGAACTCATCCAACGGGATGATGATCAGCCTAATGTCATACGTGAACGACTGAAAGTTTATAAGCGACAGACGGAACCGCTCATCGCTTACTATGCAGAAAGAGATCAGCTTATTAGAATAAATGGTGTGGGAACCATCGAAGAAGTAACGGCTCGTATTTTAGAAAATCTTCCCAAAGAAGAATAGTCATGTTGAAGGTTGGAGTCACAGGCGGTATCGGCAGCGGAAAGAGTGCAGCGAGCATCCGCATGGAAGAACTGGGAGCGTACCGGTTCGACGCTGATAAGGAAGCGAAAGAGATTCTCAACGAGAATGAGCAGGTACAAGAAGATCTCATCGAGGAATTTAGCAGTGATATCCTAAATCCTGATCGGATGATTAATTCTAAAAAATTAGCCAGAGTCGCTTTTGCTAATGACGAAAATCAAGCCGTCCTCAACGCAATTATCCATCCTCATGTATTTGAATCAATAGATAGACAATATGGAAAAGTATTGGAAAAAGGTGAAGCATCTCTCTTCGTCGTGGATGCGGCTCTAATCTACGAATCCGGACTGGACCAACACCTGGACTATGTCATTGTCGTTACTGTACAATACGGATTAAGAATGCAGCGGGCGCTGAAGCGGGGCAAGCTAAAGCGAGATCAGATTCAAAAGCGGATGGATCTTCAGCTGCCTGAAGAAGCAAAAGTACATATGGCTGATTTCATTATAGACAACAGCGGCAGTGAAGAACATCTAATCATGCAGGTTGACGAAATTTACAGCCAGATCACCTGATTAGAATTGCCTCCCGGTCCGCAAAGATCTCAAAGCTCTGGGCGGCCCCAGAATTTCCTTGTAGACAATCAACTGGCGAAGTTTTTTTCTTCTGGCTACCAGATCCCTGATCTCACGCATGTCAAGTGCTCGTTGTACTCGCCCTTTTTGAACTCCACTTCCTGGAGCCTTGGAGCGTATCTTAGACCGAAGATTTTTCAGTTTTTCTTGAGGCTCCGAAATTACCTCAAGAGGGATTTCAGTTTCCATGACCGGTTCTGCTAAATCCTCATCATAGGCAGCCAAATCTTCCCTGATAGTTGCTTGGCGCTTCTTGCCCACTGGCTGCTCAGGTTGCGAAGTGTCATCCTCTCCTTTAACGAGACTTTCCAGCCAGGCCGGGAGGGTCTCTTCCTCTTCCAGAACCTCTTCAGTTGTAGGTTGAAATTCATCATGCTCTTGAGGCTGCTGACGTCTTTTACGCAGCGACTTCACCATGAGATAGATTAATCCCAGAATGATCCAATAGAGAAACTCGAAGTCCATTACTTATTAATCGTTATCCCGTTTCGGGGCTTCAGTAGTGCCCTTTTCTCCAGCACCGGAGATGGACTCACGCATAGAGGTATCCGCCTGAATATTCCGCATGTTGTAATAATCCATGATACCCAGATTTCCTTCCCGGAACGCCTGAGACATGGCTTTAGGCACTTCGGCTTCAGCTTCTACAACTTTGGCTCGCATTTCAACCACTCGTGCCACCATCTCCTGCTCTTCTGCCACAGCCATTGCCCGGCGGGTCTCTGCCCTGGCCTGGGCAACCCGCAGATCGGCTTCTGCCTGGTCGGCCTGCAGATGAGCCCCCACATTTCTGCCAATATCAACATCCGCGATATCAATGCTCAAAATCTCAAAGGCAGTGCCGGCATCCAGCCCTTTATCCAGTACGTTTCGTGAAATGAAATCAGGATTCTCCAGCACCTTTTTGTAGGATTCAGAGGAACCGATAGCGCTCACAATTCCTTCGCCCACGCGGGCAATGATGGTTTCGTCTGTAGCGCCGCCTACCAGACCGGGAATATTCGTTCGTACAGTGACCCTGGCTCGCGCCTTCACTTCTATACCATCCCTGGCCACAGCTGCAAGTTTACCATCAGACGGAGCATCAATCACCCGGGGATAGACTGAGGTCTGCACCGCCGTCTTGATGTCGCGACCGGCCAAATCAATGGCTGTTGAAGTTTCAAAGGTCAGCGGGATTTTAGCTTTGTCGGCCGCAATCAAGGAAAAGACCACATTGGGTACATTGCCGCCTGCCAAAAAGTGAGTCTCCAGCATACCGGTGGAGATGTCTTCCAGCCCTGCCTTGTGCAGGTTGATGATAGCATCCACAATGAGCCTGGGTGAAATTTTCCTCAAACGCATGCGGATCAGATCTATGATAGTGATCCTTCCCAGTCCCAGTGATACAAGCGACTGAATCCACATACCCAAAGGGACAAAGTAAAAAAGCATAAAGACAAAAAGCAGAATTGCTGCCAACATAACAAACGGTAGTATTGAACCAAACATGGATGTCACCTCCTTATGATGTTTCCAGTTTTCTTACCATTACTCGATACCCTTCAACGCTTAAAACTTCAACGCTGTCTCCCTTGTTGATAAAGTCACCTTCACTCACAGCAGAGATTCGCCGGGCTGCTATACTGACTTGACCCGCCGGTCGCAGATCCGTGATAGCTTCACCGTGGGAGCCCACCAGCTCTTCCAAACCGATGGAGGTGCTGTACCCTTCTGAACTGCGTTCGGTAAATGGCAAAGTGATTTTCTGCCAGAACCTGCTTCGTATCAAAACTCTGCCCATCAGAAAGATACCCACGAGTCCACCGACAAGACCGATAACCAGTCCCCATGATGCAGACGACAAGTCGCTGGGCAGGGGATGTTTGGGTATGAGCATAAGATAGAGCCCCAGCATGATGGTAATAATGCCCATGATGCCTACGACACCGAATCCGGGAATCACCAGCACCTCTGCCAGCACCAGCGCTACTCCCACCAGTAGAATGAGTAATTCTTCCATGGTAGCCAATTCAGCGAAGAGTGTAGCACCGAAGAATAAAGACAAAGCCACGATGCCCACCGTTCCCGGTATACCCCAGCCCGGTGACTGAATTTCGAAGAGCAGACCGAGGAAACCGAGGGTCATCAGGAGCGAGCTGACGATAGGATCAGTGAGAAACCGAACCAGTTTTTCCGACCAGTTTACATCCATTTCCTTGATCTGTGCGCCACTCATGCCGAGAAACTCGAGCACCTCCGGCAAGGTCTCCACCGAGTGATCCGCTATGCCGAATTTCAAGGCTTGAGTTGTACTCAGAGTGAGGAGCTTCCCTTTCTTGGAACCCTCCAGGTCACTCGCCTCCAGACTATCTCCCCTGACCACCACATGACTGAAACCGATGCTGTCGTCCACCATGGCTTCCGCCAGGATAGGACTGCGGCCTCGGGCTTCAGCGGTAGAGCGCATCATACTCCGCATGTAGGAGATCACTTTCTCACTGGCCTTGTTACCCTGAATATCCACAGCCGTTGCCGCACCAATAGAAGCTCCTTTGGTCATGACAATTTTGGTGCACGCCAGCGAAATGAGGGCTCCGGCGGAGGCGGCTTCGCCGGTGATGAACGCTACCGTAGTGATGGAACTGTCCAGCTGAAGGATAGCGTTCTTGATCTCCGTGGCGCCGTCTACCCGCCCGCCGAATGTATCAATGTCGAAGACGATGGCGCTGGCTTTGTCCTCCTTCGCCTCTGCGATGGCACGTTCGATAAACGCCGGCAATCCAAGGTCAATAGTCTTGTGGATGGGGACATGGTAAACTAGATCAGCGGATAACACACCAGTAGAGAGAAAAAACATTAGTGTGATGTTGAACAAGCAGGGTTTCATGGTGATTAAAGTTAACTGTGAGGTGCGGCAAAAAACAACGGTTACGTAAACAGAAAAAACATTGTCGGACAAAGAGCTTGTTTCAACTCAGGCCTCCGAATAAATTGACTAAACGGGAGAWSWRTKKMAKTGYANYMAGNMWSARTTCTACKRSSKAMTSYWYTYYRMAGTTNTNCYRASGNMTYTTCTCTGCCGGTTTCCGAGGAAGACAACCTTACGGTTGGGCATTCGGCTGGGACGTTTTGYTTACGATCATTTAAGAATACGTCAGAGAAAAGCGTTGGAACAACTGCGAAAAGGATTCCCCCGTAGAACTGAGACTTACTACAATGCCATTCTCAAACAGACCTATGAGCATTTCGGTAAAGTCATTCTAGACACAATCCATTTAGAGTCCCTCGATCTGGACCGTTTTGTCACTGTGATGGGTGAAGATTCCCTCCCTCCTCCGGAATCCAAAGAAGGGATGATCCTCCTGACCGGTCATTTTGGGAACTGGGAGATCTTCCCGGTCTGGTTCAGCCGAAATGGCTATAATTTCACATCGGTAATCCGCAGGCAGAAGAACAAGGGAGCCAATCGCTTTTTTGTGGAGTGGCGTTCAAAAATGGCTGAAACGCCTCTCTACGCCGGAGCTTCATCTCACGATATGATGAAAGTTATTTCCGAAGGTGGTATCCTTGGACTGGCAGCAGATCAAGACGCGCGAAAAAGCGGGGTGTTCGTGAATTTTCTAGGCCGTCCGGCATCAGCCTTYCGGGGACCGGCAGTTTTCCACCTCAAAACCGGGGCTCCGCTGATTCTCGCCTTCTGCCGAATGGATAGACAATCCCAATATCACATCACTTTCGAGCGTCTGCAGGTTAATAACGATGACACAGTGGAAACCATAACCCAGAAAGTAGCGTCTAAGCTGGAAGTAGCAGTTCTTGATCATCCAGAGCAGTACTTTTGGTTTCATCGTCGGTGGAAAACTCAGCCGAGGAATTGAGGAACAGAGGAGACGAAAAATAAGAAAAAAGTAAATGTCGAAAGTAATCAAAATAGATAATCCTGAAATATATGAGCAAGCGGCTGATGTTATCCGTGATGGAGGTATTATCATTTACCCTACGGATACTYTATACGGATTCGGTGTTGATGCCCGGAATGATGCGGCTGTTGAGCAGCTCTTWGCTATAAAGGGACGGGCCGGACCTTGGAGTATCGCTGTGTCAAACATGGAAATGCTWGAACGATATGCCCTTTTATCAAAAACAGATAGAAGMAAAGTTGAAAATTATCTCCCCGGTCCAGTGACACTTATCCTCCCTTTCAGTGATTCTGATATCTCTTCATCTATTATCAGTGAACGYCAGACAATCGGCATTAGGATTCCCGATTACTCATTTCCTAGGTCTCTTACCGAGAAGCTTGGGTTTCCTATTACATCGACCAGCGTTAACCGAACCGGTACGCCGGCACTGAACGATCCACGARAGATTAAAAGTGAATTTGATGATGAATWCAACTTGCTGATTGATGCAGGAGTGCTGCCGACATCTAAAGGATCCACCATCATTGATCTTTCAGGTAAAACMATACAAATCGTCAGAGACTGAAGATGACATYCAAACGGTTAATATTGTTTTGTGCGGTGCTTGCATCTTTATTGCAGGCTGAGAAACATCCCTTTACTGTCGGCGAAACACTGGAATTCGATCTTAAGGTCAATATAATTAAAGCCGGRAACGCTATGCTCAAGGTAATCGGCGAAGAGGAAATTGACGGCAATCAGGTTTATCATGTTAAGTACACTGTAAAGAGCAATCGATACGTGGACCGTCTATTTTACGTCAGGGATCAGGTGGACAGTTGGCTGGATAAAGAGGGTCTTTTCACACGCAGGTTTATAAAAAATATCCGTGAAGGGTCTTACCGATACAAGCTKGAAGCTGAAATRAAYTATWTAGATTCCACTCTCACTTCCGAAGATGAARTATTCCCAATAGAATCTGAAATCCGTGACCCATTTTCCCTTTTCTACTACTTGCGGTCAATTCCGCTGAAAGTCGGTCAAAAACTKTCATTTAAAACGTTTGATAACGGTCAGTTTGTCGATTTTCACATTATCGTACACAGGAAAGAAAATGTCCGCGTCCCAGCCGGACGATTCAAGTGTCTGGTTATTGAACCTTACCGAMAAGGGAAAACTTTATTTAAGCAAAAGGGAGATATGCGCATCTGGCTGACGGACGATGAACGGAGATTACCTGTCAAGATCGAAACAAAAGCTACATTCGGTTCAATGAAAATGCTTTTGAAAAAAATTAGCCGGTGATTAGACGGGCAATATCATTATACAGTACTGACACAATTAGGAGCATTAGAAAAGCCATCCCGACCTGCTGAATCCTAATCCGCGCTTTWACCGAGAACTCTCTTCTTGATATTCCCTCCAGCAGTATTATTAATAAATGACCGCCATCCAGCCCTGGAATGGGGAGTATATTAACGAAAGCAAGATTGATGCTGATAAAAGCAGTGAAGAGCAGCARTGGCAGAAAACCGGCGCGGGCTGACTTCCCTGCYAGTTGAGCAATCATAATKGGRCCCCCCAGATCACTGAACGGAGCGCGGCCTGATACAAGAGCACAAACCGAATTATATATCTTACTTACATTATTCCCGGTCATTGCCAACCCCACGCTTAAAGCCGCCAGGGGTCCAATCTCCTTTTCCTCGGTGAAAGGCGCAATGCCAATCATTCCTAGATCTATTACCCGACAGTCACATACATCTTTTCCCGCCACTACAGGTACTACATTTTCAGTAAGTAGAGTATCCCCCCTGCTCCACGTAATCGAGAGTGATTCACCCGGGCGGAAATGGATAAGAGATGTCATCTGACTCCAACTGCTTATATCAATTGACTCAATAGTGACGATTTTGTCGCCCGGTCTAATGCCGGCTTTAAATGCAGGCCCCTCTATTTTCATCCGCTTACCTGTCTCCGGATCAGCTTGCAGCAATGTATCAGCTACMAYWCCAACAACCGGCTCATCATTTATTGGAACTATGGCGCCTTGGCTCCAACTAATTCCGGCATAAACAACAACAGCAAGTATCAGATTCATGATTACACCAGCTGACATGACCCACGCCTGCTGGAGWCGGCTTTTAGAGGTCAATTCGTCCGGAGCACCGGTTAACTTATCATCCAAACTCTCATCAATTGTACCGGCCATCTTCACGTAGCCGCCCAACGGAATTAGAGCAAGGGTAAACTCAGTTTCTGTCGCCTTACGCGGAATTTTCTTCAGTGTCTTTTCTAATATCGGTCCCCACTCTAACTTGCCCTCTTCATTCCTGCTGTARAAGAACAGCCGGAATATCCACCCTTTTTCAGTAGGAATAAAAGTTGCCAGGCGAGGAGGAAAACCGAGGGAGAACCTTTCCACCCGGACGCCCACAGAGCGGGCGGCGAGGAAATGTCCCAGTTCGTGGACAAAAACAAGAACACCCAAAACAAAAATCATAGCCAATAATGTTGTCATACAGTTACTGTTTCCTTTATTCTACTATCTATAAATTGTTTTCCCCACAACTCTAACTTCAAGAGATAATCCAGCTCAGGATGAGCAGTCCAGTTATGTTCAACTAAAGCAAGTTCATTAAGAGTGGCGATTTCTGTGAATGAAATTTTTCCTACCAAGAAAGCAGCTACTGTATTGTCATTGGCCACATTCAACGCTGCCGAAGCTGATCCTCCTCGCTCAAGCGCTTCGTAAGCCAAGCGAATGCATGGAAACTTCACGAGATCAGGTTCCTCAAATGTGAGGTAAGCAATATCAGAAAACTTTGCTTCTGCCCAATTAGATTCCATCCKMTCGGGATAGGTAAAGACATACTGAATGGGTAGCTTCATATCCGGCAAGCCCAGTTGAGCTTTGATAGAGCCGTCGGAAAACTCTACCATACTGTGGATGATAGATTGTGGATGAATCACAATATCAATCTGATTCCGTTCGACTCCAAAAAGCCAGTGAGCCTCGATAACCTCCAGCCCTTTATTCATCATGGTAGCTGAATCAATTGTTATTTTATTACCCATTTTCCAATTGGGATGGTTCAGCGCCTCTTCTAAAGTAATCTCAAAAAATTCTTCCAACGGCCTTGTTCTAAATGGACCGCCTGAACCAGTTAGGATGATCCGCCGGATGCTGTTCTTATTCTCTCCCAGCAGACACTGCCATATGGCACTGTGCTCACTATCTACAGGATAGATTTCTGCTCCCGTCTCCTTTTTAATGTTCTCAATAAGCTCGCCAGCCATGACCAGGCTTTCCTTATTACTCAACGCCACATCTACTCCGGCCTCCAAAGCTCGAATCGTCGGTTCCATACCGGCGCTTCCCACCAATCCGTTGAGCACTACATCTACATCATCTCGCGATGCCAGTTCCAGCAGACCTTCTCTCCCGGACAAGACTTCTACTCCGCTTCCGGATAAGGCCTCTTTCACTTCTTCAGCAGCAGATAAATCTATANGAGCGACTGTTGCGGGCTGAAACTTCCTCGCCTGTTCAATCAAAACTTCACTGCTCCGGGCAGCGCTCAAATATTTGACCTCAAATCCGTCACCCAGATGTTCAATCACCTTTAGAGCATTTTGCCCTATGGAGCCGGTGGAACCTAGTATTGATATCCGCTTAGTCATTAGAGTAACCCGTACAAACCGAGGGTCACAGAAACAGCCGCTGGACTTAGCCGAAGTTCCATACCTGCTTCCAATTTAGACGAAATCTTCTTATCACCTCGTAGGGTTAACATTCCAACGACCCCTTCCATTCGCTTGGAAAACGAGCCTTCTTCAGCTCCCGAAATATGAATTCCGCTATTGTATAAAACGAATCCTGTACCCAAACCAACAGTCATATCGTTGTAATTTATCTTTCGACCGGCGTTCACTACAAGGCATTTGAAGAAAAAGTCATCAGGACCTTCCAACCTGCTTCGTAGAAATGAGAGTGACCACTTACTATTCTCTTCATCACCCATTTTATAGGTAAAACCATAACTGTTGGCAAATACAATATCATCTGTTGTTTCAAACCCCGCAAAAGTACCGTGTAATTTAAGATTACGTGCCACCCAATAGTCCCCTTCTAATGACGGAAAGACGCCACCTTTACCGAATACTAATCCCAGATTATCCCCACTGGAAGAAACTCCTCCTGATAGATGCAGTCCTATTACCAATCTACCTTCGTCACTRCTGATTGTAGTCCGAACGGGAGTCGTTTGCAGTGCCAACATTTCAAAAAACGGTTCGGATTTTTCCTCGAAACTATCGCCTGTCCAAGGATTAAGATCGTAATCGGGAGCCTGTCCTCCGAGAAAGGTTACGAGAAGCAGTACCCAAAGACCGATAATTTTGAGTTTAGATAATGCCCCGTTCACTGTTTTTAACGAAACTGATGACGTTTTTGATCTCTTCGGTGTCAGGGAGAGTCTTTCTGATCTCATCCAATGCCTGGGAGACATTGAGCAAAGACTTGTAAAGAAGACGATAAGCTTCCTTGAGATTCCGAAGAACTTCATTAGAAAAACCGGCTCGTTTGAGTCCAACCAGATTTACTCCTGTAAACGTAAGAGGTTCTTTAGCTGCCATTATATACGGAGGAACATCCTGTACAACCCGGTATCCTCCGCCAATAAATGCATGACGTCCTATTTTTGTGAACTGATGAATCACAACATTCCCGCTCACAAAAGCGTAATCCTCTATGTCTACACAGCCGCCCAGATGAACACCGTTCACTAAAGTCACTTCCTTGCCAAGAACACAATCGTGAGCCACATGTGAATAGGCCATAAGGTAACAGCTGTTGCCAATTATAGTCTTACCTCGGGCTGATGTGGCACGATGGATGGTTACATATTCTCGGACAGTGACATTAGAACCGATATTTATCTTTGAGTCTTCTCCCTTAAATTTCAGGTCCTGGGGRATTTCACCAATTACAGCACCGGGAAAAAYTGWACAATCATTTYCAAAAGAAACGCCTGAACGTAATGTAACATGATTACTGATCCGACAGCCATCACCTATTTTTACGTCAGCATCAATTATAGAGTAAGCTCCAACTTCTACATTATTGCCGAGTGAAGCAGACGAATCAACAATCGCAGTTGGGTGRATCTTTTGAGAAATTGTTATAGCTCCCTGGGGACGACTGATGCTGTATAAGCTAGTTCTGCGACCACTTCGTCGCCAACAAAAGCCTTCCCTTCAATTTTACACGTATTCAAACGATATTTTACCATGATAAGCTCCATTCGAAGCTGATCACCGGGAACTACCGGCTTTCGGAAACGGGCTCTTTCGATAGATGCAAAAAACATGTTCTTTGTTAGGGGATCTTCAACTGTATTCAGAATCAAAAAACCGCCGGCTTGGGCCATGGCTTCTATAATTAAAACACCCGGCATTACTGGTCGTTTAGGGAAGTGACCTTGAAAATAAGGTTCATTTACAGTCACATTTTTTATACCTATCACCTTCTCACCTGGAWTCATTTCTACAATTTTATCTATCAGCAAAACCGGATAACGGTGAGCCATTATATCCATTATCTGATGGATGTCGTACGATACCTTTTCGTTCATGCCAAGACCTCCTCATTTTGCATAAATTTCTTTTTTAATATTTTCACAAAATCAATATTAACTGARTGCCCCATTCTTTGAGCAATAATCTCACCTTKGATTGGCTGGCCCARCAGAKTCAAGTCACCTATCAGATCGAGTACTTTGTGCCGAACAGGCTCATCCGGGAACCTCARCCCACCCTGATTTAAAATACCATTATTCCCCGCAATTTCATCAGGGTCTATTTCAAACATTTCYAGCAACTCRTTCCGCAACTTATTATTTAGCGGATTATCAATAAATATCACAGCGTTATTCAGGTTRCCACCTYTARCCAGACCGGCTTCCTTCAGAGCTTTCAACTCGCTGAGAAAACCGTATGTGCGAGCCGGAGCAATTTCATCTCGGAAGTTCTCCATATTTCTTAGCATTATTGACTGTCGTCCGAGAATACCGTTATACTCGATGGTACCGCTGATACAAAWCTCATCTGAAGGACGAGCTTCAATCCTTGCACCACTCACTGAGTCTTTCAGCACTACCTCCCTGTCAATTACCAGCATATCTCGTTCTTTTGACTGAGTAGAAATACCTGCTTTGCAAATCAATTCCACATAGGACTTAGCGCTACCATCCATTGCTGGTGGTTCTTCAGCAGTCAGCTCGATTATTGCATTATCAATCTGTAGRCCGGCGAATGCAGCCAAAACGTGCTCAACAGTTCTGACCGAAGCTTTTCCACGAGTCAAGGTTGTCCCCCTGACACTGCCCGTAACAAAAGATACATCTGCCGGGATAGAAGGTTCTTCCGCCAAATCACTTCGGACAAAAGTTATACCGCTATTTTCTTGAGCCGGGTGGAAGGTAATTTCACACATCAGTCCGGAATGCAGACCTATTCCACTACAACTGACTGAAGAGGCAATCGTCTGTTGATGCAGGTTCATTTCTTRCCTTTTGCGGTCTCCGATTTCTTTTCTAGAGTCTGCACTCTCTTCACCAGTTCGGGTAATCTGTGAATATAAGCATCCAGCTTGTTTTGTTCYATCGCTTCACGAGCAGGCATGCCAGAATAAGTTTTACCGCCGGGGACAGACTTGGTAATCCCACCTCTGGAAGCGATCTGGGCCCGATCACCAATTTCCACATGATCCACCGCTCCCGACTGACCTCCAAAAGCGACGTAATCTCCAACGACAGTACTTCCTGCGATCGCCACTTGGGCGGTGATGAGGCACCCCTTACCGATTTTAACATTATGAGCGATATGCACCAGATTATCAAGTTTTGTCCCTTCACCTATAACAGTATCACTTATGGTTCCGCGATCTATGGCACAATTGGCACCAATTTCTACGTTGTCACCAAGAACAACCCGGCCAAGCTGAGGAATCTTATGATGTTCATCCTTTTCTGTCACAAATCCAAATCCATGTGAGCCAACAACTGTTCCCCCTTGAATGACTGCATCAGATCCCACTTCACAGTCATGCCCCACGATAACTCCACTGCCGATTTGAGAATCCTCACCGATCGTGGCACCACTTTCGATTATCACATGGGACCCCAAGGAAACGCCCGAGCCAATATCACTCCCTGCTGAAATTACCGCGAATGCTCCTATAGCCACGCCCTCACCAATCGTCGCATTGGGTTCAATAAGAGCTGTAGGATGGATTCCCTCCACAACCGAATCCTCCGGGCTAAAGTGCTCCAGAATCTGAATAAACGCGAGGGATGGATTTTCTACCTTAAGTAAATTTGTACCCTGTGAAGTTTCATTGAGTGAAACCACAACTGCTGAGGCTTTAGTGGATACTAGATGTGATTGATATTTTTTATGCAGTAAAAATGAAATAGACCCAACTTTGGCGTCGTTGATTTCGGCGACTCCCGTTATTTCTACATTAGGATCACCCACCACCTCGCCATCAACTAGATGGGCCAGTTCGCGAAGAGTTGACAAGAATTAATTCCCGTCTGGACTCGATTGTTCTCCCCGGCGAAGCTCATACAATACATCCTCCGTGACATCAAAAACCTGTTCTGCGTGCAGAAGTGCCGCGGCATCAAAAATGATATCATAACCTTTATCATTCGCCACTTTTCGCACTGCGAGCTGGAATCGCTCAAGAAGAGGTCCTTCAGCTGCCATTTGCTTCCGGCTGAATTCGTCAGTTTGATTCAGTTGAAACTCCTGAACACGCTTCTGAAGTTCCACGATCTCTACCTCTTTCTCACGTCGTCCAGTAGGAGAAAGCATCGCTTGCTGGGCATTATAGACACTCTGCAGACTGTCTAATTKCAAGGTCATCCCCTGAAACTCAAACTGGGCTTTACGGAGRTCAAGCTCAAGCTGTCGAGCAACCTCGCCATATTCTTCCCATTCGCCCAACACCGACTGAACCTGCACAAAAGCAATTTTCTGTGCTGAGAGTGTTAAAGGCAGGACCATCATACTCATTAATAAAAGGGTTCTTTTCGCTCTTTTCACAACTTCCTCCTCATTCAATTAACAAATTTCGAAWTGTTAGATTTTGTAATTTAAATGAATTTACGAATATCTCACTCTAAAAGGGCATTCCAAACAAAACATGGAAACGCCACCCTTCAGGTGACTCAGATGTAGCCGGAAYATCGTCAAATCCGTAACCCATATCAAAACCCAGCATGCCAACCATAGGCATGAACATTCTGATACCCACGCCAACAGATCTCTTCAGATCAAAAATATCTGTTTCAGAAAAATCCTGCCACACATTTCCCATTTCAGCAAAAGCGAGACCATAGACAGTAGGGTTCTCTGAAAAACGCATTCGAAATTCGGTAGAGTACTTCATCATAACTCTTCCGCCTAACGGTCTGCCATTATAAGGCCCCACTGTATTATCAACATAACCACGAAGCATAGTACCATACGGAATTCCAGAACCACCCATAATAAAGCGATCATCAACCGGAATAATGGATCGTTCCACCCCATCCGTGGGAATTTCCTTTATGGCGCCAAACTGAAGTGAACTTGTCAAAACAAATTTCCAGAACGCAGGAGCATACCAATCGAATTTTAAGACATGCTTATGGAAATTTTCATGGACATCGAACCAAGGCRTCTGCAAAGGTCCTCCGGAAAGAGTTGATGACCATGTGAATACCGATCCCATAGAAGGAAATTCCGGGTGATTCCGACTGTCACGACTGATCACCTGTCCGACGCTGAGTCCGGTGGTTTCACTTAATCCGCTGACGTACGTTTCCAAATCTGCTTCAGTTCCTTTATAGGATTTTCTGGTYCCCTGAAGCACCCATGTAGCCCTAAAATAATTGTCGGGCCACTTAAGTCTTTTACCAAAGCGTACAGAACCTCCAATAACCTCCCGATCCAGAGGTACACCATAGTAAGCACTGTTTTGCCCCCTCAGATAATAAAAGGTGGAAAACCCGACCAACACGGGAGTATCATTAACCATTGGATCAATAAAACTGAATGACAGTTGACGATAACGCGGTGCCTGACCACCGCCTCTATAATAGTAACTGTTAACTCCCTGTGCACCCTGTTGAAATCGGAAAGCGAGCTGCTGGCCTTTTCCCAAAAAGTTATTGAACTCGACAGATCCTCCGCCAGTGACACCGTACTCACCGGCAAAACCGATAGAAGCTGTCGCCTGATCGGACACTTTCTCTTCAACTTTGATTCTCAGGTCAATCTCATCTTCATCAATTGGAATGACATCCGGTACAACATCTGCAAAATAATTTAAAATCATGATCTCTCGAGCACTCCGCATTAAAAGCTCACGATTAAATATATCTCCCGGCATTAATTTTAATTCTCGCCTAATGACGTTTTCTCTAGTTTTGGTATTGCCGACAATGTCAATTTTCCGAACAGAAACCTGATTGTTTTCAGTAACATTGAATCTTACATCGAGAGAATCCACACCAACCGGTGAAATTTCGGGGACGACCTGACTGTAGATGTAGCCGTCATCCATATAAGTACCCTGGACACGTTCGTAAAGAGCCAAGTCAAAYTYCTCTTGRTTAAATTGGTCACCCGGAAAGATGTTTAGGCGATAAAACAGTTGTTCGTCACTGAAAATTGTATTCCCTGACCACGAAAAATTCCGGAAATAGTATTGGTTGCCCTCATCAACCTCAATCTCGATGACGAAACCATCTTCCTGTTCAGAATAGTAAACTGTGTCAGAAACGATTCGAAAATCCCTGTAGCCGTTGTTTCTGTAATAAGCAGTCAATAAACCTTTGTCATTATAATATTTATCTTCGTCGTAATTCGATCGCCAGAATAGATACCAAGCCTGTAATTTGGTTTCCTTGAACTGCTTTCTTAGTTTCTTATCGGGAAATGCCTCATTACCTACAAAACTGATTTTGCGAGTTTTGATCTTTCCTTTCTTATCAATAGAAATATGCAGGTTCTTACGACCTTCAGTCTCACCTTCCTTTAATTCAGCAGAGACTTCTGCCATCAGATACCCATCTTCTGTATAGATTTCTTTAACATTGTTTTCTATGGACTTGAGGAGAAATGGAGGGATCCTCATCCCCTTGTAGAGATTTAGTTTTTCTTCAATTTCTTTCTGTTTCTTTTTATCGCCGATATAATCTATCTCCCCCAGTTCTGGATTCTCAACAACTTCTATGATTATATATATACCCTCATCAGTCTCTTCATCAAGAGTGATTTGAATATCTCCAAAGGCATCCGAGTCCCACAGTTTCTTCACTGCAGCAGCAAAATCACCAGGGAGAATCTCACGGCCAATTACYAATCCGGACGTCCGTTGGATATAGACATCCGATACATATTTACTCCCCAAAACTTCTACACCTAGAAGTGTAATTCTTTCAGTTGATTGCCCTGAAAGTATTGTAATCAAGAATAAGGTGGGGAACGTAATTAGTAATCTTCTAATCATTTTTCAGCCTCAGTCATCTTCTGACTCACTTTCCCGAATCGTCTTTCACGATTCTGATAATCCATAATGGCTTCGTAGAGCTCGTGTCTACGGAAAGCCGGCCAGAAAACCGGAGTAAAGTAAATTTCTGAGTAAGCGATCTGCCATAAAAGGAAATTACTGATGCGATATTCACCACTGGTACGAATAATCATATCCGGATCCGGCATAYCCGATGTATAGAGGTATTGAGGAAATGAAATCTCATTYAGTTCATCTATTGTGATTTKCCCTTTTTCAATGTCTTTGCAGACAGATAGGATAGCATCCAGAATCTCGGCTCTGGCACCATAGTTCAGAGCCAAAACAAGATTGAGACCGGTGTTWTTCTTTAGAAAATCTATCCCTTCCTGTAGAGCTTCCCGGKGAGCGTCAGGGAGGTCTTCCATATGACCGATGACATGCAGTCTCACATTATTTTTCATTAGGTCTTCAATTTCTCTGCGGATCGTCTCTACGAGGAGTTTCATCAAAGCTGATACTTCTGATTTTGGTCTGGCCCAGTTCTCCTTCGAGAAAGTGTATAGGGTTAAGTATTCTACTCCCAATTCCCCACATGCCTCAGTAATAACACGAACAGAGTTAATTCCTTCCCGGTGACCAGCGACTCTAGGGAGGAACTTTGATTTTGCCCATCTGCCGTTACCATCCATAATAATGGCAATATGCCGGGGAATGTTCCCATATGATTCTATCGCATCAAGTAATTCTTTTTCCTTCATAACACTATCCACTCAGCTTAGAAAGTTAAGAGTCGATTTCACGATAGTCAAGTTTCCCTTTGCTTGAGTCAAGTCAAGACGATCATTCATATAATTCTGCAGTGTGATGATCAAAGCCGATTATATTGTCTGGAATCGAAGAGATATCTATAAATTCTGCTCCACAACTGTAACAGACAGCCATATCGCTTACTCGTCTATAGATCAGCCAATCTATTAAAATGAGAACCGGAAGGCTCAAGCCGTATGTAAAAGGGACCAACAGAGCTCCCACTAAAACGAAAGAACAACCCAATAGCTGATTAAAATCTTTCCTGCGATAGAATTGTTTTGTTTGGCAAAAAGGACAGGCGTTAAAGATTTTCTGAATATCCGGGATTTCTGCTGACTCCTTCCCGCAATGAGAACATCTGATTTCACTGTTTACTGACATTTTCGATTTATAATACCGACCACATTCACCACATTCCTTCCCGACTGAGAATAACATGTTATAAAGGTAATTCAGCTTGAACGAGATAGTATTTATAAAATAAATCCGCCATGACTACAGAAATGACAATTACATAAAGCAAACCTGTAGCTGACTGAGTAGATTGAATGGCGATAGTCTTCAGTGTAAGAATCCCAAGAATTAACGGGAGAAGCGTTCCGAAGAAAAGTGCGAAAATGAGGAAAAATCCATCGAACGTTTGCAGAAATTGAGTCATAGAAATGGGCAAGCCATTATATTGAACTTCACCCATGATAATAAATCCCATGTCCCAAATAAACCTTAAGGAAACTATGAGAATCAGGAATTTTACTGTGGATTTTAATAAGCTAATAGGAAGAGAAACCACATTGAGATACCAATGACCTAAAATCATGGAGAAAAGTGCCCCGCAGAGAATAAAACCTCCCAAAAGTGAGATAATGAATAGTTCTAAATCCCCTGAAATTATCTCAGACAGAATTCGATAAAACGCCATAACACCGAAAATCGAGGGAATCGTAATCACCCATTTTTTGATACTCTCTTGATTCCAATAGTATCCTGTAACAGCCAAAAGAGAGATGAGCCATACAACTTCACCTATGCGAACATTCGAAGGAATTGTGTCAGAAATTAAGAAAACAAAAACCACACCGACACCACCAACGATGCAGCTCAAACCGAGAATAAAACGATGAAATCCTCGATTTAATTGGCTA
Organism: Fidelibacterota bacterium; assembly: GCA_002402135.1. Classification (GTDB taxonomy): domain Bacteria; phylum Fidelibacterota; class Marinisomatia; order Marinisomatales; family UBA2128; genus UBA2128. Next base: position 3,494 of record NVVH01000010.1, on the reverse strand, counting down.
ATCCTAACCGTCCATGTAAGAAGAGGATATAGTGCACCAAACAGTGTAAAAGTGAGAACCGAGATTGTAGTGAGAAGCATTTACAAAAGAGTAGATCAGACGGTTAAAATTTCTTCCACCTTTTCAACAAGTTGTGCAAACACCTTTCCGGCAGGTGAATCGGGATCCTTGATTACAAGGGGGATGCCCTCATCACAYGATTCCATCAGTTCRAGAGAGATGGGAATTTCACACAATAGAGGCACATTGAGCCTATTGCTCTCTTCWTGTCCACCGCCTCGCTTGAAGAGATCCACTTCCAGAGTGAACTGTCCGTCATCCGAAGATTTCACTTCATTTGATCTGTCCATTCCCGGAATGGAAATGGTGGCATTCGAGATGGGTTGATTATCAGAGTCGCGAACGACTCCTCTCAGTACATACCCCGACATGTTTTCCACGACCCCCAGCAGAGGAGTGTTGACCTTACCGAACATATCGGCTCCTTTCCTCACATCAGAAAGGGCCATATCCTGGGGTGTGGTAACAATGATGGCACCGGCCAAACGGAGACGCTGAGTAAGCGTTAGCTGAATGTCACCCGTACCCGGCGGTAGGTCCATGATCAGGTAATCCAGTTCACCCCAAATTACATCTGTAAAAAACTGTTCGGTCATCCTTGATACCATGGGCCCTCGCCATATGACCGGCGTATCGTTTCCGCTCAGGAAGCCGAAAGACATGAGCTTGAGTCCGTATTTTTCCAGAGGAACCAGCTTTCTCTCAGCAGTCATCACAGGACGTTCGTTGACGCCCATTATAATAGGGAGACTCGGCCCGTAAATATCGAGGTCGAGCAAACCGACCTTGTGGCCTTTCTGAGCCAGGCCTGCTGCAAGATTGGCTGCCACAGTTGATTTGCCTACGCCGCCCTTTCCACTGGCAACAGCGATGGTATGCTTGACGTTAGATAGGGAGATCGCAGGAACCGGAGCTTCTGCAGGCTTTTGCTGCGGAGTGGCTTGACTGCCGCCGGATATGGTCACTTCAACTGTTGAAAATCCGCCACTTTTAGTCAATACTGCTTCCACTTGTGACTTAATCTCACCGCGCGTTTCCTCGCTCGGAGAGGTTACGTTGAGGTCAACTTCAACCTTATCCTTCTCTGACCGAATATCTTTAACAATGCCAAAAGAGACAATATCTCTGCTGAAACCAGGATACTTTATCTCTTTCAGTAAATCTCTAATCTCATCTATTGTCATGATAATYTAACCACCTGAATATAAAGAGCGGCTGCTGATCAGAACAACCGCTAGATTTTAAAATGTCGCCTGKCTATTMTCGGGACTGCCCAAAGTAGGCATAATTCTTATCTGTAAAAGAATCCCACTCTTCAGGAACTTCACTTTCCTCGAAGATAGCTTCGACCGGGCATTCGGGTTCACACGCACCGCAATCAATACACTCTTCAGGATCTATGTAAAGCTGCTTTCCTTCAAGTTTGTCTTCATCGTATCCTTTCTCCTCCCAATCCTCTTTTACAGGATGGATACAGTCTACAGGACAGACATCTACGCACGCCGTATCACAGACACCGACACACGGTTCACAAATGATATAGGTCATCTCTTCCTCCTACTGACTTAATTAGCACAAACAGAGATTAGAACTCTCCAATAAATTCAAGGGAATTTAATCCTGCGATCAGCAAATGCGAAAACATTTTCCAAGTCCTTACTCAGATATTCGCATTAAATGTCCAAGAGTAACCAATTAAGCAGTMTCTGCGACAATAAATGGGTGACAGAGTTTAATTTCACCCYCTCTTGTTTTCTCCCCCCAGCCTGCAGCAGGCAGGCATCAAGGGGGAGAAGGACTGGGTAGTTTAATCTTTGATGTTTTTTGCAGATTTCGTGAATGAAACAGCTGAAGCGATGCAACTAAGAACTCCTCTCTCATAACGAGATAAGTACTCTTTAATTTTGAATCACTACTCAAATATGTTATCAATTTCAATTTGATATGAATTATCAAGGATTCAAATTTCACTTAATGCAGGATAAAAGAAAAAGCAAGAATACGATCAACAAGCCCATAATGCTTTTATGGCTGGGACATATAATTTCCCACGCCGGTGATGCCATCTATCAGATATCACTCCCGTGGCTAATCCTGGAACTTACCGATTCCAAGACCTCAACATCTCTGGTAGCCGTAAGTGTCTATCTGCCGGCGGTACTGTTTAGTCTCATGGCCGGTGTCATAGGCGACCGATTTGACCGGAGAGGCGTCATGATATTTTCTGACGGCGCAAGGATGCTGTTTGTGGGCTCGCTTGTGGCCTATCTATTGAATGGCGGAACAGAGCCCCTCATCATCGGCACCTTCGCATTTACTGTCTCAACATTCGGCACCCTTTTCTATCCCGCCCGGGATGCATTGATACCGAGTCTTGTCAAACCTGAACAACTCACTTCAACCAACGCCTTCATTTCCACTTCAGGTCAGCTAGCTCATCTATCCGGACCTGTGCTGGCCGGAGCACTGTTCGCCTGGGTTGGACTCAATCACCTTTTCACCATCGACGCTGACAGTTTCTCTGTCAGTATGATCTGCATAGCACTCATTTCGAAGAAGCACATTACGATCCAGCAGGAAAAAGAACCTGCCACTCACATTCATCAGCTTAAGGAAGGTCTGCAGTTTGTCAGAAAAAAGGGTGATCTGGCAGGTTTAATTACTCTTACCGCAGTAAACAACCTTTTCATCATGGGGCCAGCCATGGTTGGAACGCCTATATTTGTTCGGGAAGTGTTGAACCTTGACTTCGGCGCCTATGCTATGATAGAAGCGCACATGGCCGGCGGAATGCTGGCCGGGACTCTCTTTATCTGGCGCTTTGGGAAGAAGATAAATCGGAGCCGCGTACTCTTCTGGGGAATGGTACTGGACGGACTTACATACAGTCTGCTCTATTACATCGGCAATTACGAGGCGACCAAAATCCTCCTCTTTATTCACGGAATCGGCATCCCCATGATCACCGTTTCCCGGACGACAATCATCCAGAGTGTGGTCCCCGACCGCCTGCGGGGCCGTATATTTTCCATGGTGAGTATGGCTGTCATCGGTTTCACGGCGCTCTCTTCGGGACTGGTAGGACCTCTGGCGGAAGTTGTCCCCATCAGTACTATTTTCCTAGTCATCGGCGTGGGAGCTGCCTTGTGCGGGGTGATCGGGCTTAACAGTCGCGGGATAATGAAAATGGAGAAGAAGAGTGGTTAGCAGCGAAGAAGTTCGCCCGTGATCGCCTGCCCATTCATTCCATCGGTAGGGTGGTAGATATCCTAGAAGGGTCTGGTCAGATATTCTTACTGGGGATCGACAAATCCACCAAGATCAGATACTTCACAACCAATGCATCGCGGTTGCAATAGTTTACTTAAAAATCGCCTTTAGGTGATCAAACGACCAAGTCACAATTCCGCCGAGAAGCGCAGCTAGGCTCATAA
>NVVH01000046.1 GCA_002402135.1 Fidelibacterota bacterium | reverse complement strand
GAATCACTCCAATACGCTGGTTTTCGCACTTTTCCAAACACTCTCAACTTCGACCTTAGGTCGAACTCAACGCGGTAAAGCGTAAATGGGCTGGACGTCAGGGAGGGGTGTAGCAGTAGTCTCGGGCTATACGAGCAAGATTTGTCAAGCACTTCTTTCATACTTTTTCGTGTCTTCGTCCCTTCGTGGCAAATATTTCAGGTTAAATCTCCTAAAAAATGCCTGAAAATCTCTATCGAGGAACATTAACTTATTAGGAGTAGTACATTCACTAAATCGGAGTCAAATAAACATTTTAGAGCAAAAAATAGAATTGATTTATAAATCTGCATGAGCGGTCTATTCATCTCATYTGAGGGGATAGACGGTTGTGGAAAATCCACTCAGGCCGACCTGCTTCGAAGTTACTTAGAGTCTAAAGGTGAACAAGTAGAGCTTTTGCGTGAACCCGGCGGCACAGCACTGTCCGAGCAAATACGCGAAATYCTTCTCAATCCGAATAACGATAAAATGGATCCATCAACAGAATTGATTTTGCTTTCTGCCAGCAGGGCGCAATTAACTCGTGAGATTATCATACCCGCTTTGGAAAGAGGAAATGTTGTAATTTGTGATCGATATGCAGATTCCACATTGGCTTATCAAGGTTACGGTCGTGGAATTAACTTGGAATGGCTTGAAAAGCTAAATGCTTTTGCTACTGCGGGATTGAAGCCGGATATTACACTTTTGGTAGATCTCCCCGTTGATGAGGCTCTCAACAGAATGCAGAGTAAAAGTTTCGATCGAATCGAGATGGAGGGTATTGAATTTCTGGATAAGGTACGGAGTGGATACTTGGAGTTAACAGATAGATTCAGTAAAAGATATTTTATGATAGACGGCATGGAAACAATTGAAGAAATGAGTAAAAAGATAATCAATAAGATTGAGGAGATTAGAACGTGAAATATATGAAAATGATCATAATTCCTTTAGTAACAGTCCTATTAATTCTGCCCATTCAAGGATTTCCGGAAAACGATTACCAGGATATATCCGAYAATGGCAAAATGATTTTTGAGGTGTATAAAAGAGTGATGACTCATTACGCCGATCAGGTTGATGCAAAAAAGTTAGCAGAAGCCGGGATAGAAGGGATGCTCTCCAAATTGGATCCTTACACRGTTTTWCTTCAACCGGAAGATCGTCAGGGATTRGATTTGCTGACCAAAGGTAAATATGGCGGTGTCGGTATTCAGCTGGGTTTACGCGACGATACTCTGACTGTGATTGCACCTATGGAAGGTGGTCCGGCCATACGGAGTGGAATTATGTCCGGCGACAGGATTATTGGCATWGACGGAAATTCTACTTCTGAAATGAACTTGAACGAAGCTGCTAAAAGTATTCGAGGTAAAAAGGGAACAATTGTGGTGTTGACTATTGCTAGATACGGYGAGACTGAACCTCTTGATTTTGAATTGAGGMGAGACAACATCACTGTCGAAGACATAACGTATGCGGACTTCATCGGTGAAGATATCGCTTACATCCGACTTACACGATTTTCCAGAAACTCTGCTTCGGATATGAAGAAATCTCTACAAAATCTTTCTGATCAGGGGATGGAGAAACTCATAATAGACCTTAGGGGAAATCCGGGTGGTCTCCTTGAAGCAGCTATTGACATTCTTGAGCTGCTGATTCCGGCAGGGCATGAYCTTCTATTTACCAGGGGTAGATACRATGAAGCGAGTAARGAATTTAGATCTGGWCGRTCACCCATTATCTCAGAGGATCTGTCGCTAGTCATTTTGATTGATGGCGGAAGTGCTTCAGCCAGTGAGATTATTTCTGGAGCTGTCCAAGATCTTGATAGAGGAATTATAATTGGGACTCCTTCTTTCGGTAAAGGGTTGGTTCAGTCCGTTTTTCCTATTAATAAGGAAAATTCCATCAAAATAACTACCGCAAAATATTATATACCGTCAGGTCGCTTCATCCAGAAACCCGGATATTTAGAAGAGGAAATTGATATCGGTCCTGAGCATGACAGCACCAAAGTGTTTAACACGGTAGGAGGAAGAGAAGTTACAGAATTAGGTGGTATCACTCCGGATATCGAAGTAGAGATGCCATCGACTCCTGTCCTTGCTCGGGAATGCTGGCGTCGTGGACTTTTCTTCAAATATGCGTCACTTTACATGCAGAATCATGAGCTTGTTTTGCCGGTTATCGTCGATGATGAAATTCTGGAAGATTTTCGGGGTTTCCTGAGCAGCAAAGAGTTGACATTGAATCTTGAAGGAGAAAAGCAATTTCGCACACTCCTTACCTCAATTGACAGCACCGCTGCAGCTGCTCCTATAATGAAATCGTCACTTGAAACTATTGAGCACTATTATGATGATCTGAAAGCTGAGCGGTTCGATATAGAGCGGGATGATCTTATCCTTGGATTAGAAAGAGAATTCTCGTTTCAATTAGGTGGTACCGAAGCCAGGATTGCATCCTCATTTGATGATGATCGTGTTATTTTAAAAGCTATTGATGTTTTGTCTGATCAGATTACGTATGATAGCGTCTTGACTCCCTCAGAATATTAATGGTAAAGCTTAACCTCTCTATAAGTTGACTTTCCGACGTGATAACTCTAAATTCTCACGCTTTTTGACTACAAGCGTGAGCTATGATCAGGGCGATTAGCTCAGYTGGTTAGAGCGCATGCTTGACGTGCATGAGGTCAGAGGTTCGACTCCTCTATCGCCCACTAGACGAAATGAGTGTTATATCGTACATATATGTCAAAGATAAAAGTATCCATACACGGACACGAAAAGCGGTCGTATCCMACAGCGACATCCGCATCTGATATCCTCCAAGACATAGCTCCACAACTTTTCAATGAAGCCGTTGCGGTTAAAGTAAACGGCCTGTTGATGGATAAGGAGACAGTTTTGGTGGAAGATGCTGAGATAGAAGCTGTAACGGCTTCATCTCACGATGGTCATGATGTGCTGCTTCATAGTGCGTCTCACTTGATGGCTCAAGCAGTGAAGCAACTTTTTCCTGAAGTCAAAGTGACTATCGGTCCGACAATAGAAAAYAGATTCTACTATGATTTTGATGTGGATAAACCYTTTASTGATGAAGATCTCRYCACAATTGAARAACGGATGAAAGAAATTGCTTCCGAGGGGTTRTCTATACACCGTCAGGAACTTTCAAGAAAAGAGGCAATGGCACTTTTTAAAAAGATGGGTGAGAGTTATAAAGTTGAGATTATAGAGGAAATATCTGAAGACGATGCCATTTCCGCCTACAGTCAGGGAGATTTTACAGATCTCTGCAGAGGACCTCATGTGCCATCGACTGACTTTATCAAGTACTTTAAACTGCTCAACAGTGCAGGAGCGTACTGGCGAGGTGATGAAAATAATAAAATGCTCCAGAGAATCTATGGTACTGCTTTCGCCACAAAGAAACAGCTTAAGCAATATCTCAATCTTCTTGAGGAAGCTAAGAAGAGAGATCACAGAAAACTGGGGAAGGAACTTGAACTTTTTATGTACAATCCCTTATCCGCCGGAAGTCCTTTCTTCCTACCTAAAGGGACGATCGTTTATAATGAACTGGTGAATTTCATACGAGAACTCTATCATAAATACGAATATGAAGAGGTTATTACACCTCAGATTTTTGATAATGAATTATGGAGAAAGTCAGGTCATTGGGAACACTTTAGCGAATATATGTATAATTTTGAATTAGGTGAGCGGGATCTCAGTCTAAAGCCCATGAATTGTCCGGGGCACACTTTAATCTATTCTTCTGATTTGCGTTCCTATAGAGATTTACCGCTGCGGTTTGCAGATTTCGGTCGCTTGCATCGCTATGAAAAAGCCGGTGTACTATCGGGACTTACACGAGTACGAAGCTTTTCCCAGGATGACGCGCATATATTCTGCACGCCTGAACAGATAGGCAGTGAAATCAGCCATCTTCTTAAAATGGTCCACGAAGTTTACGAAGTATTCGATTTTGCTGAGAGTAAGATCACTCTCAGCACTCGTCCAGAAAAGGCCATGGGTGATGAAAAATTGTGGGATAACGCCGAAACTATTCTCAAGGAAACGCTCGAAAACAGTGGAGCTGATTTCGATATAGACGAAGGTGAGGGTGCGTTTTACGGTCCAAAGATTGACTTTAATGTAAAGGATGCCCTTGGGCGTTTACATCAGCTCGCTACGATTCAGCTGGATTTCACACTGCCTGAACGATTTGATCTTACTTATGTAGATGAAGATGGCAAGGAAAAACGTCCAGTCATGATTCATCGAGCCATACTTGGTTCACTGGAGAGATTTTTCGGCGTCTATCTTGAGCATTGCGCCGGTGAATTTCCACTGTGGCTCGCACCTGTGCAGGCTGCCGTCCTTTCCGTTTCTGAGAAAGCAGAGGATTATGCAGTAAAAGTCGGCAGGGAGTTAAAAAATGCAGGGATTCGCTTTGAAGTAGATGTTCGTGCTGATAAAATTGGCGCCAAGATCAGAAAGAGTGAAGTGAGCAAAATAAATGTAATGCTTGTTGTTGGAGAGAAGGAAGCAGAAGCCGGTACTGTTTCGCTTCGACGAAGATTCTTAGGTGATTTAGGCAATATAAAGCTTGCTGACATCATTATCGAACTGAAAGACGAAATAACTAATAAAAGGAGATTAAAGAAATCGCAAAAATAGAAAAGATCAAAGTAAATAGTAAAATTCGTGCAGAGGAAGTTTTAGTAATTACTGATAAAGGAGTACAATTAGGTGTTATGCCGACTTTAAAGGCAATTGAAGAAGCAGAGAGCGCAGGATTAGACTTGGTTGAAGTAGCTCCCAAAGCAAAACCGCCAGTTTGCCGCTTAATGGATTATGGAAAACTCAAATACGATCAGAAAAAGAAAGACCAAAGCAGCAAGAAAAAACAGCATGTTATTAAGACAAAAGAAGTTAGATTTCGCCCTCGAATTAGTCAGAATGATTTCGATACAAAAATAAATCGGGCTAAGAAGTTTCTAGAACAGGGATGTCACTTAAAAATAACTGTTATGTTTCGAGGTAGAGAGATGGCCCGTCAAGACTTAGGAGAAGATCTGGTTAAAAGGATTTATGATGCATTGGATGGTTTTGCCCAGGTTGAAAAGCGGGCAGAAATGCAGGGAAACAGATTTTCTATATTGATGAAACCAGTTTAGAGGTATTATGAAATGCCAAAGGTAAAGACAAGACGAGGYGCCGCTAAAAGATTTAAACTTACCAGCAAAGGTAAGGTGAAAAAGAATCGAGCCACTAAAGCACACCTTTTAACCAAAAWGAGTCCGGGAAAAAAACGAGGGCTTCGTCATGGGAACCTTGTTAGTCCAGCTGATTCAAATCGAGTAAAGAAAATGTTGGGAGTAAAGTAAAATGCCTCGTGTAACATCCGCTGTTCCGAGAAAGAAAAGACATAAGAAAATTCTTAAACAGGCAAGGGGATATTTCGGTGCTAGCAGTCGCCAGTATAAAAGCGCGAAAGATGCTGTTGAGAAAGCGATGCTTTACAATTATAGGGACCGTCGGCAGCGCCGTCGGAATTTTAGACGTCTCTGGATTACTAGAATTAATGCTGCAGCACGACTAAACGGGACCACTTATTCCCAATTAATGTCTGGATTAAAAGACAAAAACATTAATCTCGACAGAAAAGTTCTGGCACATCTTGCTGTACATGAACCGGAGGCATTCAAGGTAGTAGTAGAGCAGACTGATAGATAAATCTAAATCTTATTGTTTTAATAAAGTGAATGGAAATGGAATCCGCTCGACAGATTGGGCGGATTTTTGTATATTTTGATAACTATCTGGACAAGCTAACGGTTCATTTTTCCACTAACATTATCAGATCATGACACTCCAGGATAAAATCAAGAATATAAAAACTGAGTTCGCTGAAGCAGTAAAGGGAAAAYCCTTATCAAAAAACGAAGCTTCTGATATTAAGAATAGATTCCTCGGAAGAAAGGGCTCTGTGGCTGCACTCTTTGATGATATGAAGAATGTTCCACCTGAGGGTCGCTCCAAAGCAGGAAAAGCGCTCAATCAGTTGAAAAGTGAGCTCTCGACTGAAATGAAAAAACTGCTTGATGATGCTGCAGAGAGTATAACCTTATCTCATGAATCAAGTGATCCGACACTACCCGGTGACTTCATCCCGGTAGGATCAATCCATCCAATCGAAAAGACTATTCAGGAAATTAAAAAGATCTTTGAAGCCATTGGATATAATTCAGTTTACGGTCCAGAAATTGATGATGATTATCATAATTTTGAAGCTCTGAATATTCCCCATCATCATCCTGCCAGGGATATGCAGGACACTTTTTATATTGCTGATGAAATTGTTCTGCGTACACATACATCTAATACTCAAATCCATATTATGGAAGAACAAGAACCACCTTTGCGCGTCATTGTCCCCGGACGGGTTTATCGAAATGAAGCCATYRGCNTWCRNKAGYTATTGTYTRTTCCAYCARRTSGARGGMMTYTAYATYRMYRAAAARGTTWCCTTTGCWGARTTAAARGGRWSKCTTGAATATTTTGTAARAYMWWTKTTYGGANMTGANRTAAAAASANNMGATTYCGMCCRWSTTATTTYCCWTTTACAGAGCCAAGTGCAGAAGTGGACGTGTCATGCATATTTTGTAAAGGGAGTGGCTGCAAAACGTGCAAACAGACAGGATGGCTGGAAATCTTAGGATGTGGTATGGTTGATCCCGCTGTGTTCGAGAAGGTGGGGTACGATCCCGAAATATGGAGTGGATATGCATTCGGAATGGGTATAGAAAGATTGGCTATGCTGAAGTATGAGATCGATGATATCCGTCTTTTCTTTAACGGAGATGTACGATTCCTTAGGCAGTTTAGATGATAATAAGCATTGAATGGCTCCGCTCGTTAGTCGACTTTGACCTTAACAGTCAGGATCTTGCAGATTTATTAACGGCAGGCGGGATTGAGGCTGAATGCGGCGGTGAAACTATCCTTAAACTTGATTTGACACCCAATCGACCTGACTGCATGTCTCATCTGGGAGTAGCTCGAGAAGTTGCTCTCCTTACTGATAGTGAGCTGAAGCGACATCGAATCGATTTTTCTGAATCAAAAGCTAAAGTAGATGATTCATTTTCTATTGAGATTGTAGATGAAAAAGCGTGTCCACGATATGCAGCTCGTATTGTAAGGAACTTGAAAATTGGACCATCACCCGMYTGGNYGKCANKCWSGMWTSRWASTYSTGGGGATTCGCAGCATCAATAATGTGGTTGATGTGGCTAACTATGTGTTAATGGAATTAGGTCACCCTCTGCACACATTTGACCTCAACCTACTTGAAGGTRGAAAGATTATAGTCAGATTGGCTAAAGAGGGAGAAAAAATTGTTACACTCGATGATGAAAAGAGAACATTGAACAATTATCACCTTCTGATATGTGATGCCAAAAAACCGGTGGCATTGGCAGGAATCATGGGATGTGCCAATTCGGAAGTGACAGAGTCTACGACAGACATTTTAATAGAAAGCGCCTACTTTGATCCCATTACAATTCGGCGAGGTTCAAAATCATTGGGACTCACTACTGAAGCTTCTAAACGATTTGAACGGGGAACAGATTTCGAAGGACTTATTACCGCATTGGATCGCACTGCTGATCTTCTTTCTGAATGTGCAGGTGGAGATATAGATGGTGGAATTCTAGATRCCTATCCAAATAAAATATCAAATGAAAAAATAACTCTTCGAGCGGATAAAGCTTCTGAATTAATAGGGTTTGAAATTGATGACACCTTTATAGAAAAAACTTTCGCAGGACTTGAAATTTCAAGCAAAAAGACAAAGGACGGATTTACTGCTCTTCCACCAACTTTCAGACCTGATTTGAAGCGTGAAATAGATTTGATTGAAGAGTTGGCGAGAGTGTATGGTTATGGGTCTATTCCATCGGATTACCTGTATGATGGAAACATAACYCAGATCAAAGAAGATCCTTTAAAGCATGTTATAAACCTGAAAAGATTTCTCGCCGGAATTGGATTTAACGAAATTTCAAGCAACAGTCTAATGAACAGAAAAAGAGCAGCTCTTTTCTTAGAAGGTGATTTTTTGGAGGTCCAAAATCCACTCAGCATTGAAATGTCTGCATTACGACCCTCCCTGTTACCGGGACTTCTTCGATCGATAAAGTATAATTTAAATCGAAGCGAACCGAATCTAGCCTTGTTTGAACACGGTATAGTATTCACAGCTAATTCAAAGGCAAATCTCGGAAGGGAAGAGGCAGAACATTTAACCGGCGTTGTATGCGGTCAGAGRAGTCMACAAGGTTGGCGTTCCGGTGATCAACCTTATGATCTCTATTATTTAAAAGGATTAATGKCAAGTTTAGCTGATTTCATCAATGTCACTCCTACTGATATTTCTGAAGCAGAACAGTCATCCTACTTCGACAGTGAGCAAATTGTAACCRGTAATGGAAGTATCATCTCTCAGATAGGAGCTATTCGAAATGATCAGCTGCAGGCATATGATATTGAGGTCCCCCTGTTTGGATTTTCCATTAATCTCGATTTCATCACTTCCGCAATGGCAGAGACCTCCAAATATCAATCGGTTCCTCAATTCCCTGCTATCGTTCGTGATTTTACTTTCTCAGTTGCGAATGATATTCAAGTGGGAGAAATAGAGAAACTTATTARGAATGAGGGGACTGATYTATTAACTAAAGTTGAGTTGGTCGATTTATATGCTGGGAAACAGGTCAGTTCAGACAATAAAAGCGTCTCCTTCMGGATWAARTTTGAATCCAAGGATAGAACATTAACAGATACCGAAATAGATAAGATTTCTGAATCAATTATTCAGGTGACAGGGAATAAATTAGGAGCTAAATTGAGATAGATATGAGCGGACAACTTCCACAACTTAAAGCACTAGAAAATCGAATTGAGCAACTTTCCGAGGAGATAGGTCATTTACGCAGAAAAAGTAATGTAAATGGCGAAACTGACTCTGCCAGTGATGAAGTAAAATCCAGAATAGGTCAGAAAATTCGAAAAATGCTGGATCTRCTGGATGAATTTTAGGAGATAAATTATGGATGATAATGATCAAAGTTTTGTAAGAGTATCTATTTTCGGCCAGGAATACACTGTTAAAGCTCAGGCTGACTCAAGATACATTGCTGATGTAGCAGAATATGTGGATTCTAAAATGAACGAAGTTTCAGCAGGGCTGCCATCAAATCAATCAGAATTGAGAATAGCAATTTTGACAGCAATGGGTATCACTGATGAACTGTTTTCTCTTAAACGCGAAAAAGAGAATATGGTTTCAGATGTAGAGGACAGAGCTACATCCATGATTGAACTGATAGACGAATCAGTTCTTTCATAATAATCTTGAAAATTTAATCTAAAACATCTTATATATTTTTTAATGCATTGCAATGACTGAATTAATAACTACTAAAATTTTATCTGGGAAGGAAGTAGCAGAGTCCGTTTACGACCGAATGGATGAGTCCATTATTTCCCTTAGTTCCCAGGGTGTTGTCCCGGGATTGGCAGCTGTCCTTATGGGAAGTGATCCCGCTTCTGAAGTATATGTTCGAATGAAGACAAAGAAGTTCTCTAAGTTGAAGCTGCATTCTGAGACATTCTACATGCCAGCAGATTTGAAGGAACACGATATAGCTGACGTGATCTCAAAACTAAATGAAAATCCGAAATATCATGGTATTCTTGTGCAGCTTCCACTCCCTAAACATATTGACACCGAGMRGATTTTAAATGCAGTRTCACCGRAGAARGATGTAGATGGATTCCACCCGGAAAATCTTGGACGATTGGCTTCTGGCAAACCTCGATTTATTCCGTGTACGCCTAAAGGTATCCTTGAAATACTCAAACATTACGACATCTCCACYCAGGGAAAGCATGTTGTAGTCGTGGGGAGGAGTAATATCGTCGGAAGACCCATTTCACTGTTGCTTGGACTAAAAAATGATACTGGAAATGCAACGGTAACCGTCTGTCATTCCCGAACTCCGGATATTGGGTATCATACTCGGCAGGCAGACATCATTATCGCGGCAGTTGGGGTCAATAAACTTATTGACGCAGATATGGTATCTCCAGGTACCGTTATTATAGACGTAGGCGTTAACCGGGTGGACGATGACAGCGAAAAGGGATATCATCTCGAGGGAGATGTTAACTTTGATTCAGTTCAGGGAATCGCTTCAGCAGTCACTCCAGTACCTGGTGGTGTTGGTCCCATAA
>NVVH01000045.1 GCA_002402135.1 Fidelibacterota bacterium | reverse complement strand
GCACGGTGAAGTGGGCCGAGAACGCGAACGTCGGCTACATGCCGCAGGACACCTACGAGGAGTTCCCGAACGACATCACGCTGATGGACTGGATCGACCAGTACCGCAAGGACGGCGACGACGAGACGATGGTGCGCGGCACGCTCGGCCGCCTGCTGTTTTCGGCGGACGAGGTGCCGGCAGCTTCTTAAGCAAAGTGACGGTGAGTCTGGCTTTCACATTTATGGTTCTTGCCATCGTTATCGGACTTTTGGGGGATGTCTCTGAAAAAAGCGGGTCTGTTGTTATGCAAAAAGCTCAGGAAAGTGGTCAATGGTCACAACCTGCTGGTGATCAAATAGAAACAGAGCCGCCTACAGGTAATTAAGTTGCTAACCAGCCGAAGTGGTGGAACTGGTAGACACGCTGTCTTGAGGGGGCAGTGGGAGAGATCCTGTGGGGGTTCGAGTCCCCCCTTCGGCACATAATAAATTAGGAGAATTATGACAGATAGAATCACAAATTACATTACTGCTTCAGTCATAATTATGACTTTCACAGCTTTTGGTCAGGATATTGATAAACTGCAGGAAGAAGCTTATAAATTATATAACTCTGGGAATCCGGATTCTGCTGAAATCAAACTCAAGATTGTGGTGGATGCTGAYGATTCATATCATRCTTCTCATTATCTTCTGAGTAAAATTTATATTGAGAACTATGACTTTGAAAATTCTCGAAAGCACCTCACGAAAKCCATTGAGGCAGATAAGACAAATCAGTCTTATCGTRATGAGTTTGAACGAATTAACGACGTTGCCTCCGCGTTCGGCTTGGCTAAACGGACTTTCGACGACGGTGATAACTACRGAGCAATTGATGAATTTCAAAAGCTGACGGAAGAGTATGTAGAGTTTGCACCAAAAGCACTCTACTTCATGGGTATTGCTGCAAGCAGAGAAGATGAAATATCAGAAGCGGCTGGTTATCTCCAAAAAGCACTGGAGCTTAATCCAAAGTATAAAGATGCTCAGAAATATCTGGATGTTTTGGCATCAAAAAAGTACAATGATGCTAATCAACTTGTAAGAAGAGGTGATTATGAAGAAGCAAAAGAAATGTATAAATCTGTTCTTGAGCTGAGTCCAAACTACTATAAAGGATTTTTTCAACTGGGATATGTAGCAACTAAGCAAGGAGATATTAAYGGAGCAATYGGGTATTATACAAAAACAGTTGAGTTACAGCCCTTTTATCCTAAAGGTTGGTTTGCTTTGGCTCTTTCTTATCAAAAAAATGACGAAATAGATTTAGCTCTGGATGCTTTGAATTCTGCCACTGATGTTGACCCGACTTACGCAAAAGCTTATGCCCAAAAAGGTAATATTTATCTTAATGAAGGTGATCTTGAGGGAGCTGAGCAGGAGTATAATAATTCTATCCAAGCCAATCCAYMGTATGCCATTGCTTACSAGAATTTGGGTAAAGTACTCATCGCTAATCAGGAATATGAAGATGCTGTTCAGACTTTATCTACTGCGACAGATATTGACGGCCGATCTTTTAAAGCGTGGGCAATGCTTGCTCAAGCATATAATGCTTTGGATAACTGTTACGATGCTAAAGATGCAGCTCATGAGGCTCTCGAAATCAAAAAGAATTATGCGTCAGCTCTATTTGATTTGGGATTGGCAGAGAAGTGTTTGGATAATGAGACATTAGCACTTCAAGCGTTTAATAAAGCCAGGCGTGACCGGAATTGGCGAAGGTTAGCGGAAATAGAGATAGACAAAATTAACAATCCGGARRRWTACGAATAATAAAYTCATAWAWCCCGGCKWATTRARACGGAKTTTCTGAAAATGKTRCCAAWCAAMCTTYRMACTWGWATTTWCMTTTATCATGATWAAAGCTGTCATATTCGACCTCGATAATACTCTYCTYGATTTCATMAGTATGAAAGAAAGTGCCGTTTCTTCKGCRGTRCACGCCATGATTGAAGCGGGTTTAGATMTTGATGAAAAGTCCAGTTATGAAAGAATTATTACACTCTATCAAGAAACAGGGTGGGAAAATCAGCAAATATTTGACATCTTCTTAAAAGAGAAAACAGGCGAAGTAGATAATAAATATTTAGCAGCGGCAATTGTCTCTTATCGAAGAGCAAGGGAAGCAACCCTTCGTCTTTATCCGGATGTTCAACGCACACTAAATATTCTCGGAAAGATGGGCCTCAAGTTGGCAGTTGTGTCCGATGCACCAAGTCGGGAAGCTTGGATGCGTATTTATTATTTGAATCTTCACCATGTATTTGATCTYGTCCTAACATTTGATGATGTTGGTGAACGAAAGCCTTCTCCAAAGGGATTTGAGATGGCGCTAGAAAAGCTCGGCATTAAAACGGATGAAGCTTTAATGATTGGTGACTGGCCTGAGCGGGATGTAGCCGGAGCATCGAAACTTGGGATCAAGACCATCTACGCCAAGTATGGAGACACCTTTGGTACCGTTGAATCTGGAGCCGACTGGGATGTGGAAAACATTTACGAAGTCGTAGGCATTATYAAATCACTTAATGATTAAGAATACCATCGGTACKGATATTGTATCCGTAAGCCGCATTAAAAAGTTAKCAGACAATCATGRCTCTAATTTCTATCGACATRTATTCACAGATGAAGAGGTTTCATGGTGCAACGATCGTCCGTCTCCGCATATACATTTAGCAGGAAGATTTGCTGCAAAGGAAGCTGTKAAGAAAGCCATTCTCTCTCAGGGAGAGAAGACTGTTATTCCATTAAACGCCATCGAAATTCGACGTGAATYAGATGGTCCTCCACAGGTTCATTTACTTTCTGAGCTATCTAAAGTTTACTCAGTAGAAGTCTCTATTTCTCATACTGATGAGTACGCTATTGCTGTTGCATTGGCTTCCATCTCATGAGAATACTTTCTATTGATGAAGCCCGGTCTGTTGACCGCCACACCTCAAAGGAACTGGGTATCCAAAGTGAAACATTGATGCGAAACGCTGGGAATGCGGTAGCCGAAAAAGTAAAGAAGATGTTAGCTGTAGATAGTGGGATAAGAGTCTTGTTATTGTGTGGTAAGGGGAACAATGGCGGAGACGGATATGCAGCTGCTGAATTACTTGTATCATGGGGATTTGACTGTTTTATTTATTCGAGTGTGGCACAGAATCAGATTTCTGGAGAAGTAAAAACCTTTCATGATCGCTGTGCTGAATCCGGATTAGAAATAACCTACGAATTAAATTCTAGTGATATCAGTCTTTCGGATTTTGATTTAATTATTGATGGTCTTTTGGGAACTGGGATAAAAGGTCAGGTACGACCCGATACAGCAGAATGGATTTATGCCATTAATGAAAGTAATGTACCAATTTTATCCATTGACATCCCTTCAGGAGTGAATGGCGACAGTGGGCAGATATCAGGGTCTGCTGTGAAAGCTGATATCACAGTGACCTTGGGGTTTCTGAAGCAGGGAATAGTATTGGAGCCGGGAGCTTCCCTGGCAGGTGAGATAACGGTAGCGGATATCGGTTATCCGGAGGAAGCATTTGATAAACTTAAAACCGACAAAAAGTTGATTAATCATACGCTTGCGAAACAATCTCTGACTCCACCTCTGCCTGATACTTACAAACACCGGCAGGGGAAAGTTTTAGTAATTGCTGGTTCTATTGGATTTACAGGAGCTTGCTGCCTTACATCGAATGGCGCACTTCGAACCGGTGCAGGATTGGTAATAGCGGCAATCCCAGCCTCACTGAATATTATTTACGAGTCGAAATTGACAGAAGTCATTACTGCTCCTTTGAGCGATGGTGGGAGTGGACATTTTCGCTTAGATGATTTTGCCATCATTGAGGAAAAACTGGAGTGGTGTGATACTCTAATTATAGGACCGGGATTAGGCACTGATAATGAGTCATTAGACTTTGCCAAAGCTGTTTTAGACAAATGTTCGAAGCCAATTTTAATTGATGCTGACGCACTTAGACTTTTTCACGGTAATCTCGATTTATTCGGCAAGTTAAAGAGTGATTTTGTCATTACACCTCATCATGGTGAAGCAGCTCAACTTCTAAATGTAGAGAAGGAGGTTGTGGCTTTTGATCCCTTTGGTTTTGCACTTGAGGTGAGCAGTAAAATTGGAGGGACAATTGTTCTCAAAGGTGCACCTACACTTGTAGCTACCGATAACTCGATTACTGCAAATATCACAGGTCATCAGGGACTGGCAACCGGTGGATCAGGAGATGTGCTATCTGGTATAATTGGATCGCTAATGGCGCAGGGATTAAAACCTTCAGATGCTGCTAAATTGGGCGCTTTAATCCATGGTGAAGCAGCGGATCATCTACTCGACACACATGGATATCGCGGTCTCATCGCTGAAGATTTATTAGACGAAATCCCAACTGTCATATCCCAGTATGAACGTACTTAAATATCGCATTCTTACTGGGCTCTATTGTGTCCTGATATTAACACTTTCTTCAATATCTTTCCAAACGACGTTAATATCTAAATGGGACAAAGTTATACATTTCTCGGAATACGCTATTTTGGGTGCACTGTTACTGGCGAGTGTGGAACAACGGAGTGTTAAAATTGTTTTATTGATCGTAGCAATCGGCTCTATTTTTGCAGGTATAGATGAGATGTGGCAGTCAATGATCCCAACAAGGATTTCAAGTATATATGATTGGCTGGCCGATACAGGTGGTCTTTTAATCGGAGCCACTGTTACGTCACTACTTTTTAGATTAAAAAACATTGAGAATTAGTCATGGATAAGTTTGTCATAAATGGTCAGAGAAAACTGAACGGGATAGTTGAGATCAGTGGCGCAAAAAATGCTGTACTCCCGGTAATGGTAGCGACGCTTTTAGCACCTGGGAAATACCGGATAAGTCGAGTACCAAATCTGAGGGATACACATACTATGCTCAGATTGCTGGAGATGATTGGCGCCAAAGGCAGTTTTGAAAACAATGAGCTTCTCATCGATACYACTAATGCATCTAATCCYGARGCGCCGTATGATCTGGTGAAAACAATGAGAGCATCATTTTATGTCCTGGGGCCGTTAATCGCTCGTTTTGGTTACGCCAGGGTATCATTGCCAGGAGGATGTGCTTGGGGCCCAAGGCCAGTAAATTTTCACATTTCAGCTTTAGAAGCGATGGGTGCCCATATTGAGCTCGACGAGGGATATGTCATAGCTAAAGCAGACCTACTTAAGGGTGCAAATATTACCTTCGGTTTCCCATCTGTTGGAGCTACCGGAAACGCAGTAATGGCTGCTGTTTTAGCTGATGGCGAAACTGTCATCCAAAATGCTGCGTGTGAACCTGAAATCAGTTGTTTGTGTAATTTCTTGAACGCCATGGGAGCACAGATTTCAGGTGTTGGCAGTGAAAAATTGAAAATAAAAGGAGTGGAGCAGCTCACTCCTATTGACTACGAAATTATTCCTGATCGAATTGAAGCTGCGACATTTTTAATTGCAGGTGCGATGGTGGGTGAAAGTATCACTCTGAAAGGGGTAAATCCAGATCATCTTACGTCAATTATTGAAAAAATTCATGCCTGCGGTCAGGAAATTACATCTACCGAAGATTCGGTTACGATTAAAAAAATAGGACCGATAATKRYMKKNGACATSWYSMSMRMYSKYTWTYYCRGMYKYYCYWCRSRMKYYYWRSSSMRWYSSMTSKSWMTYRWRWSKRTWTMARWRRRWWYMKYCATYWTYAYKRWYRMARWYYRCCAYKWTAGATTCACTCATGTATCTGAGTTGAGCAGATTTGGAGCTTGGATCACCATGAAAGATAATGTTGCAGTTGTGTCAGGCCGAAAAAAGCTAAAGGGTGCTCCGGTCATGTCAACTGATATTCGTGCGAGCGCTTCCTTGATACTGGCAGGACTTGCAGCCCAAGACCGAACAGATATCTCCAGAATATATCATATTGACCGTGGATACGAACGAATTGAAGAAAAACTCAGGAAATTGGGAGCTGATATCCTCCGTGAATCTGAGTGAGTTGATTGTTTTTGTAGTTTCTCATTGATAACAATTGACACTCAAGATAAATTCACCGGTAAAGTTTTAGACTTTGTCTACAATTTGGAGAGGTGGCCGAGCTGGCTGAAGGCGCCCGCCTGCTAAGTGGGTGTAGGGTTAATAACTCTACCGAGGGTTCGAATCCCTCCCTCTCCGCACCTCTACGTTACACGACGAGGTGCATGCAAGTCTACGCATTGCTACCTATCTATCGTAGTGGAAAGTAGATAGACGATTGGCAGGCTTAAATGCAAGTAGTGAATTCTCAATGGAGGCGTGGCAGAGTCCGGCTGAATGCACTGGTCTTGAAAACCAGCGAGGGTTTCGCCCTCCAGAGGTTCGAATCCTCTCGCCTCCGCATGTATTTCGTCTATGTTTTTAAAACGGCTTTCAAGGAGAATTGGCACTATATCGGCAGTGGTGAAGACCCATGAGAAAGAGTAAAGCTCCACAATAAAGGGAAGGTGCGATCGTCAAAAGCCTATCGTCCTCTGCGGTTGATTTACACAGAAAAATATGCAACACGCAGTGAAGCATTTCAATGAGAAATGTATTACAAAACGGCAGAAGGCAAGAGAGAACTAAAGGAGAAGTTGATTGAGCTTGGATTGTGGTAATGCAATGGTCTTGAAAACCAGCGAGGGTTTCGCCCTCCAGAGGTTCTACGCAGGACCCTGTGGGGTATCTTCTCGCCTCCACCAATCTTCGTTCGCTTTGCTCACATCGATCGGCAGGCATGTATTTCCTGCCAATTGAAGAAAAAAAGAAAAAATATAAATGCTGATTGTTAGTAATGAATAATACTATAAGAGTCCGATTTGCACCCWGTCCGACTGGCGAGCTTCACCTTGGAGGCGCCCGTACAGCACTATTTAATTATCTTTTCGCCAAACAAAACGGCGGAAAATTTTGTCTCCGAATTGAAGATACAGACAAAGCCCGTTCCAAAGATAAATATGTTGATCAAATCTGTGACTCACTTCGATGGATGGGATTGCACTGGGACGGACCGCTTATGTTTCAATCTCGCAGAAAGGAAGAATACCGAACCGCAGTTAAGCAACTTCTGAATGAAGAAAGAGCTTATCGTTGTTTTTGCTCCACAGAGGAACTGGCTGAAGAGCGAACAAACGCTGAAAAGGAAGGTAGTTTTTACGGTTATTCCGGAAAATGTTCACAACTTTCTGATAGTGAGATAAAGGGAAAGCTAAACTCTGCTGAACCATTTTGTATTCGATTAAAAGTGAGCAATAGTGGTAACACTTCTTTCGTAGATGAAGTGTATGGCACGATTGAAGTGGATAATAAGGAAATTGACGATTTTATTATTCAAAGGACAGATGGTTCTGCAACTTATAACTTTGTGGTTGTTATCGATGACTCGGATATGGATATAACTCACGTTATCCGCGGTGAAGATCATCTAACCAACACGCTAAAGCAGATAGCGGTATACGAGGCACTCAGCAGAAACATYCCTAAGTTTGCTCATTTGCCTATGATTTTGAGTAGTGAGGGCAAACGTCTGAGTAAACGACATGGCGCTGTTGGAGTGCAGACTTATAGGGAAAAAGGTTWTYTGCCTGAAGCTCTTGTTAATTTCCTCGCTCTCTTAGGTTGGAATCCGGGAGATGAGCAAGAGATATTTTCTCTTRAGGAGTTRGTTCAAGAATTCAGTCTATCAAGAATYGTAAAGAAAGCAGCTGTTTTTGATGATCAAAAGTTTGAGTGGATGAGTGGACAACATTTAATGAAGACATCTGCTAACGATTTACTGGAACGAATACGTAAACTTGATCCTGAGTGGAAAAGTAATACCATTCCGGATTATCTGCTGGCTATTGTTGAAGTTCAGCAACAGCGCGTGAAAACTATCGTCGACATTATGACTCAATCTGACTATTTTATTGAAGATCCTAAAAACTATGACCAGAAGACTTCGGGCAAGCGTTGGAAAGATGAGTCAGTTAATACATTGATGGAAAAGTTTCTAATCAGTTTGAAATCAGTGGAGGAGTGGAGTGAAGAGGCAATCGAAAAATCTCTCAGAAATCTGGCGGAATCTGAAGAATTGAGCCCAGGAAAAATCATACATCCTACACGTCTAGCATTAACTGGTGTACCAGTTGGACCTTCTCTTTATCTTCTAATGGAAATGCTGGGTGAAGAGATTTGCTTCCGTCGRATTCAGGCAGCTCTGAATAGATTACCTCTGTTAGAAGGTGAAGATTCTGCATGAGTGAAACAGAAAARAAGYCTCGTCATTTCATTGAACAAGTAATTGACRAAGATCTTGAAACGGGGRAATATGATGGGCGAGKGCATACTCGTTTTCCTCCAGAGCCGAACGGTTATCTTCATATCGGCCATGCCAAATCGATCTGTCTTAATTTCGGGCTTGCGGAACAGTATAACAGCCTCTGTAACCTGCGTTTTGATGATACCAATCCTGTTCGTGAAGAGGAGGAATATGTTCAGTCCATCATGGAGGATGTCAGCTGGCTAGGATTTGACTGGGAAGACCGGCTCTACTATGCTTCAGACTATTTTCAGCAGCTATATGTTTATGCCTGTCAATTGGTGGAGAGTGGCCACGCTTACGTGGATGATCAGTCAGCTGAAGAGATTCGCGCTAACCGCGGTTCTTTGACAGAACCCGGTACGGAAAGTCCCTACCGAAATCGCTCGATCGAAGAGAATCTCGACCTTTTCAAGCGAATGCAGTCTGGGGAATTCCCCGATGGCAGCAGAGTTCTTAGGGCAAAGATTGATATGGCAGCGAACAATATGAACATGCGGGATTCTGTCATGTATCGAATTCTCCGTGCGACTCACCACCGAACTGGTGACGACTGGTGCATCTATCCCACTTACGATTGGGCTCACGGACTGGAAGATTCTATCGAACGAATCACTCACTCRCTCTGTACTCTGGAGTTCGAAGAYCACCGGCCTCTCTACGATTGGTATCTGGATGCACTCCATGTGTATCACCCACAGCAAATTGAATTTGCTCCGCTTAACTTGAGTTATACCATTCTCAGCAAGAGGATGCTGCGTGAATTAGTGGAAGGTGGAGTTGTGAACGGTTGGGATGACCCGCGGATGCCCACCATTTCCGGTCTTCGTCGCAGAGGTTTCACACCAGCGTCTATTCGTGATTTTGCATCGAGAGTGGGTATAGCAAAACGCGAAGGTGTTGCTGATGTGGGACTGCTGGAATATTGTATCCGTCAGGATCTTAACAGGCATGCCGAACGTCGMATGGCTGTGCTGAATCCGCTGAAAGTAGTTATCACGAATTATCCTGAAAGCGAAAGTGARGAATTGGAAGCCATTAATAATCCGGAAGACRAATCWGCCGGAAAAAGGAAGGTTCCCTTCAGCCGAGAATTATTCATCGAGAGAGATGATTTTCGTGAGGATCCGCCCAAGAAGTTCTTTCGGCTGGCTCCGGGCCGAGAGGTTCGTTTGCGTTATGCGTATTTTTTGAAATGCGAGGATATTGTCAAAGATGATTCCGGCGAGATCATAGAGCTTCGTTGCAGTTACGATCCGAAAACAAAGGGAGGTTCGGCTCCTGATGGACGGAAGGTGCGCGGCACCATACATTGGGTATCGGCTCAGCATGCCGTCAGTCCGGAAATTCGACTCTACGATAGACTTTTTCTGTCACCAGAACCGGGTAGTGGAAGTGATGACTTCAAAGCAGATATTAATCCTGACTCCTTAGAGATATTAACGAACTGCAAACTTGAGCCGAGTCTTATTAATGCAAAAGCCAGTGAACACTATCAGTTCGAACGAGTTGGTTACTTTAATGTGGATCCTCTAGATTCCAGGGAAGGGAGTCCTGTTTTTAATCGGACGGTTACTCTTCGGGATACGTGGGCAAAGATTGAAATATCAGGGAAGTGATTTGATTTACTTCTCCTATAATGATAAAAAATGCGATTGTAAATGAGCCGTCGAACTGATACATTCATGTTCATGCGAATTCCACAATCACTGCGATTCTATATCTTGATAGTCATCGTATTAACGGCTGGAGTAACAAACCTCTCCAGCGCCAAGCGGCTGAATCTTTATCTGTTGGATTTCGATAACATCAAAAATGATGAAACTGTATCTTGGCTCGGGAGAGGACTTGTGGACATGGTTTCAGCAGGTTTCCAGAATGTGGATGGTGTTCGCATTCATGAACAAGTGGCTTTGGAGAGAATACTGCAGGATCGATCACTTTTATTGCGTCAAGCTTCAGGCACTCGAAGCTTACTTGTCATGGGYAGTTTTTCWCGRAATTTGGATCAATTGACTGTAAATATTCAATTAATCAACATCGCAAATTGGGTTGAGTTAGGAAGTTTTKCCACAAGGGGGAGTTTGAATCATATTTCGAAACTGGGAGAAGATATAATTCTTCAAATGAAAATGGCTCTTGAAGGTGAAATCCCAAAATTGGATGCCCGAGGTGTACTTCGAACACCTGACACTAAAACACCAATCCCTGAATTTCGACAGCAGGCAA
>NVVH01000009.1 GCA_002402135.1 Fidelibacterota bacterium | reverse complement strand
ACTCAGAATCAGCTATCCGTTCACGATATCGTATCTCCCCCTCAACTGTCACACCATTGATGAATTCCTTTTCTAACTGAAACTTATAACGAAAGTCGTCGTGACTTCGTCCGCTGTGCAGAGGATCATCCACACTTTCGGTTYCRTARMGACGRYTWTCRTWATCKRWSGAKAAYYYAAYYYKSRYWGAYKGCTKKTTTAWYWYCCAYTCRATCTTGGCYCCMATTCKATTAAAGWGATACGAACGGTCGAAACTCGTTGCCGAGAATCCATCTCCATAGGTGGTATTTTCTCCTTCACCGTTTTCCCACCACATTGACGCCTGAAGCCGGCTGAGAGGTTTCACGCTGAAACGTACATATCCTGCTGTAATCTCAGTATCGAACTCAGTAAAGTCCGATTCATAATACTGGTTTGTACGCCGGCCTTTCATCGTCATCCAAATTCGTTGAGTTAACGGGTGGCTATACGAAAGAAAAATAGTCTCGTTGGCAAAGCTGCAGGCAACCGGCAACTTTGAAATAGTGTCCGCATCCCGATACGGTCTGAGATAAAGRTCTGGCTGCAGCGAATACCCCGCTTTCAGCCATTGATAGGATCCAAGATGATGCTCGAGTCTGAACGAGAGAGACGAATAAGATTTATTTTTTGACTGTCCATATTGTGTGCTTCCGAATGACATGCGGATATTTGTCTCATGCTCCATARATAGAAAAGGACTGTACAAAATCTCGATGCTCGGATATATAATCTCACTGTCGAATGTTTCGGCATCACCCATGGCAGGATCATTGGGTACAGTCTCTCCGATCTCAGTTGATGAAAACCGGAGTATATTGTTGTCGTAGCCAATTGTCACAGATGGCTTYACGTAGATAGGTACGCGCATTCTATCCAGCAATGACTGTGATTCTACAGGTTGAATTATCAACAATGAAATTAGTAGAAATAGTGTTGTTTTCATCTTACTCATAGCCAACACATCTGATATAAACCCGTTTTCCTTTATCAAGCAACTCAACTGTTAAGGTMCTTGCAGTACCATTAACTTCCACCTCGGCAGTACGGCGTTTCCCGGGTACAATATCTTTATCCTCCACAATAGTACTCACATCAGATTTCTCGGACGTAAAGAAATARGTGCCTAGAAGTTTTYYGTCCTTTCTAATCCTCAAACGGTAATTCTCTTCTGATGGCATTCCGTCTTCGAACGCCAAGCGGCTGAGAACGACTATCTCTTTTGCTTCTTCTATACTGACTGCTATTTTATTGCCGGGGATTAATTGATAGTAGCGATACTTTTTCTCTTCTACCTGCAGATGTTTTAATGTTATTTCATCATCAGGAATCAGTAGACGTCCCTCAACTTTCTTTTCGAAGCGCTCAGTAAGGAGACGTATCAAYACAGGCGAACTGCGCTTAGTCAACGGCCGGATGACGAGGGTGTGGAGTCCACTGGGAATATTCAGGTAGTATTTACCTGAATGGGTGTAACCGTGTCCCGGATGCTGAGGTGAAGTGACTCCTTTTGAACGTTTTTGTTCATGCTTGACTGTCAACTCATCCTCTTCGTCCAAAATCATGCTGTAACCAAAARGCTGCAACTTATTATCTCTTCTTGGAACTGCCCGGCGGGCAATAATTCTCAATCGCTGCGGTCCTTGAATTTCATAAACCAATTCATCTCTATGAAGCTGATAATAGGTTCTCCGCTTTTCGCCAATTATAAGAATTTCCTTTTTGTCTTTCTGAGCGGGTGATACAGTTTTTGTCCAACCGTCTGAGAACAACAGAGGGAGTAAAATGAGAATCAATGAGGATGATTTTTTAGAGCAATACTTCAGGATCATACTCCACGGCCTCTTTTATCTTTCTATGACTTTTCATACCAACTATTATCAGACTGCCCAGGGATAAAATCAACGCAATGRATGAATTTACTTGGTTAAACGTATGCCGAGAAAATATTTGCCCATCACCAATATTAGGAGTGGGTATGGGAGAAAAAGGGAGGTCGTACTTCGACGTAAGTTCATCAATATTGTGAATATGAATAACAGGAATGTCACTATCTACAAACCTCTTGAGGACACAGTCTGACAAGCCCCCCCTTAGAGATGCTGCGGATGTTAAACCCGGTGGTACTAAACGAGCATTAATCCTGGGTCCAACACTGGCGGCTCCACCCCCCACATTAATGTATACCTTATAATTTGAAAGAGTTAGACTCTCATTAAACAAAGTCATTCTTCTGGCAATACTTGMATTGAGAGATTTTTCTTGAATTAGTTGCAGATTGTTTCGGTAGATAGCTTCCCAGAGTAGATCTCGACCATTTCTGCTAAGCCCTTTTCCTGAGTCACCGCCACCTCCCACTGAGGCTGCTATAGAGGATGATTTAAATACGCCACCTCTCACTAGTTCAGATTCCATGTCGACCCAGGTGAAATATGGATCCGTAGCGCCCCACTCTGATGCCCCAACCGAGGTAATTATTACAGGGTAAATATCCATAACTTCACAAGCAGCTAAAACAGCTATATTAGCACCGGGCATAGAGCCAGTTAACGCCATTGCAATTGTATCACCTTTTCCCACATCTGCAGCAAGCAGCATATCGACTATAATTGCTGAGAAATTTGGGTTAAGCGTGGTCAGTTTGGCATCTAGATTACCCCTATCTGTAGTAATTGGAGTAGCCCCGGAACCAACCAACATTGTACCGTTTGGATCATTGGGGTTATCGTCCATTATAACCCCTTCACTCCCAAGACGAACTTCTTTAAGGACAGTCATGGCTTCAGTCATCTTTTCAGCTGCAGAGATCTTCAAATCATAACCCCGGGCTTTAACAATAACTGTTGAAGTTGCAGCCCAATAGAAAAGTCCCGCAGAAAAGAGTGCCAAGACAATAAGTACCTCCAATCTTTGGATATACGGCCTAAACATGGGGAACTTCCAGACCTATRACCATGAGGGTAAGCTGTACAATTATTGCGGTAATCATTACTACACTGATTGTACGCGCGACTCCCTGACGTACCATCCAACTGGCAATTAGACCAGGGATAATATTACCGATGGCAGCAAGACTCAACTGCTCTTCGGCGAAAAAGAGATATTGCTTGGACAGAGCTCCCAGGAGGAATCCCAGAAGCAAGCATATTACCAGCCGGCGTTTCCCAAAAATAAGCATCCTAAAACTGAGAAGTCGCACGATTCCAAATACTATCAAACTTACTGCAAACGTTCCGATCACTCTCAGTGGATCATGCAGATAGAGGGCAATGTATCCAGGTACGATCAAGCCGCCGGCAGTTACACCAAGTGTTTCTGTCAGGACTAAACTGAGGACTATCCCCAAGCCTAATGCAATTTCAACCATTGGTGTAGTTCTCTCGAAGATAATCCACAAATTCATGCCCCCAGCCAACAATATTCCCCATGGCAAATATTAAGTGGTCATCCAAATTCATAAAATACTCTGCAACTTCCTCAGGCTGGACTGAAGCTGGGAAAATCTTAATCTCCATTCCATCATGATGGAGTACTGGAGGAATATGATCCCCTCGTATAACCAGCAGATCGGTATGCATTTGATCCCCCAAAAGGCCCAGGAGCTGGTGTGTCCGTTGACGACGATCCTCTCTCGAATTGAGGAAAACAGCAACCTTTGACCGAGTAGTTTTCTCAAATGCCAGCGACCAGAGAACACCGGTAGATTCAGGATCATTGGCGGCGAGTGCGTTAAAGAACGTGTTTTCTTTTTCATTAGAGCGAAGTTCCATGAAAGCTGCAGCTCCGGGATCTGGCGCTGCAGTAACCATCCCCTCCAGCGCAACAGTTCTATCGATCCCTGTCAATTCGCAAGTTCTCAAAGCAACAGCAACATTATCAGCATGTACTGTCTCTTGAAAGGCTGCAATTTCTTCTGAGGAGACAGCATCAGCCATGACAACGTCCAGCTTCGTATTACGTTTGGCCGCCACTTTTTCAAATTCCGCAGAAAAATGGTCTTCCCCAATTACCATTTGTCCATTTTGGGGAATGGTGTTACTCAATGACATGGCCACATTTTTTAATGAAGGACCCATCTCTGATAGATGATCTGACCTAACATTTGTGATCACCCCCAAAGTAGCTCGAACCATCTGCTGTTCACATATCCATTGATACTCAGGCTGAACCGCCATGCACTCCAACACTACAGCATCGGGCTTCTGTTTGGAGAATGAATCCAATACCTTAATCTGTTCACTGATGGAAGCAGACCGAAGGCGATGAACTGAACGGTCAATCCCGTCAAAACCTATCACTCTTGGAGCTGTGCCGGTTGTTTTTGCTAATACCTTTAAGCCGCCCGCCCGCAAGCCAGCTGAAATCAGACGCGTTACTGATGACTTCCCGCGTGAACCGTTTACATGAATTCGGATAGGGATTTTCGCTACAGAACGAGAAAGTTGTAAAAACTCTCTCAGACCCAGCACAATGAGCAGGGCTGTGAGAAAAACAAGAGTGGCCAGTACAAGCCACTCCCATTCGTAATCCAACTTAAACATTTGTTAGAATATGGTTTTCTCAGGTGCCGAGAAGATTACTTCATAAGGAGCAGTTTCCGCTCTTGTATATAGTCTCCAGCTTGAATGCGACATATATACATACCCGATGTTACAGCTGCCCTAGAATCACTCTTACCGTCCCATTGCAACCGATAGCTTCCCGGCTGGTGAGGACGGTTCACCAGAGTTCGAATTCGCTGACCAAGAACATTAAAAATCTCTATCCGGACATCTACTGCTTCTGGAAGATCGAAGACGATCGTTGTCACGGGATTGAAAGGATTGGGATAGTTCTGATGTAGAAAATATTCCGTCGGGATGACGACCCCATTTAAGCTCAGGGATGTCTTATCAATAGTTAGAGCAAAGGGCCCGTTACCAGCAGAGATAACATATTCACCATCATCAGCGCTCACATTCCAATAACCTGATACCATGTCTTCACCCATAAGCGCCGCAAGTTCTTCATAAATTATGACGAGCTCCGTAGATTCTATCTCTACGAACTCCTCAAGGAAATCCAGACCTTCCACATTGGTTAGGCTGTATAAAATCTCATCCTCATCTACGTTTTCAGATTCACTCCACTGAAACGTAAGTGAATCCGAAAGATTCCTGGGAGTGATAACAATGGTCGTGTCAAGGGCTGGGGCTAACACTTCAAAATCTCCTGGTGGATCATTCACTGGCTCTACTGCAATGGTCACAATAGCAATATCAGACTGCATGGAGTCATCACTTGCCGTATAGCTAAAACTATCCTCACCGAAGAAGTTCGAATTCGGAATGTAGATAAAAGATCCATCGGCTTCCAGCAACAAGTGTCCGGAACCAACATCGCTTACAAGTTCTACGGTGAGAGTATCACCATTGGGGTTAGAATCGTTGGCTATGACACCTTCTTCTGACACAACGGCCAAAGTGTCATCCTCTGATACTGTGTAGTAATCATCTACAGCTACCGGTGGAAGGTAGCCGGTCACAGTGAGGTTCACCGGAATAGTTTCTAGCGGTTGAAAATTTGAAGTTATGGTAAGTAGACCACCATAATTYCCCAACTGTAGGTCAGTGGCATCCGCCTCCACGCCAATCACAGCACTCTCACCGAATAGGAGACTCCCATTCAGTTCTCCTGTAAGCGTCATCCAATCTATTGGTTGGGGAAACCGGAAGTGGAGTGAAAGGTTATCCTCCACATAATCGTCATTGTGGACCACCTGAAGCCCCACAGTTCCGCTGGCGTTTTGGACTCCGATTGTCTGTGAGCTAGCATTTCCAGATACTGACTGATAATTAACTTGGATTTCCCCATCGATATGCAATACTATTTGAAAATTATACGTACCTTCGATTGAACCGGGATAGTGTATAACGTCATCAAACCAAACTACGAACTTATCCGATAGGTTATAGTAATACACGGAACCACCTTGTAGTGGATCCAGATCATCCCAAAATCCAAGAACAGCAGGACGGGGTGCGTCCAGATCGGGAATGTCTGTATTCTGCCAACCGGCCCAGTCATCACCAAAACCAACCCACCCATTTGGATTAATGATGCACTGGGTATAAATCTCCCCGTAGAAAGGGAAATCAAATCCCAGGTCAAATGGCCCAGATGCTACATCGTTGTGGGTAAAAGTCACCTCATTGGCCGTGGGGATATTAATCCAATCGTAACCCAGACTCGGGTCTGTTTCTGAATCACTCCATTCATATCCAAAAGTATCTGGCCCACCGGCGCTAACCTCAAAAGGCGGAGCCGGAGCTTTCTCAATGGTATAGTTCAGTGTTGAGCCTTCGTCACCGCCGTTTG
Organism: Fidelibacterota bacterium; assembly: GCA_002402135.1. Classification (GTDB taxonomy): domain Bacteria; phylum Fidelibacterota; class Marinisomatia; order Marinisomatales; family UBA2128; genus UBA2128. The sequence goes on along the minus strand of NVVH01000009.1, from coordinate 42,942 downwards.
AAATTATTACTTCATTAGATGTTGTCCCGCCTATTTCAACCACCATATCAACAGAGTCCGGCGAGTAGACTAACTCAGGCATTGGGAGAACCGAAGAAGATCTCGTCGTAATAAATAATGCTGTCTCATCTCCTAGGGGAGCGGCAGCGGTCGGATACTCATTATTAAACGTGTACTGCAGACCCCAAGCTGCTAAATGATCTTCAATCCCAATAGTCGCATACCCCCCGTGAACTGGAGGATAACCACCGAAATTCCCTGACGACGTATTGTTGAACTCATTGTACTGCATTTTTATCTCACCATCACCGTATGGGGGAACGGCAATATTGTAGAGGATTACCTGAAATGACTCAAGGTGGTTGTTGTTTTGAGTTCTCATGTCGGACCACTCTATAATAATGTACTCCCCACCCGGATCTTCATAGCCAAATACATCCCCCCCGCTGGTGGTTTTAAGATCATCCCAAAAAGCTGCAATCATTGGAGAAGGTCCGCCAGGTCCAGGAATGGGATAGTTCCTAAACGACTCCATGGTGGAGTATCCGAGAGCAATCCAACCATTCGAGCAAACGGTGATTTCATCGTAGTCCACCCCGTAGAAGCGAAAGACAAAGGGAAGGTCAATATGCTTGATGGAAGTGCTGTAATTTCCATTTCCGTTGTCACTGAGATTAAGGTCCGTCCCGTTCCCGCCATGCCCGGGATCAATTTCAACCCAGTCATAGAACGGTGCTAAATCGTAGCCAATATCGCCCATATCATAGATATAGTATCCGTATTCGTCAGGGCCGAGGGGATCCTCAACCGTAACTTCACCCGCTTGCAGGTGATAAATTTCAGTCTGATCGTACCCTTCCGTACTCTGGATGTGGACATTGAGCGGAATCATAGTTCCATTAATTACATCTTCTGCGGTAGTAACAGTGAACCCATCTGAGGAGGTTGCATACTCTCCGGGAGGAATCGAACCCCATGTGCCGACGCTGTCAACAATTTCCAGTAGTTCACCATGATAACTCAAATTTGCAAATACGTCCCCGCACTCCGTTTCGCCTTCGTTCTTAAGTACCATTGTTAGTTCAGTCGTCTCTCCCGGATTGGCGATATCCAGACTGTATATCTGAAGAAGACTGCCACTGACTTCCACAGGGATCGCTGACTGCCATACGTTACCCATATCATCAGTTATTTCTAGATGTAAATCCAAATCTTCACTTTGAACCGCAGAGGGCATCAGAACAAAGGTAAATTGATCTCCGTAAATCGATTCGCCTGGTGCTATCTCTCCGTAAATAACTGTTGAATCCAATGCTGTTATAAGCTCAGATCCTGACGTCATGTGTGCAATCACACCTGTCGCACTTTCTGAACCGTAGTTTTTCAGCGGGAGCGATAAACCTATCGTCTCACCCGGATTCACCAAACCGTCGGCATTCCCGATTTCATCGTTCACAAAAATATTAGAAGTACCATCAAAGTTTACCATTATATCGCCCGTAAGAAGAGAAAGAGACCCTTGGTATGGTTTCCAATTCCGCTTAGTGACTGTTATTGTCATGTCACTTTCCACCAATTGATCAAAAATCAGTGTAGCTTCTCCCAATTCATTCGTATATCCAATATATTGCAGCTCACCATCCGATGACACCACAGAAACCAGGGCGTCCTCAACGGGCTGGTTTTGGTTACTCGAAACCATTACATCCACAAAATTAGTGCCCAAATAGACAGCGTCTGTATGCTCGACCATTAAGAGAGAAGGTGTGTCCGTCCATAAATGGGTGGCAGGATCACCCATAAGATTGTTCCACTGTGTGAAAGCGCTTACCCAGTTGTAAGGATTAGTAGGATATGCTGCAAGGAGAGCAAGCTTACCACTTGCCAAGCCGGCACCGGCAGTCTCTAACCCCTTAACAAAGATGCCGTCATATATTCCCATATCCAAAATATTATTAAACAGGGTGTGAGTATTCCAAGTTGCCGTTCCGACAGCCGCTACACCACCTTCAGGCGTTGAAGCAGTTCCCGCACGAATGAATTGTTCCGAAAGRGTGGTATTATCTTCAGCGAAAGAACCYGTCCCGCAGGTGATAACAGTGGCAAATGGCAACATGTACCCGTTGTTCGCCGCGCTGATATCCGAATTGTCAAACCCGCTTACCCCCACATAACCCCTGTAGTTAAAGTAAAGAACCCCATCGGAGAGTTGGTTTCGCATCCAGCTGGACCAGCTGCTACCGCTGTATTTTGTGCGGATATCTTCCATACCGTAGGCATCGAGCACTTCCTCAATATATTCGTTGGTGATAACGGTAGAAATACCCGAACTGCTGGGATCTCCTATAAGGGCAGCACGCTCATAGTAGCCTTGAATATCCTCCAGATACTCAGCCTTTTCGTAGCTGATAATCTTATTGGTAACTGTAGACAAATGACTGGTAGATCGGACAGAAATACGACCCACAAGAACCTCCGGTAGGAGATCTCCGCCAGCAAGCTCAGCGTAAGGCTGGTCGCCCTCACACTGGTTATTGTATGAGTTATGCCCCCAACCTTCGTAAAAAGTAGGAACACTATATGAACCCCCTACATCTCCCACGAAAGCAACATGTTCTGGCGGTGGATTGTATCGGGAGTAAGCATTATAAATAAAATCCTTGATATCATTGGCAGTCGATCCAGTTTCATCAAGGGAAGCAGTGTAAACCTTATATCCGCGCTGATGTCTCCACTCCACCAAATCCTGAAAATATGAGTTGGATTCCGAAGAGCCGCCGCAGATGTAGAGAATGCTCGGCTGTTGAAACTTCTCATCTAACGGCTCAACATAATTGACAACTAACTGTTCATAGAGAGTCTCGAAAGCTCTGGATCGAGGCATTGTCCCGTAATCTGTGATACCAGACTCACCAATTTCTTCCACTGTAATTTCTATTTCGTCGAAAACTTCTAATCGGTTTTCRTTAGGATGATAAACAAACGGAACGATTCTGACGTTTATAAGGTGCATGCCACGCATGATTTGCGGTTCCGAAACAGTCAAATTTTCCACGGGAAACGGTGTCACTGACGAATAAAATGCATTGTTGTATTGAAAACCTTCCTCTGATCTGGGATGCTGATGAGGGAAGATTGTGACATTCTCCAACACATGCGATTCTACCACGGTGAAATCAACTTGGTGCAGTTTTCCCGGATCAATCTGGTACATGGTAGAAAAGGCAGGAAGTTCTGGAAGTCCGTACTGACTTGTAGTACCGGAGCCGCTAGACGATATCTTTATGAACTCACCTGTACTTTTGATAGTCAACTCATCCAGCTTGAACCTGACCCGATCCACCCCGAGATCACTCCCCAAGTGTTCAAACGGGCCCACAGTACCAGCAGTCGATAGAGAGACTAACAACAGCACTGTGGTGGCAGCAGATATCAGCCAGCCTCCGTTTTCTTTTCGGTAAATCACCTTAGCCATCGTTGCCTCAAGATAATCATTACATCCATAGCACGGCAATTTGCGAAATTCTATGTGAAATACACAAACTATTTGAGATACTCGTGTTTTCTATCACAGAAACCTATCATATATCTAAAAGTCCATGAAAAGGGTTAAATTCACCTGATATTATGATGGTAATCAAGGAAAAAATAAGGTTACATCTTATTCTCCTTTCTCTTCTTCTGGGTTCTGTCCCTGCAGAGGCTCAAAGTCCTCTAATAGAACGCTACCACACTTACGAAGAAGTAGAGGCTCAACTTGCGGATTGGGATGAACAGTTCAGCAATAACAGTAATCCTTCGGAGTCATATCCCGGTAGCGGAATTATCTACCATCTGGAAGAGATTGGTCAATCGATGGAGGAAGGTCTCCCTTTCTGGGCTGTCAGACTCTCCTACAATGCCGATATCAGGGAAGATGAACCACGGGTGTTATTTCTAGGGCAGTGCCACGCGGAAGAAATATATGGTGTAGAAATCACCATGGAACTCATCGATATGTTCCTCCATCCCGATGACCACCTATCCTATCGACAGAACATGCAGGCCATTTTGGAATCATCTGAGATCTGGATAGTTCCTACCCATAATCCAGAGGGCCTTACTGTTGTCCATGGTTATACTGACGGAGAGGAGTGGCTACAGGACGTGACATTCCGGAAGAACAAACGGGATACAGACCTCGACGGTATGTTCGATTTCCTGGAGGGTGTCGGAAATGATTCAGACGGAGTGGACCTGAACCGCAACTACGACTTCAATTGGATCTTTGGTGATGGACTTTGGGAAGAGGACAACAGTGGAGGTACTTATCAGGCCCACTTCGATTACTACCGCGGGGAGGCTCCTTTATCTGAACTGGAAACCCAAGCCATCCAAGACCTGGCCTTGAACGAACGGTTCTTGCTATCAATTGCTTACCACAGTTCCCGGTCAGGAAACGTCTCTGAACAGGTAATTTATCCCTGGTTGTGGGCTGAGGGAAAGATGTCACCTGATGGCGCCATAATTTCAACGATTGGCGAAGCTATTACATCATTGCTCCCAAACGAGGCCGGCGATGGTTACTATCTTCCGGTCAGGAGCTCTTCCCGCCGTGGTAATGCTCACGACTGGTTTTATATAGGAACAGGGTGTTTCCAATATCTCATCGAGGTAGGTTCTGAAAACATACAACCAGACGATATTGATCTGATAGAAGAAACAATAGCAAAACATACCATCGCAGCCTTCTATCTGATGAACCGTGCTATAGGCTACGGGCAGGGGGATGCTGGGGCACCGGCTTACCAGATCACAGGGTTGATCACTGACGCCGAAACAGGTGTGCCCATTTCAGCCTGTGTTAAAATATCCGAATTGAGCGGTCCCATGCTTCAGCCAAGATTGACAGACGAATTTGGCAGATTCCGCCGGATTTTGGATGCAGGGACTTATTCGCTAAAGGTAGCCACCCGTGGCTACGAAATGTATAGTGACGCAGTTACACCCACCAGCAACTCCATTCTGACCCACGATGTCGCTCTTCAACCGCTGCCTGAGTATCTCCTAAATGTGAACGCAACCACACCTGGATCGTTTTCCAGTCTGATCAATTTGGAGATTACAGATTACCACGGTACGGTCACTAATGAAGATTTTTCAGGCGAACTTGATCTTATACTCCCTGAAGGTGTTTACCAACTTAAGCTGTGGGCTGATGATCTGTTTCCGGAGTTTCTCGAAGTCGAGATTCTGTCAGATACATTGTTGGCAATAAGTATGGATCTTTCTACAGAGCTTTACTCAAAATCATTCGACAATCTAAGTGGATGGCAAATAATCACTGGTGACTGGACGATTGAAAACAGTGCCCTACTCTCACAAAGTGATTTGACTTACTCCCAAGACACAGTGTCGATTTGGACTGAACTTTCCGGGATTAACTCTAGCGAAGACTATGCACTTTTAGTTGAACTAAAATATGAACTTGAGTGGGATTTAGACAGTGCTTACTTAATCGTCGCAGGGAGTGAAGATAGTGTAATTATCTGGTGGAACGATCAAGACTGGACCCACCATACAGAGATTCACCCACTTGGCAGCMTTGGAGAACTGCAATCCCTGGAAATAGGTATCATCCCTGATAATTCAGTTGAATATCGCGGGGTTGAGATTGATGAGCTCTTAATTATAGGACGGGAAGATGAAGAAAATGTCAATAACCTGCCTCATGGACTTCCTGACCAGTTCTCTCTGGATGGGTGTTTTCCAAATCCTTTCAATGCAAAAACAACGGTCCGTTTTGTTCTGCCACAAGCGGAAGACGTGGAGTTGGTGATTTATGATTTGCTCGGTAGGAAAGTAAAGGTATTGACAAGTAGCAGTCTAATAAATGGAAAGCATGAGGTTATTTGGGATGCGGGAAATCTCTCAAGTGGTGTATATTTCCTGCGAATGACTGCTGGAAACTTTGAATCAGTCAAAAAGGTTATCCTTTTGAAATGACTGTTAATCTTAAAATAATAAGTTCTTTTCTGGTTTTGGCATCCCTTGTAACTGCCGTCGATACTGTTGTACCAATTTCGAGGAAGAGTTTCGCCCCCGAGGGAGCTAACCTTGTACGAGGTGACTATCTCATTATTCTCGCAAACAGCCAACTGCGGGACGTATTAACAAACCCTGATGGAATTCCCGTATACGGAGACAACTTTACCATTTTCAAACAAACACAGGGATTTGATGTAGAGATCATCGCTCTTGATGAAGAAAATTTGGAAACATCTACTGATATCAGATCTTACCTTGAAGCTTACCATGCTTCACACCCACTGCTGGAATATGTACTGTTAGTAGGTGACGTAAATGGAGATTACACAATCCCTACTTTTTTCATCGCTTCCATTAATGAAGATGAAGAAGATGTGACAGATTATCCTTATACTTTTTTTGATGATAACCCGGAATCTGAAAATTACGACATACTTGACCCTAAGTTCTTTATCGGACGGTGGTCTGTTCGAAATATCGGTGACCTTATCAATGTGAAAGTCCGAAGCATGGAATACATTCGCATGGAGAACATTCAATCCAGTGGTGAACTGGATTACCTGAACAGAGCCCTGCTAGTCGCTGGAAATTATAAAACGAATGACGGGATGGAGGTCCCACCTGAGCAGTGGCCCGTGACGCCTGTTTGGACATCCCAGTGGTTGATGGAAAGATTATTAAATAACGGATTTACCAGCATTGATACAGCCTATTTCCATATGAATTATCAGGTAATAGAAAATCCTCTCGTAACTGAGTCATGGTCCAACGGTGTAGGAATCATTAACTACAGAGGGTGGGGAAACTCCCACGGTTGGCACCGTCCCAGTTTTTACATAGAAGATTTAAACGATCTTAATCACGGCTGGAAGCTGCCCGTTGTCATGAGTTTTGTTTGTAACACCGGTGACTTTGGGGCAGATCTATATCCTCAAACCGGACCGTCGAAGTGTTTCGGCGAGGAACTAATCACAAAGGGGACTCCATCCAATCCAAAAGGAGCTGTAGCTGTCATCGGCCCATCTGACCTTGATACCGATACCAAGTATAATAATGTTATCTGCGGTACAACATGGGATAATCTGCTCGAAAACAGGAGTGCGGAGTTGGGGCCTGCACTATTTGCCGGGAAACAGGCTCTCATAGATGAATTTCCCCAACTTGCCGGTCCGGGAGATGTGGTAGAATTTTACCATCACATCTATGGAATCATTGGAGACCCCAGCCTCCCAGTATGGCTTACAACTCCAAGCCAGCTTTCAGCAGATGTCGAGGAGATACCTGAGCTGCATCGATCCTTTATCCAAACGATTATATCAGATGAAAATGGTATCCCCCTAAAAAATGTTGTAGGAGCTCTCATTCTTGATGATGTTCTCATAGGCAAAGGAGTCTCTGGACCAGATGGACAGTTGAACATAGACTTTTCTGGATTAAGCGAGGAAACAGAGCTCAATCTGTATCTAAATCTTGAACAGTTCCAGCAAAAGAAAATTATTCTATCTTTTGTGGAAGATGATGGAACACCTTTTGATCCCCCCATCCTCGGTTATTTCGATGTTTTCCCTGTTATTGCTTCCGGTGAGAATTATATCGAAGCTAACCACACTTTTGACTTGTCTCTTGAGATTACCAATCTCTCCCCAGATGATTACCAGGGCATAACTGTTGGGCTGTCAGCCTTAGACGAAGGYACCTCAAACACCACCTTTACATCTGAAGAAATGAATATCAGTGCCTTCGCCACAGAACTGACCGGGACTGTCGTTACGGGTCAAGTGGAGGATATCCCCCGGGGAAGTAAAGTCCGATTCCGTGTTGAGATGGAAATTGGTGACGAACCCATCACTGCAGATACTGTTTCTCTCTTAGTGGGACCTGTGGAAACATCTGATCCCATACCACCCGATGATTACGGTTACTGGGCTTACGATAACAGTGACGTAGAGTATGAAGAAGCTCCCGATTATGACTGGTTAGAACTAAATCCGGAGGAAGGCGGCATCGGTGAAGATCTGGGGCTGACAGATGACACACACACCGATATCTCMATTGGATTCCCTTTCCGTTACTATGGAATGTGGTACGATTCTATAACCGTTTGTTCTAACGGGTGGATTTCAGTTGAACCGAGTGCGATTGACTACTTTTGGAATTTCTCCATTCCCATGTCCATGGGACCGTTCGGAATGATAGCTCCTTTCATGGACGATCTTGACGACAATGATGGTACTGAGCCGTTCCATGTCTATGCCTGGCAAGATGCATCAAACGGTCGGCTGATTATACAGTGGGACAATGTCGCAAACGGCGAGGACGATGAAAGCTGTCCAGATTGTGTGCGGGAAACATTTCAATTAATTCTCTACGATCCTTCCCTCTACCCGACTGCTACCGGTGATGGTGAAATTGTCTTCCAGTATCAGGAAATCAACGATATTGATGCCAATGGCAACTACTCCACCGTGGGCATCGAATCCCCTGATCAGAATTTGGGTGTGCAGTACCTATTTAATCAACATCTGGCTGCAGGGGCGGTAATGCCAACAGAAGGCGTGGCAGTCAAGTTCACTACAGATGCTCCACCGAACGCCATTATGGAAACCGGTGAGTCCACTGCAATTGCCGATCAATATTCCTTCTCACCCGCTTATCCTAATCCTTTCAATGCTATAACATCACTTCGTTTTCAGATTCCTATTCCCAGCCGTGTAAAGGTCATAGTATATGACATTCTCGGAAGGGAGGTTCGCACCCTCTTAAACAGTACAAAAGAAGCAGGCATACATCAATTACGTTGGAGTGGAAGGGATCATTCTGGTAATATCGTAAGCAGCGGTATCTATTTTATTAGATTTGAATCCGAGAAATTTTCCCAGACCAGAAAAGTGCTCCTGCTGAAGTAACTACAGGCAGAACAGTATCCAAAGAAAAAGCCCTAAACAAGAGGGCTTTTTTCTGTTTATGAGTAAATTTGATTATTCTTTGATCACGTAAACTTTAACCATCGCTTCTACATCATGATCAAGTTTCACCGGGACATCATAAACTCCAAGTGCTTTAATCGGTTCCGGTAGAACGATATGTTTCTTATCTATTTCATAGCCCTCAGCCTGGAGTAGTTCTGCTACAGTCATGGCCGTTACAGAACCAAACACTTTATCTTCCTCACCGACCTGAACGGGGGCCGAAAGTTTAATTCCTTCCAACTTTGCAGCTGTTTTTTCCACATCAGCTAATGCCTTAGCGTCTCGAGTGTCTTCCTGTTCCTTTTGAGCCTCTACCATCCTGACATTACCGGGTGTAGCTTCCACTGCAAATCCTCTTGGAATAAGGAAGTTTCGAGCATAGCCGGKCTTAACCCTGACCACATCACCTACTTCACCGAGTGACTCTATTTTTTTTCGGAGTATAACCTGTCCCCTGGATTCTTTAGCCATCCTTCTAGTCTCCCTGACTATTTATTGAATTCTTCTCCGGTATATGACAACAGCGCAATATTTCTGGCCCGTTTTATTGCCTGGGTAACTTGACGTTGATGTTTGGCACATGCCCCCGTAACTCTACCCGGTATGATTTTGCCCTGATCTGTCACAAACTTCCGAATTACTTTTACATTTTTGTAATCAATCTCCAAGTCGCGATCTTCGCAAAACTTGCATATACGCCGTCTATCCATGAATGCCATGTTCTTTCCTCCCTAAAGGCTTACGTCTGCTGTCTGTTCAGACTGGTCAGTTTTAACAGATGAGTCAGCTTTGGTTTCCGTTGGTGTGGACGACCTGATCTCTTTCACTTCAGGCATCTCATCCAGCCTAATTGTCATATATGCTAAAACAGATTTATGCAGTTCAAACCAATCATTAAACTCATCAGTGAATGTATTATCTGTCCCGTACTGTAGAAGTAAAAATGTGCCGTAACGTTCTTTGTCCACTTCATAGGCCAGYCGYCTCTTACCCCAGACGTAAGAGTTAACGATTTTACCACCTTTCTTTTTTGCGTATGTATCTACCTCAGCCTGGATTTTATTCAGGCGATCATCTTCAAATTCAGATTTTACTATATAGAGTGTTTCGTAGTATTTCATTTTCTCTCCAGTTATTTAATCATGGGTGCGATCACGAGTGATACCACCGACATGAGTTTAATCAAGATATTCAGGGAAGGACCCGCAGTATCTTTGAAGGGGTCACCAACTGTATCTCCAACAACAGCGGCTTTGTGAGCATCGCTTCCCTTRCCGCCGTGTGCTCCGCTTTCGATATATTTTTTAGCATTGTCCCAAGATCCGCCTGCATTCGCCATAAAAATTGCAAGGAGCACTCCGCTAACTGTTACTCCAGCCAAAACACCGCCCAGCATTTCAGGATCTTTCAGCACCAGGCCAAAGAACACCGGCGTGAGAACCGCAAGCAATCCCGGAGCAATCATCCGTTTGATGGCTGCTGTGGTAGCGATATCCACACAGCGCGCGTGATCAGCTTTTGCTTTCCCTTCCAGTAACCCTTCGATCTCTCGAAATTGCCGTCTCACTTCCTCAATCATTTCGAACGCAGYCTCACCCACAGCCCGCATGGCAAATGACGAAAAGAGAAACGGYAACATACCCCCGATAAGAAGTCCAGCCATGACTGTAGGTTTCATGATATCTATTGAATCCAATCCTACTTTCGTCTGGTAAGCACCGAAAAGAGCCAAGGCAGTCAAGGCCGCAGATCCGATGGCAAACCCTTTTCCGATAGCAGCCGTGGTATTCCCAACCGCATCCAGTTTATCTGTTCTTTCACGGACTTCAGGCGGCAATCCTGCCATCTCAGCACAACCGCCAGCGTTATCTGCGATTGGACCGTAAGCATCCACGGCCAACTGTATTCCCGTCGTGGAAAGCATTCCCAGTGCCGCAATTGCAATGCCGTAAAGACCCGCAAAATTGTATGCTACTATAATGGCTATGGCAATGCTGAGTACGGGAAACAGTGTGGACTGCATACCGTTCGCCAATCCTGAAATGATGTTAGTAGCCGCCCCCGTCTCACTCGATTTAGAGATGTTTCTCACCGGCCCGCGTGATTCTGCAGTGTAATACTCGGTGAACATCCCTACAAGAATTCCTGCTGCCAATCCTGCTGTGGTGGCACCAAAGATATCTATACCCTCCACAATCTTTCCACTTAATTCCACTGCTTTTGGCACAAACTCCTGTATGATAAAATAACTTACTACCAGCATCAACAGTCCGGCTCCATATGTTCCGGTATTGAGTGCCGTCTGAGGATTGCCGCCTTCCTTGGTACGAACAARAAATGTTCCAGTAATGGAGACAATAATTCCAGCGCCTGCTAAGAACAAGGGCAACATCACCAGATTCGAAAATCCAGCCGCAGCTGCTAAAACCATGGCGCCAATAATGGAACCTACATAAGATTCAAACAAGTCAGCTCCCATGCCAGCCACATCACCCACATTGTCACCTACATTATCTGCGATAGTTGCAGGGTTACGTGGATCGTCTTCAGGAATTCCTAMCTCCAATTTCCCCACAAGGTCAGCACCTATATCAGCAGCCTTGGTAAAAATTCCACCGCCCACACGGGCAAAGAGMGCAATGGATGAAGCGCCCATGGCAAAGCCGGAGAGAAGGGTCATMACGTGCTGAAGTTCAACTCCTTCGCTCAGTCCGCCATAAAGGTAAAACAGTGAAGACAGACCAATAACTCCGAGCCCTACAACGCTCATCCCCATGACTGATCCACCGGCGAATGCAACYCCGAGAGCGGAATTGAGACTCTTTCGGGCAGCCTGTGTCGTACGATTATTAGCAGCCGTTGCCACTCTCATGCCAAAGAAACCTGCCAAACCGCTACAAAGAGCACCTACAACGAAAGAGACCGCCACTAATTCTGTCTTTTCCCATATGTCACTTGTGCCACCATCAGATAGATTTCCGAAAAACAGAAGTGCTCCAACAGCTACCACGAACACAGCCAGAACTTTGTACTCCCGGGCAAGAAACGCCATAGCCCCTTCCCGTACAGCTAAACCAATTTCGATCATCTTCTCATTACCGGGGTCCTGTTTGTTGACCCACGATGACTTTATGAGCGCATAAACAAGTGCCAACAGACCTGATAGGGGAATCATATAAAAATAGTTTTCCATTACTCCGCCATCTCCTCTTTTTCCATCCTATTGAATTGAGACATTGTCTTTTCCAGACCAATTGCCAATATGGATTCCATTGCATCTGCTCCGCGGTGGATCATTTCTTCAGCTAGTTTCTGATCCTGCTTACGGAACGGCTTAAGCACATAATCTTCAGCCGGCCGCATCTTCTCTGATGTTGCAATTCCCATTCGAATCCGCGGGAAATCCATGGCGCCAAGATGATATATGACTGAYTCTAATCCGCGATGGCAGCCGTCTCCTCCATGAGGACGAATTCTCATCGTTCCCAGCGGTAAATCCACATCATCTACAATTAAATGCAGGTTCTTCAGATCCATCTCCCAGCGGGCCCTAATATCCTTTACCGGGATACCGCTATAATTCATGCCGGATGTGGGCTTCACCAATAACATGCCATCTCCTGAGTCCGATTCAGCATAAACAAAGTCACCTTTGCCGGGGTGAAATGAGAGTTTCTGGCGACGGGCAAACTCATCCACCACCCAAAATCCAAAGTTATGCTTGGTGCGTGCGTAATGTGTACTCACATTACCGAGACCGAAGAATGCAATCACTCAGACGTCCCTTCTTCTTTTTTATCGCCTGTAGATTCTTCGGCACCTTCTTCACCTTCAGCAGGAGTCTCTTCGCCTTCTGCTACTTCTCCTTCTTCACCTTCTTCACCTTCTAGCTCCAGATCTTCTTCTACCGGGATATCAGGTTCAAGGGCTTCTTCTTTTGGAGCGGTGACAGACACTACAGTCATATCTTCAGGAGTCAACACTTCAATCCCATCGGCGAACTCAAGATCATTTACATGCCGAGCTTCATTCATTTCCAATTCAGTTACATCTACATGGACGGCATCCGGTACTTCCGTCGCCAGGCATTGGATTTCAAGTTCCATGAGACTTTGGCTCATAATACCACCTTCATTCACACCTATTGATTCTCCACTTAAAATAATAGGCACAGAAATAGTAATCTTGTCCGTAAGGCTTACACCAAAGAGATCCAGATGAATTATCTCATCCGAAACTGGATGGTATTGGATTTCCTTTAAGATTGCGTGCAGTTTTTTCCCGCCGACGCTTACAGCATATACATGGGACTGTGACTGCAATGCATCGTGCAGATGACGCMTGTCAATGATAAACGGWGTAGCATCCGTATCGGCGGAATAGAATACACCAGGGATTTTCCCTTCATTTCTCAGGGATTTAACGGCTTTTGATCCCAGCCCATCACGTTTATCAAGTTCCAGTTTAAATTCGTTAGCCATGATTTCCTCCAGAATTAGAATTCAAAGAGAGCGCTGATAGATTCACCGTTGTGAGTACATTCAATCGCCCTAGCAAAGAGTCCTGCAACAGATATTACTTCCAGTTTGTCAAACTTGCGATTCTCAGACAGACTTACGGTATTGGTTACAATTACTTTCTCTACACCCGACCCTGAAAAATTCTTTGGGGCATCGCCAGAGAAAATTCCATGGGTAGCTACAGCGATTACGCTTTCAGCCCTATTATCAAGCGCCTCTCGACAGGCATTCACGATAGTTCCGCCCGTATCAATCATATCATCCAAAATTATTACCTGCTTCCCATCCAAATCTCCTATCAGATGCATAACTTCAGCCTTGTTTGGAGCCGTTCGGCGCTTATCTATCAGGGCAAAACCTACACCCAAGTGTTTAGCGAATGACTGGGCCATAGGAGCGCTACCCACATCAGGTGCCAGGATGGTTGTACCATCCGGCTGGAGCTCGAGCTTCCTTAGCCGATCAAACAAGACTTGCCTGGCATATAAGTGATCAAACGGYAGTGCCGTAAAACCTTGAATCTGGGAGGAGTGCAAATCCATAGTCAGTATGCGATTCACACCTACACTACTCAACAGATCAATCATCACACGGGCGGAGATGGGAACACGGGGCTGATCTTTTCTATCTTGACGACCGTAACCGTAATACGGAATTACCGCTGTAACTCGATCCGCTGACGCACGGACAGCGGCATCGATGAGCAAAACCAACTCCAAAATATTTTCTGCCGGTGGGTGAGTGGATTGAATGATAAAAAGATCCTCACCACGAATATTTTCTGCATATTGGACCCACAACTCGCCATCGCTGAACTGGCGAATCTCCACTTTGCCAAGAGGCGTGCCAATCTGCTCAGCTATCTCTACTGCCAAGGTCTGATTTGATCTGCCGCTAAATATCTTCATGATTTCTTAATCTCGCTTTTTTCATTACTTCGCTGCCGGGCGTGGATTCGAACCACGACTGACGGCGTCAAAGGCCGCTGTCCTACCATTAGACGACCCGGCAATTCAACTGTTGATTGTCCGCAGAACTCTTCGAACAGACGTTCAACAATCCTAATTCCTAATCTTTATGGGATGAGCAAGAAATGTTTGGAGGGGCGGAGAGAACGATGTCAGAGCCTTGCGGGCATCTGCTTCATCCTCAAAGATCCCAAACACAGTCGAGCCACTCCCCGACAAACTGGCAAAAACCGCATTTAATCTCAAGAGGCGGTCCTTAATCGTGCCAATCTCTGGATATGTCTGAAAAACCAGAGGTTCAAAGTCGTTCTCAAAAAGCTTCCACTCTTCAGAATTACCTGAAGCGGCGGGAAACTTACCCGTAGAATAGCCATCTGGCAAGTATTTTATCGCTTCAGCGTAGGCCCAATTTGTAGAGACTTTCGTGGGAGGAGTTATCAACAGAACAGCCCCCATGACTGGGAGTTGTGATGAAGAAAGCTCATCCCCGACTCCTTCAGCRTATTGTRCTCCTCCCTTGATAAAAAACGGCACATCAGCCCCCAACTCGACTGCCATACGCTCAAGCTCGCTATCTGAATATCCCAACCCTAGTAATTCATTGATTCCGGAAAGAACTGCGGCGGCATTGCTCGATCCGCCTCCCAATCCGGCTCCCATGGGGATTTGCTTATCCAGCTCAATTCTCATATCCGGAATGTCGCTAGTGCTCTGTTTGAGTCTGTTCCAAGCCCGCACACAGATGTTGGTTTCATTTTGAGGAATATCCGGATGGCTGCAAGAGAACTGAAAACCATGTTCAGAGGGTTCAATGCTAAGGGTGTCTTTAAGTGAAATCTCCTGGAATATTGTACGAATAGTGTGCAGGCCGTCCTGTCGGCGGCCGGTAATTTTCAGACCCACATTAATTTTAGCGTATGAGGAAAATTCAGGAATGGGTTAGCTCGCCTTGAGTGAAACCACAGCCAAGGCCGCCACTCCTTCGCCGCGACCGGTGATACCCAGACCGTCTGTGGTAGTCGCCTTTATGGAGATACGATCGGGATCAACGGAGAGTGCACCTGCCATTTTCTTTATCATTTCGTCTTTGTGCGGAGTAATTCTCGGCTCTTGAATAATGATAGTGCTGTCAAYATTCACAATTTCYATCCCGGCAYTGWGCAGCTTTTCTGCRCTCTTTTCCAGAAAGAGCAAACTGGAGATATCTTTCCACGCGTCGTCGTAACTGGGGAAAAACTTCCCCATGTCGCCCAAGCCGGCGGCACCCAGCAAAGCGTCAACCACAGCGTGGATCAGGACATCTCCATCGGAATGACCYTGAATCCCTTTGTCGTGCGGAATCTTAACTCCTCCCAGCACAAGTGATTCCCCATCCGCCAAGATGTGCACGTCGTATCCGATTCCCATTCTATTTTCCATGTCGCTGCTCCCAAATAACTTCCGCCTTAGACCAGTCATCCTGAGTAGTAATCTTGAAATTCTCACTGCTCCCTGGAATAATCGCTACGCTTTTTCCTGCAATCTCCAACAGTTGAGCTTCATCCGTTACGTGGACATTTTCCCAATCCACAGAAGCATACACCTCCAGCAGCAGCTCACGCCTAAACGCCTGTGGCGTTTGAGCTTGCCAAATATCCTCCCGGGGTATWGTCTCASAAATTYTCCCGTCCACTACCTTCTTCAGTGTGTCACTGACCGACAAAGCGATAATTGCCCCGTCGTTATTAATACACCGGTCTATAACCTGGGAAATCCATTCCTGGCGTACAAACGGCCTGACAGCATCGTGGACTACCACGACATCTGCACCGTCTGCWGCCTCCACACCRAAWCGGACACTGTCTTGCCGTCGCTCACCGCCGGCGATTACTCGGATATTATCCTTTGACGCATAGGGTGCTACTTCCTCTTTAACCAAATCGACAGCACTCTTCGGTACAACCAATACACAACTGGAAATACGATTTGAGGTTAGAAACGGTTGAAGCGTTTTGAGAATGAGAGGCTCTCCGCCTAATAATAAAAACTGCTTTTGAGTCTGGGAATCYGACGCAAACCTGAGTCCCCGGCCGGCACCAACAATAATGGCAACTGAAGTCACTATTCTTYGCTCAGATGATGAGCATGCTGTCGCCGTAGCTCAGGAAGCGATACTGCTTCTTGATTGCCAGTTTATAAGCATCAAGGATGAACTCTCTATCACCAAACGCACTAACAAGCATAAGAAGCGTAGATTTCGGCATGTGGAAATTCGTAATCAKCCCATCTGTCATTTTAAAGTCATATGGCGGGTAGATAAATTTATCCGTCCATCCTCTTCTTGGTGCCACTTGAAAGCCGGATACCACTACAGTCTCCAACGCCCGAACTGTAGACGTCCCGACGGCGACAATTTTCTTGTCTTTCTCCCGGGCTTCATTGATGGCAATAGCAGTCTCGGGCGGAACTTCAAAAAACTCTGAGTCCATCTGATGGCGAGTCAAATCTTCTACCTGAATGGGGCGAAAAGTGCCCAAACCGATATGTAGCGTACAGGGCTTTATTTTCACTCCCTTCGCCTTAAGTTTCTTAATCAATCCTTCAGTAAAATGAAGGCCGSYGGTAGGGGCAGCCACCGCTCCCCGATTTGCTGCATAAACCGTCTGATAGCGGTCCTTGTCCTGCTTAGTTGCCTGGCGCGTTATATAAGGCGGGAGCGGGGAATTCCCAATACCGTCAATAATCTTATAGAAATCGTCACCCGGATAGTCAAAACGGACCACGCGGCCGCCGGAAACGGTATTATCAATTACATCGCAATGCACCTTCTCGGTAAAATGGAGCTTATTACCGATGCGTACTTTCCGAGCCGGCTTCACCAAAACTTCCCACAGATCGTTCTCCAATTCCCTTAGAAGAAAAACCTCTACCGTTGCGTCTGTCCGATCCTTAATCGCGAAAAGCCGGGCAGGAAACACTTTTGTGGTATTAATAATGAGGAGATCATTCTTTCGCATRTACTCATGAAGATTGCAAAATTTGCGGTGTTCGATTTTCTTGGTTTTCCTGTGAAGTACCATCATCTTTGCATAGTCACGGCGTGGAGATGGTTCTTGAGCGATTCTTGCTTTTGGCAAATTATAGTCAAAATCAGTTAATCTCAGTTTTATTCTTTTTTGAAACATTAACAGCCTCCTTGATTAAAACATGTTTTGCTGATCTATCGGTTTTTTCAGACCCAGGTATCCAAAAGTTCTGTCTTGAGCCATTCGTCCCCTTGACGTCCTCTGGATGAACCCTTCCTTGATAAGGAACGGCTCGTAAACATCCTCGATKGTATGAGCATCCTCACCAATTGCCACGCTCAGCGAATTTATTCCCACAGGTCCACCTTCAAATTTCTCCACMAGCGTAGATAAAATCAGCCGGTCCATATTGTCYAGTCCTACATCATCAATACCCAACTTTTCAAGTGACTTCTTTGCCACCTCTTCTGTAATTACACCATCTGCTTTTACCTGAGCATAATCACGAGTTCGCCGGAGAATACGATTGGCCACCCGGGGAGTTCCTCTAGACCGACCGGCCAGTTCCATTGCTCCTTTATCATCAATGGCTACATCGAGAATGGAAGCAGACCGCTTGATGATCTGGAAGAGATCGTTCTTTTCATAAAAATCAACTCTTAAAACCACTCCGAAGCGGTCTCTCATTGGAGAAGTGAGATTGCCTAATCGTGTGGTGGCACCAATAAGCGTAAACTTTTCCAGATTCAGCTGAACCGAGCGGGCGCTGGGACCACTGTCAATCATGATGTCGATGTGATAATCCTCCATGGCGGAATAAAGATACTCCTCCACCACACTGTTGAGCCGGTGGACTTCATCAATAAAGAGTACATCCCGAAACTGGAGGTTTGTGAGCAGCCCRGCCAGATCTCCTGCCCGCTCCAACACAGGCCCAGAGGTCTGCCTTAGATTGGCGTYTATCTCTTTAGCTATAATATAAGCAAGAGTTGTTTTACCGAGACCTGGCGGACCAAAAAGGAGGACATGATCCAACGCTTCATCCCGCTTTTTTGCCGCTTCGATATAGAGACTAAGATTCTCTACCACCTCTTTCTGACCGATAAAATCATTAAACGTGTCAGGACGGAGGGTCTGTTCTACTAGAAGATCTTCATCTCTMGGTTCGGCATCTGTAATGTGGCTGTCGGTCATTATTTTTCTATCCGAGGTAGGTCCCCATGCTCAGTCCGGCATGAGGGAAATAGCTGGCTGGCGTACAAATAGACAAGTCTTAATTTAATRTGAGGTTGAAGCGATTGCAAATAGTTCCGTTGAWACAGAGTAAATCGTAGGTCGAAAAGTACTTAAATATCGCAAAAATATAAACTACCTCTTGATGTTATCCCCTCAGGCTCTTCCAAGGGTTCACTTTTAGATAAWTAAACAAAAGAAAGGGGCAAATACCCTTATTCAGAATTGTTAATTACCCAATATTAAATCAACGAGCAAAACCACATCAAACACATCAATAAAAGTGTCAGCGTTAATATCTCCGGCTTCCAATTCCTGTTCAGATGGATCAGTAATTATTCCAAGAATAATGTTGACCATTCTGATAACATCGGAAATATTAAGCAGGCCGTCTCCAGTCAAATCTCCACTTAAGAGATGATCGGCGGTAATTTGATACAGTTGGTTGGCATTGGTGCAGACGTACCAGATATCTCCATCCGGACTAACATTCAGCCCCATAACTTCATTGTTTAAACCTGTCTCAATTCTCCCTAATTCAACAACTGGATCCTGGGTAATATCATAAAYGATAATRTCRCCATTGGAAWAATCRCTSAYCAGGAGCCTGYYMTCATAGATRTCCARYCCTGTGGGWTWRRTCAARYCTGTATCRGCMACRAYATTCCAGWCCGTWCCSGWCATWYKCCAATASMSMGCYARYGWTTCKCCATAAGGAKKCARAYTCYSGGCAAWYWSMCCGGAATTCGGATCCAKKCKMAGAATGCGTTSRTTMCCSGTGTCMGCSATRTAYARCCACCCKGARRCCGGRTCAAWTTCCAWATGGCTGGATAASCCGGGMRMSCGWTSAACARCAACWTCAGAATGCCTCCAAACTTTACCATCAGAATGATTATCACCCCCCTCCTCATGAGGTGCTACAAAATCATATTTGCAGATGGCATTATGAAAGCCATCAAAGAGCCAGTAGACATTACCGCCGGCACTGGCAATCCCCTCACTGTAAGGACTTTGGTGAACCATATCTATATGGCTGCCCAGCATGCCATCATTTTGATGGACACGGGCATAGATAGACGTATCTGAATCCCACAGTGAACAACCCGAGAAGTAGCCGCCTTGATTGTTCGCGTCCTGAACGTCTAAAGTGTTGGCGAAGGTACCGTTTTCGCTGATGGCGATGGCGCTGGCAGTGTGCATGAAATGACCGGACCATGAATCTTTACGATATTCGGCCCATTGGTTCTCCTGTCCGGCATTGTAATACGTTACAGTACTTCCGCCATGATTGCGGGCACTTACGTTATTTTCATTTATGACCCAAAGTTCATATTGCCTGTCTGGATCTTTATGAAAATCCAGATCCCTGGGGGTTATCAGACCATCTTGATATGTCCCTCTGAGAGTGGTTGTATTGTTGCCATTCAAAAAATCATCGATGATACTTTGAGGCTGTAAAAAAGAGATTAACATAAAATTGATAAATGCTGTGACGAGAACAGCTGTTTTAGGCAGTCTTGATTTTTTCATTTTCATCACTCCTAACGTATTATGCATAATAATTGGAATATAGACAATTTAACCTTTATCTCAAAGCTGGGTTGGGATGTCTCTTCTTGTTACAAAATAATCATCGCTTATGGCGGGTAGTTGTTAAAGGTGAGCCAACCGATCTCTCCGCTCATCCGCGAACCGCTTAATCCCCTTCCATATCCACTCCTCAGAGAGGTGGGCTTCCTCCACCACTTCTTCGAGGCTACCGCCAGTTCGCCACCGATTGTCCCAGTCGGAGGARAGGGAATAGTCAGCCACAACCTTGCTGGCCGTCCAGTTGTGCATCTGCAGCAGCGATCCGTTGGTGATGATCATGGCGTCGTTCATCTCCTCGGTTGAGAGAGTTTTTCCGCGATAATCTTCACTCTGCCGCTGGAACAGCAACCACGATCCAGCCGACACAACCTTTACATTCGGGCCCCCTTCATTCAGGCGCGGAAGGAGTTTCACCAGGTTCGCCGTAGAGCTTGTTCCACGAATGATAACGACTCCTTCTTTGAGACGATCCTCATTGTAACCCCTGATGACGTAGGCACCTTTGGCCGCATCCATGTGAGATGCCATGCCAAGAGCTTTACGGTCGGGRATTTCCACCGGCGGGCGGGTCAGGTGGAGCGCGATGATGGGRATTTTTGTTGCCAGGGCGGCGCCCAGCATGGGYGCCACTTCATTGTATTCCCACGGATGGATATTTACAATCGCACCTTTCGGGAAAAACTGTGTCACGCCGGGCGAGAAAATACCGAAGTGCGTCCGGGCATCTTCCGCTGTCTCCGGTCCCGAGTGACCGGCTACCCATATCACTCGCCCTACCTTCAACTCCGAATCCTGTGCTACCTGACTGAAAAGCCGCATGAGTCCGTACTTCAGGTAAGAGAAGGAGGCGTAAGTAGAACAGGCGCCGAAGAATCCGTTGAACTCTTCGTAAGGATCATGAGCAAAATTGACCGTCGCCAAGCCGGCCATTATCCCCGAGTTGCAGAATTCCGTGATGGGCTGGGGCAAAATGGTACCTTCCAGATTCTYATTTCGATCATARAACCCGAAGTCCGGGGAACCRTCCCACCCTTTGCCGAAGCCGGCGATATTGGTRGAAYCGGCCAGGTCAGCCGAGGCGGCGATCACCAGCGGACGGCCGTACTTTTCCCGGCAGTAAGAGTTAATCCACGAGCCGAATGTGCCCAGCGCCTTYCGGTTKGGCGCTTTCGTTCCCGGCGGGAGAAAGAGTCCAGCGGGATATTYMCGGAAATCYGTCAGCACCGGATCGTTTGCRGGGTTTTCAGTGGTGACGCGGCAGGAGGCAATCTCCTCCGGGACAGAGTCACCCAGCCCAGTCAGCGTATCCGCCAGGTAATCCACCAACTCCTGATCCTGGCTTAACACGTCCATCACTGCCTTCAGATTGTGGCGGGACTGCTCCTTCTGTGCTTCATATTCCGGCGGTGCGGGTTCGCCGAAGCCGTCAAACTCCACACCATACTGCTCAGCAAAAGGCCGCTTGGTCTCCCAGAAAAGTTCCGAGTTCATTTTGTGAGCGGTACCGTGACTCTTATTATCGTACACACCGTAGCCCCGGCCTTTACGGTTTTTTGTCCAGAGCATTTTCGGGGTGTTCCTGAATTCATCCTCCTGCTCAAAGAGCCGCAGGTACGCCGCCACAATCGCTTCCCAGTTTTCCCCCTCTTCCGTCCCTTCCACGCGCCAGCCGTAGGGTTCGAACCAATCCACAGGTGTACCGTGGACCACCGAACTGAAAGGGCGATTATCAATGCCGTAATCGTTCCAGTCCACGAAATAGATGAGATTCCCCAATCCCAGGCCGTAGGCGGAATTTTTAGCCTCATGGGACGCTCCTGTGGTAAGACCTCCCTCACCCTCGAAAGCAAAGACTTTCACTTCGTCACAGCCGGCGTATTTAAGGGCAATAGCTTCACCTACAGCCGGCGGTGATCCGTGCCCGGAAGGGCCGGTGTTAAACTTGAGGAAGAGGGTCTTGCCGGACATTTCGGCGTGGCCCGGTAAGCCTCCCCGGCGGCGGAGGGTCAGCAGATCTTCCCAGAAAAGTGCCCGCTCAGGTGCATTATTAACCAGGTAACGATTATCACCTGTCTGTTCAAATTTCACTCTTAGAGCTTCGTTTAAGACTGCCAGTCCCGCATAGATCAGTGGATTCGTATGCCCCGCCACAAGTACGAATCGGTCACCGAAGCGCTTCCCCGGCTCCCGTATGTCCCACCGCATGGCGCCGGAGAGTAGAGTTGTTACCAGACCGTGTACTTTAGAGCGTGATCCGCCGGGATGACCGCTCTGGCGGAAGTTTAGCATCAGGTCAATACACTGATCAATAAGGTCCTTCGTTTTTTCCCAGAATCCAAAATTTGGGCGCAACTCATCCAGGTTTTTCATTGATTACAATCTCAAAAAAAAGTATGTCAGTTGTTAAAAAGTGTCCTTATCCGTTCAACAACATTATCTACCGTAAATCCCAGTTTTTCGAAAACCACCCATCCGGGAGCTGAAGCTCCAAAGTGATCCAGTCCCATGACATTGTCAGTATATTTCTGCCACCCCTGAGTGATTCCGGCTTCAATAGCCAATGTCTGCACATCAGGCGGAAAAAGTTCAAGGCGGTAACCCTCTGGCTGGCTTTCAAACAACTCCCACGACGGCATGGAAACCACCCTTATAGACAGATTGTCAGTTTCGAGTGCTTCTTTACTTGCCATTGCCAGAGCCACTTCCGAGCCGGTAGCCACCAGCACAACGTCTGGAACTGCATCACTGTCAGACAGGATGTAAGCTCCCCGAGAAAATTCATCAGCAGTCATAACTGGATTAATCACGGGAAGTTTCTGTCGGGTTAGAAGCATGGCCACAGGTCCGTTAGTTTCCAATGCCGTCTGCCAGGCAAGAGCCGTTTCATTGGCGTCGGCAGGGCGGAGAACCGTCAGCCCCGGGATGGCCCGGAGAGCCATAATGTGTTCGATAGGCTGGTGCGTAGGGCCGTCTTCGCCTACACCGATGCTGTCGTGGGTAAAAATGAATATGGTCTTCGTCTGCATGATCGCCGCTAATCGTAAAGCCGGGCGCATATAGTCCGCAAAAACCAGGAATGTGCCGGCGTAGGGCACTACACCGCCGTGAAGCGCGGCACCGTTGCAGATGGCCGCCATGGCGTGCTCCCGCACACCGAAATGAATGTTGGGGCCCCAGTCGCCATTCAGTCCGAAAGTCTCCTTCTCAGACAGCACCGTCATATTGGACGGGGACAGATCAGCTGAGCCGCCTATAAAATTGTCAATCTTTTCCGCCAGTCTATTTAGCGTTTGACCGGAAGCACTTCTCGTAGCTAGAGGACCTTCGTCAGTCGAAAATGTCGGGATGGTCTCCCGCCAAGCTTCCGGCAGCTCTCCGGCCATAACCCCCGTTAAGCTGTTTGCCAATTCCGTATGTTCGGTTCCGTATGCTTCCAGCAGATCCTTCCATTCCTTCTCCTTGCTCGCCAGCGACTCCAGTCTCCTAGCATGAAAATCACTAACTTCATCAGGGATATAGAATGAGGGCTCAGCCGGCCAATCCAGCTTTTCTCGGGTTGCTTGAGCCGCTTTAGGTCCCAGCGGAGCGCCGTGGGCAGAGGCGTCATCCTGCTTGGGACTGCCGTAACCGATGTTTGTTCTTATCATCACCAGTGAAGGGTGATCTGCGTCCTGACGGGCGCCCGAAATGGCCTGTTCAATAGCGTCAAGGTCCGTGCCGTCATCTACATTTACAACCTGCCAGCCGTAAGAGCGGAACCGGCTCTTCACATCTTCGGTGAAGGCCAGGTCTGTACTCCCTTCAATGGAAATCCGGTTACTGTCGTAGAGATAGATGAGCTTCCCCATTCCCCAATGTCCGGCCAGGGATGACGCCTCTGAGGAAACACCCTCCATGAGGTCGCCGTCAGATACTATGGCGTAGGTGTAGTGATCAATAATATTAAATCCAGAACGGTTATATTTCTCCGCCAGAAACTTTTCTGTCATAGCCATGCCGACGCCCATGGCAAATCCCTGTCCCAGTGGACCGGAGGTACACTCCACGCCGGGCGTCAGGCCATTTTCAGGGTGTCCGGGTGTCTTACTTCCCCACTGCCGGAAGTTCTTCAGTTCATCGAGAGCAAGATCATATCCGTGGAGATGAAGGAGTCCGTAGAGCAACGCAGAACCGTGGCCGGCAGAAAGGATAAACCGGTCGCGGTTAAACCAGTCAGGGTTGCGGGGATTGTGATTCAGGAAGCGCGACCAGAGAACATGGGCCATGGGGGCGGCCCCCAGCGGCAAGCCGGGATGACCAGAATTTGCCGCTTCCACCATATCCACTGCCAGGAAGCGGAGGGTATTGATGCATAGCTGATCTGTTTGAGATTCCATTACATTCTTTATCGATTATTCAGGATGGGCTTCAGAAATTTACCTGTGAATGATTTACGCACTTTGGAAACCTGTTCCGGCGTCCCTTCGGCAACGACAAAGCCGCCGGCATCCCCGCCTTCCGGGCCGAGATCAATGATCCAGTCAGCGGTCTTGATGACATCTAGGTTGTGCTCAATAACAATCACTGTGTTCCCCTTCTCCACAAGTTTGTTGAGAACATCCAACAGCATGCGGACATCCTCAAAGTGGAGTCCGGTGGTGGGCTCATCAAGGATATAGATTGTCCGGCCAGTACCGATGCGGGAAAGTTCGCTGGAAAGTTTGACACGCTGGGCTTCACCTCCTGAAAGTGTTGTCGCCTGCTGTCCAAGTTTAATATATCCCAAACCTACGTCGTGAAGGGTCTGCAACTTCCGTTTAATCTGAGGAATATTTTTGAAGAAATCCAGCGCTTCTTCCACGCTCATGTTCAACACATTAGCAATCGTTTTCCCTTTGTAGTTAATCTCCAATGTCTCCCGGTTGTAGCGGGATCCCCTGCACACCTCACATTGAACATAGACATCCGGCAAAAAGTGCATCTCTATTTTTATCAGGCCACCCCCTTGACAAGATTCACACCGTCCCCCTTTAACGTTGAAGGAGAAACGGCCTGGCTTGTATCCCCGGATTTTTGATTCCGGCAGTTGAGCGAACAGATCTCGAATGGGTGTAAAAACTCCCGTGTAGGTGGCAGGGTTGGATCGTGGTGTTCTGCCGATGGGAGACTGATCAATATCGATCACCTTATCAAGATAGATTGTCCCTGTTAATTCATTGTGAGGCAAAGGATAAGTTCGGGCATTGTTCAGTTCCCGGGCCAAAACAGGATACAAAGTTTCATTGACCATGGTGCTCTTTCCAGAGCCTGATACTCCCGTGATACAAATAAAATTCCCCAACGGGAAGGATACATCTAATGTTTTAAGATTATTTCCCTTGGCGCCTTTTAATATGAGGAATTTCCCCGTCCCGTTTCTTCGTTTATCAGGTACCTCAATCTTCCGTTTGCCGGTGAGATACAGTCCTGTTACAGATTTCCCCGATCCATTCATGTTTTGCGGAGACCCCTCATATATAACGCTTCCACCCTCATCACCGGCACCAGGGCCCAAGTCAATGATGTGATCTGCAGACTCAATCGTCTCCCGGTCATGTTCCACCACTACTACTGTGTTCCCCAAATCGCGAAGACGGGTTAATGTGCTGATCAACCGCTTGTTGTCCCGCTGATGTAAGCCGATGGACGGTTCATCCAGAATGTAGAGAACACCCACCAGCTGGGAGCCGATCTGTGTGGCCAGCCTGATGCGCTGGGCCTCCCCGCCGGAAAGAGTTGTTGCACTCCGGTCCAGAGTTAGATATTCAAGCCCTACATTGACAAGAAACTGCAGGCGCTCCCGGAGCTCTTTCAATATCTGTTTGGCTATTTTTTTCTGGGAAACTGTCATTTTCAGCGATTGAAAAAATTGATCCGACGCACTGATGGAAAGCCTGGAGAGTGCACCAATATCCATATCACCCACTTTTACAGCCAGCGACTCTTTCCGCAGACGGGCGCCTTCACATTCCGGGCAGGGACGCATACTCATATACTGCTCGATCCATTCCTGAATGTTGGCTGATCGAGTCTGGAGATACCGCCGCTCCAGATTATGAACCACACCCTCAAATCCACCTGTGTAGTCCCCGGAAAAACGGCTGGACTTATACTGGATTCTTACTTTTTCACCAGCAGTTCCCCAGAGAAGAACTTTCCTGACGTTTGAAGAAAGTTTGTACCACGGTGTAGTAAAATTAAATCCGTAGTGTTTGGCCAAACTTTTTAGGATTGCGCTGTACCAGCTTCCCCGGGGTTGTTCCCCCAGCGGCGCGATGACGCCCTGCACAAGTGATTTTTTCTTGTCCGGCACCAGCAGATCAGGATCTATCTCTTTGTGGGAGCCGAGACCATCACAGGTTTTACAAGCGCCATACGGAGAATTAAACGAAAACATCCGGGGCGACAGCTCCTCCATGCTAACGCCGCACTTAGGACAGGCGAAGTGCTCGCTGAAGATGGTCTCACCTTTCCCTCCATGATTCACAATCACCAACCCTGAACCGATCTTCAGCGCCAATTCTACAGATTCCGTCAACCGTTCCTTCTGCTCATTATCGAGAATGATACGATCCACCACCACCTCGATGCTATGCTTCTTGTCTTTGTGGAGTATTATTTTATCAGAGATCCTGCGAAATTTACCATCCACTCGTACTCGCAAAAATCCTTCCCGTTGAATTTCCTTGAACACTTCCTTGAACTGCCCTTTCCGCCCTCTGACAACGGGAGCCAGAATCCTGAGCTTTGCATCCTTCGGGAATTCCAATATCACATCTACAATCTGCTGTACTGTCTGCCGCTGGATAGGATCGCCGCACTCCCAGCAGTAAGGAGTTCCGATGCGAGCGTAAAGCAATCTCAAGTAATCATGAATTTCTGTAACTGTTCCTACGGTGGATCGTGGATTACGGGAAGAGGCTTTCTGCTCAATTGATATGGCTGGTGAGAGTCCCTCGATGTAGTCCACATCGGGCTTCTCCATAAGGCTCAGGAACTGGCGGGCGTAAGATGAAAGAGATTCTACGTATCGGCGCTGACCTTCGGCATAAATGGTATCAAAAGCGAGGGAGGATTTACCAGATCCGGATAACCCCGTAATGACTATAAACTTGTTGCGGGGAATCTCAACATTAATATTCTTAAGGTTGTGCTCTCGGGCGCCGCGGATAACTATCTTATCATTCAGTGTAACCATGAGGACAACATTGAAATTATCTCTCGGAGAGGTTGAATCAAAAGAGAATCAGCAGGATTTTTTCATACTCAAATTACTGGTTAGACAATTGAATTTATGGATTATTAGAAGGAGGAAAGGGGGAGAGCTTCTTATGACTAAAGTTCTACTTTACCAGCAGCAGTTTCCGTACCGCTGAAAAGGAGGGCGTCTCGAGGCGGACCAGATAGGTACCGGAAGCCCAACCGTTGGCATCCACTGTAATTCTATATTTTCCGGTGGATTTGACACCCCTAACCAGTCGTTTCACCTCCTCCCGACCCTTCAGGTCTTAAACGGTTAGTGTCACCCGCGTCCGTTCAGGTAAACTGTAACTGATGGTGGTAGTCGGGTTGGAAGGGTTAGGATAAGCCGGCTCGTACCTGCTACGATATTCAGCGGATTGCGTATATCTGTTCCGTAAAACTGTTCGCTGTTGAAATGGACGCTCTGGAACAGCGCTTTCAGAACCGGCATCAGCTCATAGTCATTGTCCCTCATGACAGTTGCCATCTCATCGATGAAATTTTCAGCTACCAAACCATAAGCAAACCATCGGTAGATTTTTCGGCAAAGGAAACGGGCGCTTCACCAAAAAGCTTAAGGAATTCTCCTGAGGTTTTCGACATGTTATCCTCTAGGATACAAACCACAGGATGTTAAATGTGAAAGAAGTGCCTTACTCCCGTCTTCTTGCCGGAATCACCTCCAAGGTTATACGCTGCCCACCACGAAGTAGGACTGCCTCAGTGGGTTCGCCGGCTTTCGCCTCTTGCAGAGCGTACATATAGTCGTAAATGCTTTTAATTTCATTGTCCCCAAGTTTCACCAGGATGTCGCCACCCTTCATGCCGGCTTTGTGGGCCGGACTCCCCTTCCGGGCACCGGAGATTCTCATCCCTTCAATATCTGTGGCGGCATAGTCAGGGATAGTTCCCAGAGAAACGGCAAACCCTCGCCTACCGCCGGGCTGCTCCTGCTGGACTTCCACAAAATCAGGGCGTTCATCACGACGACCTAAATCCACCAAAACATCTCGGATCACTTTTGCAATCAGCACTTCGCCTTCAGCGTTGATCCAGATCCAATCGTCACTAGGACGATGGTAATCGGTGTGCGTACCAGTGAAAAAGAAAAGTACAGGGATGTCCTTGACGTAAAACGATTGATGATCGCTGGAGCCGAAGCCGGAATTATCAAACTTGGGTTTCAGCCCAAATTCAGATGCTTTCTCCGACACCAAATCCTTCCAGATGGAAGACGTCCCGGCACCACCGGCAATAAACTCGTTGTCTTCCATCCGACCGATCATATCCATGTTCACCATAGCGGTAATCTGATCCCGCGGAACGGGAGGTTTATCTGCAAAAGTTGCTGATCCAAGCAGGCCCAACTCTTCGGCGCCAAAGGCGACAAAAATCAAACTACGCGGTTGAGGATTCGCGGCAAACCACTCCGCAAGTTCTATGAGCCCGGCTGTACCGGAAGCGTTATCATCGGCACCGTTGTGAATAGCCACCGTATCCTTGATCATGGCACCATCTCCGCCCCAACCAAGATGATCGTAGTGGGCTCCCACCACAATATATTCATCTTTCAGCTCCGGATCTGTCCCTTCCACCCCGCCTACGATGTTGGTGGAGGTTGCTGGTACTTTTTCAACATCGGTTTCTATCTCAGCAAATATAGGAATCGTGAACGTAACAGATTCCCGCTGTTCATTCATCTGTTCTTGAACCTCTTTAAGGTCCTTACCCGCATGTTCGATAATGCCAATAGCAGATTTCATTGTCAGATAAACTACAGGAATCCCCACAGATGCTCCCCTGTGACCAAAACCGCTCTTCACCAGATAATTTTCATCTTCCTCATCTGCCGGCCCGCTGGCAATCATGACTGCAACCGCTCCTTTTTCCCGGGCCTTCATGGCTTTGTACCTAAGAGAAGTGTAACGGCTGAAATCACCGTGGGGATTGGTTCCGTCGGGAGAATACCTGAGTAGCAATACAATCTTTCCTGCCACATCTATCTCGGCATAATCATCGTACCCCAAAGTATCGGCAGAGATGCCGTAGCCGGCAAATACAATTTCACCTGACGCTTCTTCGCTTGAGGAGAAACCGAATGGTACAAATTCTTTTCCGCTGTGGAGTCGACTCCTGCTGCCGTCCTCGTAAATAAAGGTAAGACTGTTCCTCCTGCCTACTTTCACTCCGCTTATAAAATCGAACTGTTGGCGAAAAGAACCCGGCCGGCCACCCATTGGATCTAACCCGGCAGCCCTGAAATGGCGAATGATATAGCGAGCAGCTTTTCTGTCGCCAATTTCTCCCGCTCTGCGACCTTCGTAACGATCATCTGAAAGAGTTTTAATGTGATTCAAAATCTCATCAGTGGTAATTTCAACGTACTCACTCGGTCCGCAGGATGTCAACAGAATGACAGTAGACAGCAATAGTATTTTCATGTTCAAAAGTCTCATTGGTTTCCCTTTATAGAATTTGCAGCTTTTAGCATCAAATTAGGATAATCAGAAATAATGCCATCTACACCTTGCTTTAAAAGCCAGATCATGGCCGGGTAATTGTTCACCGTCCAGACATTCAGGCGCACTCCTTTACGACGGGCATAGCTCACAAGATTTTCCGTAACCAGATGAGCCTCAGGATTTAGCATATCAGGATGTACCAGGTTAATG
This sequence comes from Fidelibacterota bacterium, assembly GCA_002402135.1. Taxonomy (GTDB): domain Bacteria; phylum Fidelibacterota; class Marinisomatia; order Marinisomatales; family UBA2128; genus UBA2128. Next base: position 12,698 of record NVVH01000009.1, on the reverse strand, counting down.
AACCAAGGTTTTCTTAAAATTTTCGGAACCAGCTGATTACTCCAAATATAAGCCGTTGGAATACCCTTATCGAGGAATTTAACGCGCCAGATGATGAACGGATGAAAGCTGGAAACAACCACGCGATGATGAAGATTTTTCTCTCGAATCAGCTTTACCAGAAGATCAGCCGTTTTCAATCCGAACGGTTTCTCGGGTTTGATCTCGATATTCAGAAATATCTCCTCCGGAAGTTCGTCTATCACTTCCTCAAGGAGAGGGATAGGTGTGGGAGATAACTCGGGATATTTTATCCCCGCATTTACTCCCTTTAAGTCATCATAACCCATTTCATGTACGTAACCAAGACCATCAGTCTCCCGTTCAAGATCGTGATTATGCGAACAAACAATCTTCCCGTCCCGTGTAGCCATAACATCAATCTCCACGGCAGATAAGCCAGATTCTACAGCGTGGTTAAATGAGGGAGATGTATTTTCCGGGCGTGTTTTCGGGGAGCCGCGATGGCCCATTAGAAGAGGGCTGTTTGCATAAAGACGGTCGACATCGAGCGGCCGCCAAAAAAATAAGTGCTTCGCCATTATGGCAAGAAACACAGCCAGCATTATAAGAAAGATTATCATGGCGTAAATTAATCTTTCGGAATCAAAACCAATTTCCGGAAACCGGCTTTACGTATCTCCTCTTCGTCAAATAACGTTGTACGGTATTGGCCGGCGTTGAAAAGTTCAGCTTGATCGCTGTAGTGAACATTCTTCGGCAAACCTGATTGCCCTGTAGGAAGAACAATCTGTGTGTTGTTCAAGTCATTCATATCAACTGCTCTTCTCTTAGAGGGTCCATTAATGTGATCATACGGCGCTGATAAACGATACTCACCGTTATTAACAGTGGTGGAATTTCCGCCGGTTTCGAACGGACCTACATTAAATCCAAACAACCAATTAAGAATAGAACTCTCACGTCCAATAGAGTGAAGGTGCGTAAGAGTATGCAGTCTGCTCCAGGCCCAAATATTTGGATCTGGACCGACGAGTTCTTCAATATCCCGAACGCCCTCAGTAAGTGATTTTCGCAGTATCTCATCCATGGTCTCCACTTTCCCCGGTGTAGTCACATCATCCCATACGCTGGATTGGCTGTTTTTCAGGATAAACCGGGTACTCCGCAGCGACAAGGGTGGAAAACTGAGCCAGCTTTCATAGGCGTCATCTCCAAGAAGATTCAGTTCATCGGCAAAGAGGTTTTCAAAAAGGTGGATCAGTGCTGTGTTGAAAACCGTAGCTGCCCGGGATGATGGCGAATGGTCGCCGTTCCAGCCGGAGAGAAGTTCCACTGCTTTCCGGAGATTCTTGTCATCTTCCGGAGGGCTATCTGAAAACGCCGATACAAAATAAGCGGCAACTTCCCGGGCAAAGGGTGATGTGACATCCACCATGGCATCCTTTGCGTATTCCATCGTAATCAACTCCGGGACATCCAGTATTTCCCACAGCCGCATGGCCCGGGACGGATCCTCCCAAAAAGAAGAAATGTAGTGGGGGTAGGAATCATCCACCACCTTGTTATTGGCGGTAATGATTAGTCCATTCTCGGGGTTAAAGATAACAGGAATCTCCTCGTCAGGTACAAATCCGCTCCAGTCGTTCCCGGGATCACTTCCGTCAACCGGTACCAATTCATCTCCTTTGGCACGCATGGGAATCCATCCGAACGGTCTCCAGCCAATATTCCCGGAAGTGTCGGCATATACAACATTTTGTGCAGGAGCAGAATACAATTCACCAGCGGTTTGAAAATCTTCCCAGCTGGACATTAGGTTTAGCTTCATGGCAGCATACATCTCATCAGAAGTTGTGTCGTGCCCTACCCATCGCATGGAAACTACTTTGTCGCTACCCTTCAATTGAGGATGAAGATCAGAAACCACAGGGCCATGGACGGTCTCCCGAAAGACCACCACACTGTCCTCGCCTCCCTTGACGCTGATGGTTTCTTCCCACACAGTCATGGGTTTGTATTCACCATCATAAAAATAGAGGTTGGGATCTTCGGGAGATATAATCTCCTTGTAGAAATCAATATCGTCCACCATCAAATTGGTAAAACCCCAGGCAGCTGCCTCGTTCTGCCCCAGAATGATGACCGGCATCCCTGGCAGTGTAACACCGCTCACATTAAATCTTCCGCCCGAGAGATGCATCTCGTACCAGACCGGGGGCTGAGAAAACGGCAGATGGGGATCATTCGCCAGGATTGGTGCTCCCGTTGCCGTACGACTTCCTGAGATAACGAAATTATTAGAGCCCAAGTGATTGGCATCCATCTGAATAATCTTTCTCAGCTTATGATCCTCATCGCTCATCGTTTCTCCCAGAAGACTGTAGAGCTTCCCCGGCGGTTTGATAAGGGGCTGCCCTTCAGGATATCTCGGCCAAAGGTCGCGGACTTTGCGTTGACTGAGTGTCCCGTCCATGAGCCGGGAGAGAAGAATTTCCGTTCGCCAGCTAAACGAAAGATTGTGGGCCATCATCCGGGCGTAGCCGGTGATATGCTTTGGCTGCCACTGGAAAGGTTTGATACCTAGAAGTTTGAATTCCACAGGAAGATCGGAACCGGTATTGGCGATGTAGGTATTTACACCGTCACAAAAGTATTTGCTGATTGCCTTGGACTCAGGATGCATATTTTCCGCCAGAGCCGCGGCCGCTTTCGGAATGCCCCATGTCCGCAAATAAATATCGCTGCTGATAACGCTCTCACCAAACAGTTCCGCCAGCCGGCCTTCTGTGGATGCAGCAGTAACAGTCATCTGAAACAGGCGTTCCCGGGCGACCAGATAGCCAGCCACAAAAAAGAGATCATGTTCATTTTTCGCAAAAATATGAGGAACGGCATAGTCATCGAAAAACACCTCTACGGGCTCTTGGAGTTCAGTAAGCGTTAGTTCTCCCTCGTACTGAGGCAAGGGGTAGTTGAAATATATCTTTAGGAAAAGCCCCGCCATTAAAACCAAAGCGATTACCACTAAAAGTGTGATTTTCACCCACTTCTTCATTTTTTTTCTATCCTCATCTTTATATGCTTTCCCGCAAGAAGTGGGAAAATATATGAACGACTGATGGTTCTCACCACCGCTTTCCGTTTAACCTTAATCACAGATAAAGATGTTTATCAGTCGGTTCTGCGACTTAAATTCTCTCCATGAAGATTGCTCTGAGTACCGATGAACGGACAGATCTGGTAGAAAGATTGCTGAAGGAGCTGAATGAACGCCATCATACGGTAGAGTATATCGGACCTGAAGCAGGGGAAGATGCCGACTGGCCGGAAGTCACCTGCCGCGCTGCGGAACTCGTCGCCAGCGGAGCAGCAGATGAAGGTATTGTCATGTGTTGGACTGGGACCGGAGCATCCATCGCCGCCAACAAGGTGAAAGGAATCCGGGCGGCCTTGTGCCGGGATGCGGAAACAGCTAAAGGAGCCCGAATATGGAATCACGCCAACGTTCTGGCGTTAAGTTTGCAAGCAACCTCAGAGTCAATTTTGAAGGAAATCCTTGACGCGTGGTTTTCCACTAAATTCAGCGATGACGAGTGGAACCTGAAGCAGATAGAGCGAATCCGTCATATGGAAACTAAGCTGGACTAATTTAATCTCCGCAGACGGTTTCGAGAATAGCGGCACAAACCCGGTAAGGATCCATATTGGCAGCAGGTCTGCGATCCTCCAGATAACCGTAGCCGTCATTGGCAGTTGCCATGGGAATCCGGATAGACGCACCTCTATCGCTCACAGCAAAGCGAAATTCATCAATAGAACAGGTCTCGTGAAGTCCAGTAAGGCGTTCTTCATTGTGAGCTCCGTAAACGGCAATATCTTTGCTATGATTCTCACCTAATTTTTTACACGCCTTGGTGATGATTTCTAACCCGCCGGTTTCCCGCATGGATTTTGTGCTGAAGTTAGTGTGAGCGCCGGCTCCGTTCCAATCCCCCTTCACAGGTTTGGGATGAAGGGTCGCATTGACCCCATAATCCTCAGCAATACGATATAGGAGCCAGCGGGCAAGCCACAGTTCATCAGAAATAGCCAGTGGTCCGAGTGGACCTACCTGAAACTCCCACTGCCCCGGCATGACCTCAGCATTGATCCCGGATAAGCTGATCCCGGCTTTCAGGCACTTATCCATGTGCTCCTCCACAATGTCGCGACCGAACACTTCATCTGCGCCTACGCCGCAGTAAAACGGTCCCTGTGGAGCTGGATAACCACCTTCCGGCCAACCGAGAGGTTCTCGGCCGATAAAAAAAGTGTACTCTTGTTCAATCCCGAACCACGAATCGTACTCAGCATACTTTTCGGACAATTCCCGGAGATATGCCCGGGGATTGCTCTTATGTGGAGTACCATCGGCATTGAACACTTCACACATAACCAGAATATTATCTTCCCCCCGAATGGGATCCGCTACGTAGTAGACAGGTTGAAGCATACAATCGCTATCAGTCCCTTCAGCCTGCATGGTACTGGATCCGTCAAATCCCCAGACAGGAATATCGTCCACAGCCGAAACTGAATCTTCAAGAATCTTTGTTTTTGAACGCAGTTTCTGTGTCGGTTCGTGTCCGTCCATCCATATATACTCAGCTTTAATTTTGCCCATGACCTTGTTTCCTCCTGTTTAACTTTCTTTTATCCATGACGCCACAGTTTCACCAATGTCGATTGCGGCTGTTAGCCCCGGTGAATCAATACCAATCAAGTTTATCCATCCCGGAAAACTACGGTCTTCCTCATGCCTAATATAGAAGTCAGAATAGTTATCATCATTGGTTACCAGTTTTGGACGAATCCCGGAAAAATCGGGTGTTAAGTCCTCTTGCTTAAGTGCCGGTAGATACCTCTTTGCTTCTTCATAGAAAAAGATGCTGTCCTCCTCCCGAACAGCGTAATCTTCTTTCCTCTCAGACAGCCATTCAACGCTGGGGCCTAGTTTCACATCTCCTCCGGCGTCAAAACTGATATGTATCCCAAGGGAGTCGTGTGTAGAATCCAGGAGAGGATAGACCAGATGCTGAATCCGATTTCGCCACGCTGGAGCCAACTTAAAGTACGATCCTTTTACAAGGTGCAGGGCCGGCCTGTTGTTATCATCCGTTCCCCACACCATCTCCGCCACCATATCACTGTACAAGCCGGCGGCATTAACCACCCAGTCTGCAGTTACCTTATAACTCGCTTCACCGGGACCTTTCACAGAAATGGAGTATGAATTCCCTTTCGGCTCAACGCCCATTGTCTGAGCCTTGAGTATAATATCGTGATCACCATCCTCAGAGATTCGATAGAAGGCAGCCATTAATTCATGAGCAGAGATAATACCTGCGCATCCCACAAACAGGGCTGAAGCTACAGATATCTCCGGCTCAACCGCGGCTACCTGCTCCTTATCTAAAAGTGACAGTTCAGGAATTTCATTAGCCAGTGCATTCTCATATAAATCCTGCAGTTCATTCTCTTGTCCTTCCTGGGCTGCCACAAGTTTTCCGCACCGGCTGTGCCAGATGTCGTTTTCACGGCAGAAAGAATAAAGCTTCTCCCTCCCCAGCTGACAATACTTTGCTTTCAGCGAACCGGGCGGATAATAGATTCCTGAGTGAATCACTTCACTGTTCCGACTGGAAATGCCACGGCCAAAAGCGTCTTCTTTCTCTATGATCAAAACCGAATTAACCCCCAATTGTGCCAGGCCCCTCGCTACAGCCAGTCCTACCACACCGGCACCGATAATCACCACCTGGTAATCTGATGCCATTGTTACTCTTCAACAACCAATTGGGTCTTTTCCTTGAATGTGGTCATTACCACCATGGTGTGAGTGCGGACAATGCCTTCCCAAGACTGTACCTTCCGCAGCAACCCTTCCAGTTCTGATGTATCCCGCAAGCGCACCTTCAAGATATGCGACCCTTCACCGGTTATGGAGTGACACTCAAGAATTTCATCAGATTCTTCTGCGTGACTAACAAATTCTTCGTAGTAATCTGAAGATGCCATAACGACCAGGATGAAAGAGGTGACATCATATCCCGCTTTTTTCGGGTCAACCACCGCTCGAAAATCATGAATATGTCCGGTCTCTACCAGCTTCTTGATTCGTTCGGCTGTGGCCGGTATAGACATATCCACCTGCTCAGCCGCGTCTTTCGCGGTCATCCGCCCATCCGCTTGTAAAAGCTCGAGCAATTTAATGTCTTTCTTATCTAACATAACTTGATAATATATTTATTCTATGGGTCTGTGACAAGATTAATTTAGGTTTATTATAATATATACTTAATTATATTATGTATTAGCTTGTTTTAATCAGTTTTAAGTTCCTGATACTTTTGGTATGCTGATGAAATATTTTACATTTATTAAACCGTTAAAACGGTTATTGTATTGAAGTTTTTCTTACACCCACGAATTTATCCGTGGGTGTAAAGAGTACGTTTAATCTAAACCGATGTATCGGTTTATTACCTTTACGAGAAGGGTCAATCTGCCAGCCAGCCCTCTCGCTGATCGGGGGCAGGCGGGGAAAGATTGACGTACGGGTACAAAAAAGGGGCTGCCTGTTGGCGCCCCTTTTTTATTTAACAGTACTACCTAAAACGGTAGATCGTCATCTTCACCACCTTCGGGCTGGGGAGTAGCATCACTGCTTCCTTTTCCCTTTCCCCCAAGCAATGTGAAGTTATTAACGACCACTTCTGTCTGGTAGCGTTTAATGCCGTCCTTATCTTCCCAGGACCGTGTTTTTAACCGACCATCAAGATATACAAGCTTTCCTTTCGAAAATAGTTTAACAGCATTTTCAGCCTGCTTGCCGAATAACACACATCTATGCCATTCGGTTTGATCTTTCTGTTCACCTTCCTTGTCGCGCCACCCGGTGTTTGTTGCTATACTGAAGTTCAGCACTGCATCACCTGATGGCAGATACCTGCTTTCAGGATCACTACCCAAGTGACCTATTAAGATTGCTTTGTTTACGCTTCCGCGATCAATAGCCATAACGTTTCTCCTTTTTGTTTAGTTACATTTTAGAGTGTTAATTACGGGAATTTGATTTCAGAAAAAAGCATAAGTCAAGAACTTTTTATTTTCGCCGGTTTAAAGATACCATCTTTATAAAAGATGTTATCTTTCTTTTATTGTTTACGATACAAAAATGGGGACGCCCCGCATGGAAGCACCCCCATTTCTGTGATTTCTATGTAAAACGTATTACTTCATCAACACCAGTTTGCGGGTCTTGGTGAAGGCAACCTCACCGGTAGCATTGCTTCGGGCAGTAATCCGATAGATATACACGCCCGTAGTCACCAGTGCACCCTGATCGTTCTTACCGTTCCAGATGGTCCGGTAGTAGCCAGGTTCGTGCTCAACTGTTACCAGTGTCCGTACATTCTGACCCAGCAGGTTGTAGATGTCAATTTTGACATCAGCAAACTCCGGAACATCGTACGATATTGCCGTCAGCGGGTTGAACGGGTTCGGGAAGTTTTGGTGCAGAGCAAAGACATCAGGAATGGCTCCGCCATCAGTAACACCAACACCATCATCTACAACCATCTGTATAGCGATCATATGTTCGCCGAAATAGGTGTAAACCCCGATCTCAGCATCGTAGGTCCCTTCCTCCAGTTCACCAGCATTCATGGTGACTACGATCTCGTCTGCCTCACCAGGCTCGAGCTCACCGTAATTAGAAGAGAGTGAAAGCCAATCTACTCCTCCGCCKCCTRACAGTTCCACATTGTCAATGGCCCAGCCTGAAGCCCAGRYACCATTATCRTTGGAATGGAAGGCAATATGCACACTGCTCTCACCAGCGAATCCACTGAGATCTACCATGACATTCACCCAAGCGTCGTTAGGCTCAAGCAGCGCCACTTCCGTCCATGAGTATCCTGCGTCTGTGGATACTTCAACATGAGCAGTCTGACTGTAAGTCCCACTATAGAAGCTGTCGAAAGAGAGTTCAATACCTCCCAGATCTGTGAAATCCTGGCCCGGCATAATCAGGTAGTCCACACTACCGTCATCATTGGCCAAGTCATCGTTGGAAACGGCGTAGTAGCCATCACCAGGAGGAACAGTCCAGTATGTGCTGGACCCATCCATTGTAATAATCCAGCCAAGGGCGCTRTTGGTATACATCATCCAGCCGTCAGGGACCCCACCACCCTCGAAGTCCTCAGAAACCAAGACATCAGCACCACCTATTACCATCACATCATACGAGAATGGCAATCCTCCAGTGTTCTCGATACTGAACGCATGATCTACGGATTCACCAGGCATTAAAGTATCAGCCATGGCGTCATGAGAAACCCCCATAGCTGGTGCCATGGGTGTGGCGCAGGCATCATTGGAAGCCTCAGACTCACCTTCTGCATAAACTGCTGTCACGTTGAAGCAGTACTCYATGTCGTTTTCGAGTCCGTCCACAACGAATTCCTCTATATCGGTCTGWCCTACAAGTTCGTCGCCCATATAGACATTGTAGTTGGAGAACGTACCACATTCGTTACCACCACCGCCTCCTGAGGCACACAGTGCAATATCAAAATCATAAACATCCCAAGCCAGCCAGCCAGCTGAATCCCAGCCGCACCACCCGGTCGGGCTAGTACCGTCATCAGATAGGAGGAACGGCGCAAAATCATCCGCACCATCACCATTTATGTCACCTACATTGGTTTGTGGGAAAATAGAGACCCCAATCCAACTAGCCGTATCCAGTTCAAAACCGGTACCGTCAAACTCAATCATGCCGTAGCTGCCGTCAGTCATAAGAGTGCCGGTGGCTATGGTTTCAACCGTGCCGGCCATGTCTACAACACCAACATTCACTGTGGCTGTAGCTTCCGTAAGGCCGATATAGGTGCCAGAGTAATCAGAAATAGCTACTGACTCCAACGTATAGCTACCAGGCTCAAACGGAAAGACGGATGTCGGTCCCCATTCACCACCAAACCAGAGGTAAAACCAGGCATCATTCCAGTTGTAACACTCTCTGGAATTATCCGGCCTGGTTACACCCTTTGGCAAATGAGCTTTCTGGGCTACCGGCGGATCCAGTCCCACACGTTCAATAGTCGGTATTGCACCCAGCATACCCGGTGCATTCCAGTTCAGGAACACTTCGCTATCACCACCCTCAGCCATCAGATCAGAAGGTGGACAGAGGTCCGGTAGTACCTCAGGTAAAACAAGCTTAAAGGTCCAAAGTCCAAAACCAATATCTACCACTGCAGTCAATGTACTGTCATTATCTGACATCGTTATAGCATAGGTAATGGATTCCGGAGCGTCTTCAGGATTACCGATTTCGCCTCCGTTATATGCCTTTGGAAGTCCTAAATAGGCACCTACCCCATTAAGCGTAATAGTGCCTCCACCTTCATCCCATGTGGCTGCATTTGAACCGTCATGAGGATAAACAGGTGTTCCACACTGGTCATATTCTACACCCTGCCATGCTTCAAGCCAGGTGTCATCACCTAGAACATTATTAAACGTACCATCTCCACTGAAAACATAGTCGTCATCGAAATAGCACGCTCTTGTAACAACATCCTCTTCAGAGTTTGCCCACCATATATTACCATCATAATCCCCTACAATCAACGCACCTGCTTCTGGAGCCATTTGCCATGTTCCTGCTAGTTCTACTGTGCTCGCCTCTGGGATTGCGCACGCTTCATTTGAGTGACCGGATTCTGTTTCATCCGGCATTATTTGTGTCACCGTGTAGCAATATTCAACACCACCCGTAAGATCACCATCAGTGTATGTTGTACCTTCAACACCCTCGGCAATGGGGGTATCTCCGCCGTCACGATAGACGTTGAATGACGGGGCATACTCTCCAGTCACATTAAATGTGACCGTAAAGCCCTGCGGGGCATCAATAAACAATGGGAATAAGATTGTCCCATCATTGTCAGCTCCAGAAACACCGTCAAACCAGACGTTTAACCAACCACCTGCAGGATCCCAATCAAAACCAGTGCTAGCGATGTAATCATCACAGGCACAATCATCCATGAGGACAATTCCACCATTGCTTATTGCGCCATCAGCCTGGATAAAAACATCTACACTATTACTGGCATAGGGGAGTTCAAGCTCATACCAGACCGCGTTCCAATTAAGAAAACCCTCACAGTCAACGGTAGCTCCCGCACTTGAGCTTGTAATCTCAATCGGGTAGGGACCGGTTACTGCTTCTGCATTGGCACATTCATCGTTTGCCGGTGCATCAGGAGGAGTTTCAGCTTCAGTTACGCTAATATTATAATCGCCAGAATTACCGCCGTAGCCATCAACGACGATGTAGTAGATATTGCCAGCCGTCAGACTCACCTGATCCAGAGTACTTCTATACGGACTTCCATCCGAACTATTACAGGCATCATCGTTACAGGCTATGTTGTTTCCAGCATCATTCTCGTAGACATAGAGCTTGGTATCATACGCAGATTCACAGATACTAATATCTATGAACATATCTGCCGTAGGAGCATAGCTGTACACCACATCCGGAGAGGTGCTGCCGGTGTAAGGGCACTCTTCATCATAATCGTCGATATAACCTGCAGTGGTACCCGCAGCGTCGAATGGCAGGGCATCAATAGCAGTAGCGTCTCCAATCGTATCGCCACCCTGTCTCGGCGCGGGATAGTCACTTGGGTCGTATTGTATATAGTAATCTTGTTTTTCTTCTTGTTTAGAAGGATTGGTCCCATTGATATCAACCTGGGGACTGTACATTCCCCTGGTTGGTACAGGTTCCCAATCAAGAACAATCTCTTCCATCCCAGCAGTAGCAGTTAAAGCAGGTACAGCAGGATTATCCCAACCGGTAATCGTTAATATGTAATCACCAAAGCTCGAACCGTAACCAAAAACCTTGGCATGATACGTGCCGGCTGCAACATCGGTGAGATCAACCTGTGATTGCAGGCCGCAAAAGTCATCATTGTATCCAAGGTAGGCAGCATCATCACAAGCACCCCAGACTTCCAGTTTTGTGTCGAAGCCTGATTCGCACAAGGATATGGACACGTTGTCATAGTCTACATCCACGTCAAAGCTGTACCAGTCTGCATCACCTGATTCTGTGGTTGAACCGACCTGAGGGTCGCCATTAACAACGCCATAAGAGAAGGCCTCTTCACAACTGTCTCCCGTTGGGGGAGGCGGAGCCGGCACTGAGAAAGGATCCATACCGTAGCTACCGGATGCGAGTCCACCACTAACAATGTTTGTGCCAGCTGCATCGTCTATGCTGTAGGTAGCACCGTTCCAGCCGTCACCATAGGAGTCATACATATGGAACTCGTAATCACCATCGGCCAGATCAAAGGTATCAGCGAAGGTCGAATCATTAGAATAACCCGAGCCTGTGTAAAGTGCGGTTGAATCACCGGCCGCTGTAACCGCCCAAGAGATCTCGGACGCCCAACTGGCTGTGTTAAGCGTAAAGTAATAAGGATACAGGGGGGGTGTCCACGGCACTGAGAAAGGATCCATACCGTAGTCACCGGATGTGAGTCCACCGCTGGAAATGTTGAGGCCAGCTGCATCGTCTATGCTGTAAGTGGCGCCGTTCCAGCCGTCACCATATGAGTCATACAAATGAAACTCGTAATCACCGTCGGCCAGATCAAGTCCGATTACATATTCAGTATAGCTGCTGTAACCAGAACCTGAATAGACGGCAATACTATCTCCAGCTGCTGTAATAGCCCAGGAAACCTCGCCCCCATAATTGGCTGTGGTTAAGGTTAGGTTGTACGGGAATACAAACGGGACGGAGAATGGATTCATACCGTAGTTAGTATAATCCGTCAGACCACCCGCCGAAACTGTATTGCCATCACCATCCAAAATGACATAGGTAGCACCGTTCCAGCTGTCACCGTAGGAATCGTACATATGGAACTCATAGTCACCATCGGCAAGGTCAAAGGTATCAGCGAAGGTCGAATCATTGCTGTAACCGGATCCCGTATAGATGGCATTTCCACTATCTCCAGCCGCTGAAACCGCCCAAGAGATCTCGGACGCCCAACTGGCCGTGTTAAGCGTAAAGTAATAAGGATATAAAGGGGCCATCCACGGCACTGAGAAAGGATCCATACCGTAGTTAGTATATTCAGTTAGCCCACCGCTGGAAATGTTGTGGCCAGCTGCATCGTCTATACTGTAGGTGGCACCGTTCCAGCTGTCACCGTAGGAATCGTACATATGGAACTCATAGTCACCATCGGCAAGGTCAAAGCCAAACTCATAGTCAGTGTTATTGCTATAACCTGATCCCGTATAGATGACATTTCCACTATCTCCAGCTGCTGTAATAGCCCAAGAGATCTCGGACGCCCAACTGGCTGTGGACAGGGTTAGAGTGTAAGGGGCATCAAGTGACAACGTCCCTTCGTAGGGAGCTCCACCAGCAAGCAACAGGTTGCCTGCTTCATCCAGGATTTCCCAGGAAACTTCCTCCTGCCAAGAACCACCGTCACAGGTCACTGCAAAATCACCATCTGGCAGACATGCCTCGCCTGTGGCAAAATCGCCGCTCAGCAGCTCAAATGTCTGGTCTCCAATGGTCAGAACATTACCGTTCCAACCGTCAC
>NVVH01000044.1 GCA_002402135.1 Fidelibacterota bacterium | reverse complement strand
AAGAATTACGGGTGTGGGAGAATTTTGAGCTTATTTCCAACGAAAGAATCCGGCTCACCAAAAGATTTGACCAAGGTACTTCTCGGGTAGAGGAGCTTCAAGAAGATCTTGAAAATTTGCTTAWMYYTGGGTTARCTGCACAATCCTATAGCAAGAGCCAGTTCTYCARGCGGGTTAATGAGACTGCTTCAGCTATAAAAAAAGTTACAAAAACGTATAARAGTATTGAARATGAAGTGAAACTTCAGTTCCCTGATGGTACACGGGAATCCCCCCTCTACCTTRCCATCCGTGATGATTTCTTGGAATACAGGAAAATCATGAAGCGGCTGAACGGATATAATATTTCAATAAACAAAAATAGTGATAAATACAGCGAACTCTTCGGCGGTGGATTAAAGGGAAAGATAGTTATTTCACCGGAGGATGAGGAATTCCCGCAGGCTAAGCAGTTGGCTGGAGATCTTGAGCAGAYYCTGGCGGAAGCCCTGAGTGATCTGGCGCGGGCTGCTCCACTAGGYAATGTTCATCGGACTATGTTGGATAAGATAATCGATATCGAGAGATTTAGAGATGATCTTAACGGCCAAATTAAAATTGTTAACCGTGACGTAGAGAGATCTTYTGGTAAGAATGAGCAGATGTTCAGGCTGTTCAAAGAAAGAGTAACGGGAATGACCGATTATGGAATATTCCGTAATGCTGACTCTGTTCGCACTAATCTCCTAGATGCGCAACAGAATCTTGCGTCTAGAAAGGATTCATTGCGTTTTCTACTGGATCAGACACAGCAACTTCTTACGGGGATTGCAAAACGTGGAGAAGAATTACGGGTGTGGGAGAATTTTGAGCTTATTTCCAACGAAAGAATCCGGCTCACCAAAAGATTTGACCAAGGTACTTCTCGGGTAGAGGAGCTTCGAGAAGATCTTGAGAATTTGCTTAAACTCATTAGTGAATTCGGAGATATCCTCTCCGAGATGGATAAGGATATGGTACTTCTGGAGAAAAGCTACCAAAATGCAATGCAGAGCCTGAAGAAAGATAGCTTACGCTATTCCTCTCTTATGGAAAAGGTGCCTCGGGGATATACACAGGAGAAGCCACCCTATCGTGAATTGAGAGCAACCTTTGGTGAAGCGGAAGCCACAGTCAGAACTGCAGAGATTACTCTCAAGTCGATGATAAAATGGCGTATTGATTTTATTGACCATGTAAGCGAAATGGAAGGACTGAAAACAGATCCCGGTAAATATGATCGTTTCAAAGCATTAAATATAAATTTCCAAGATGACTACAAGACTGGCAAAAAAACTTTAAAGGAATTAGATGATGCAATCAATGCATTCAGGGAGGTGATTATTGAGCATTTCATAAATACACCTGAGTATTGGGAACTCTTATACAAAGTTGAGTATGATAAATCTTTTGGAGGAAATGAAACTGTGGCTGAAAATTATGGTTACCTGTTTGATCCTAATGAATTACCTCCCAAAGCATATCAAGGGCTAATGATCTCCAGTTTCCAATTGAAGTTGGTGAAGACACGAGAACGCGGCCAGCAATCTTGGAGCCACCATCTTGTCTTTTCTGGTGATCATGATTTTCCACTGGAGGGATTCTTGCTTAGGTCACTGGATGGTGTAATTCTTGTAAAAGCGGATAGAGACAGTATCACTGTGGAAGAAGAAATAAGTAAGGAGGATATGATTCAGTTTGAATGGGAGATTCCGGTGAGTCTAAAACAACTGGGTCAAATGATCAAAGAATCGGAGCTTACGCTGAGAGTTCATTTATTAACGGTCACACACAGGGTGAATCTTACTATGTATAGAGAAAAGATGTTTAGAGATTATCTGATTCCAGACGAACGAAAACAGATGTGGGAGAGAATTTTCAGGACAAAGTAAGTGGAGATAAGAGTCAATCACTCACTCCTCAGCTTTGAATTCCCGCCAATTCAATTCATTAGTACGGTAAGCTACTTTCTTACTGACCTGCTTTTCTACTACCACATAATACCTTCCGGTCTGACCCGGATCGAGAGATGCGTCGCTGATGACTCCCGTAGTAAACCGGGTGGTCATTCCGTCCACCATTCCTGAGCCAATACCGAGAGGATTGGTTGTAGCGCCCCAAAGGAAGAAGGTAATTCTCACGAAATCAGCTCGAATTTTCCCAACGTTACGAACAGTSCCGACAAATTCTTCTCGATCAGAATATTCGATTAACTGATAGTCGCCTTCGAACTCCACTTTAGGACCAGGGAAAAATTTCTCATCATATTGTACGATGAACTGTTTGTCAATCACCAGTTTTCCAATAGTAGTCTGCATGACGATGACATCCAGATTTTCCGCAAGGATGTGTCCGATTACTATAGTTCCATTAGCGAGAGTAATCTTATGTCTGAGAAGTGGAAGTTTTAGTATGTTTAGCACTTCCTCATCAATTATAGGTAGACCTTTTTCAGCAATGTCATAATAGCGGACGACGCCTTTCAGAGAATCTATTTGTGCCCGAAAAAGAGACATGTTTGTACCTACCAGAAAGAATAGGCTGTCCGATGCACTTTGTTGTAATAACAGGCTGTCTGCGATATCAGTGGCAAGATTGGCGATATTGTCTTTTATAGATGCATCCACCTGTCTGATGAGAGTACCGATAGAGTCAGCTGTGGAGGACAAATTCTTTTTCAGCGTACCAAACCCGCGCTCCTGCACTGCCTTTGTTGTATCAATTTGTGTGTACAGGATTGAAACGTCACTTTTTGTTGCTTCAATCTCTCCTTTCATAAGTTGTTCTCTTTCCAGGAAAGTATTCATCTCTTCTTTGGCTGAGGTATATTCTGCAACTGTTGCTCTCAGTTTCTCCAGTTCACGAGTCATCTTTTCTACATCCTCTACTATCTCGAAGAACATGTCAACCGAATCGGATTCAACAATAAAAATACTTCCGGTTCTCATACTATCGGGTGGCAATGGTAGTGAAGATTCAATAAAGGTAAGTTCCGATACCACGATGCGAGAGTTGGCTTCGATGGCACTTTTCTCCTCAGGATCAAGACTCTGATCGGCAATACCGGCATCTAACGAGAGTGTATAAGTGGCAAACTTTCCCACAACATTTTTTCGGCCTTTGGAGATATTAGCGTACATCTGACCTTCTGCCGGGAGATATCCTATGAATGTGTCGAGGTCGAAGATTAGGTCCTTGTAGGTAGAGCCCTCCTGAGTTTTAATTTCGTCTAATCTCTCTAATTCCTCCTCACTGAGTATTTGATCTGAYGCGGCAGTAAAGGTGGCATCGGCCCGATTCTCTGCCAGAAAAATAAGTGATGACACATGTCCTCTTAAACGATTTGCCGTAGCCATAAAATCCAACTGTTCTTGAGTCGATATTCCCGGAATTTCTACAGTAGCTTGAGAGGCACCTTCGGTAGGACGGGACACTGGTGCCTTGGTTCCACAGCCCCAGATGAAAAGCATGAGCAGAGTTAAATGTGCAAGCCACCGGTATTTCATTTATTTGTCACGCTCCTCTTCTTCCAGTGCTTTTTCCTGAGCCACCAGAGCAGCTTCCTTGATCTCGTTCTTGTATTCTTCTGCCACACCCAGTGTATGGGCCAATTCGATGATGTAAGGATAATAGATGTAGCTCTCAGGATCCTCCAGCATGGGGAGGACTTTCTTAAAAATCTCCGGATCTCTAAAATTGCCCAGATTATTAATGGCTTTTACCCGCAAATCTCTTGGTATATTATCTGATAGAGCGATTTCAGCAAGAGTCGGCTTGACAGTTGGATCATCGAACTTACCCAATGCATCCAGTAGTGTATTCAGGAGGGAGTAATAGCTGGCTTGGCCCTGGTTGTACGTTTCCAGCAAAGCCAAAATCAAACGTTCTTCTTTAACTCCCTTCATTGTATGTAGAGCGAAATCACGAACCTGTGCTTCCAGGGAAGGATCAGTTAGCATCTCTACAAACATTTCCACCACCTTAGGATCATCTTTGCGCTTGGATAGAATTTCCAGTGTACGGTTGCGTGTTTTTACATCCAGCATCTCGTCTTTAGCCAGAAAGATAAGGATGGGGACGACCTCATCCTCATCCATCTCTGCCAATGTCTTTGATATCATGATTGAAGTATTATAAAAGGCAGCTCTGCTTCGTTCATACACATCTATAAGAGCTAAAACCTGATCTTCAGAACTGACATTAGTCAAACTCTTGAATACAGTACCCTGAAGATCTCGCAGCTTTTCATCAATGCTAAATATAGATTCCATTAACGCTTCAGATGCGATGGGATCATTTTCRAAAGCTCCAAGAACATCTATGCTCGCTGTCATCAAATCGAGTTCAAGCGCCTCAGCAGCACCAACATATTCAGCCAGGGAATGTAATGCCAGTGGGTGTCGGCTCTCGCTCATGGCTCTGACTGCTGAGACTCTCACGTTGAGTGGCTGATCATCATTAGTATAAATAGTAATTAGTTCTTCCAGAGCAGAAATATCACCTTGTATGTAACTTAATCTCAGTTCTTCAACTCCAGCAAGAGTCTGTTCTCCTATGGATTTCTTACCGAAGAGTCCTTTTATTGTAGAGCATGAAGAAAGAGTAAGTACACAGATCAAAGTGACTATAATGAAAACGGATATTCTTCCAAATGATTTTGTTTTATTCATGTAATAATTACCTCCAATAGTTAAGAGATAAATTATCACCATCAAAGACTGCAAATGTGTTATATCTAATCCAGTCACCCAAGACAATTAGTTTCCCGCTTGTAAGTTTGACTTCTTTTGCTTGATGATAGTGCCCCATAACCACATAATCAGCACCATTTTGACAAATATTTCCTGCGTATTCGCTCAATTCACCCATGATTTTATCATTGTATTCATCAGTATGATTGTAATGACGGCTTCTTCTTGAAATCCAACGAGCAAATGCATAACCCAAATCAGGGTGAATCCAGCGATAGAGAAAGACGAATAGTGGATTCCGGATGATAGCCCTGAATATTCTGTATCCCCTTTCCCATGATAGAAGTCCATCTCCGTGAGTAACAAAAATTTGTTTACCTCCAACTTCTATGTAAGTTTCTTTTTCGTATACTTTGTTAAAAATCCTCTCTTTGATAAACTCCCCGGTCCAATAGTCATGATTACCAAGTACGAAATTAAGAGTTACTCCCTTTCGTTTAGCTTCCTGAAGAGCGCTTAGGATTTCGAAATAAGCTTTAGGGATGACGTATTTGTATTCAAACCAGAAGTCGAAGAAGTCACCGACGATAAAGAGGGATCCTCCCTGTTCGGCTACATGGTCGATAAAATTGATAAGATTCTCGCGTTTGTTTTTTTCTGTCTCGACAGTAGCAAGTCTGAGATGTACGTCTGAGATAAAAAAGAGAGGGAGATCCATCGTCTGAAAACTTACCGATGGTGATTTCATCACGCAAACAAAATTGTCCTCTCTCTAAGTTTAAGTTGTTTAACTTTCTGATGTAGTTAAAGTCAGAGAATGGAACCTCATTTGCTTTCTCCGGTAATCTTTTTTAATTTATTGCAAGAATGACGGAAAGGAACTCTGCTTGGAACCAATTTCCGCATGATACATAGTAAAGATATGAAACGAATGCTACATATTACATTAATTGCTATTGTCCTAGCGGCTCCTTTTTCGCTAATGGGGCAAAACTTCGGTAAAAATAAAGTCCAATATCGGACTTTTGACTGGTCCTATATTCAGTCTGCTCACTTTGATATCTATTTCTATGGTGAGAATTTGCAACTGGCTGAATTTACTTCCGAGGTATCCGAAAAAGCATATGACCAAATCGGTCTCCACCTCAATTGGGATTTGAAGAAGCGGATCTCCATTATCGTATACAGCTCTCATAACGACTTTCAGCAGACAAACGTGACTTACCAGTACATGCCGGAAGGGGTAGGTGGTGTAACTGAACTTTTCAAAAATCGAATTGTAATTCCATTTGAGGGATCATATGAGCAGTTTCGTCATGTGATTCATCACGAATTGGTTCACGGTTTTATTAACGACATGATCTATGGCGGTTCAGCTCAAAGTTTGATATCCAATCGTATTCAGATCCGTATTCCACTTTGGATGAATGAAGGTTTGGCAGAATATCTTTCCATGAAATGGGACACTCAAGCGGACATGATCATGAGAGATGTAGCTGTTAATGAAAGAATTCCTGATATTAGAGAACTGGAATATTACATGGTGTACAAAGGAGGTCAGTCAGTCTGGAAATTCATTGCAGATACCTACGGATGGCARAAGATTGGAGAGATTTGGGGACGCGCTAAACAGAAGCAGAACGTAGAAGAAGCTTTTGAGCATTCTGTTGGTCTTGATTATAAAGATCTTTCGAAACGCTGGGAAAAGTATCTCAAGAAAGAATATTGGCCTGATTTTGCTGGTAGAGAATATCTAGAAGATTATGCACATCGCCTCACTGACCATGAAGAACTTCAGAATTACTTTAATGTTTCTCCAGCTATTTCACCTGATGGAGGCCGTATCGCGATTTTGACTGATCGAAGCGGTTACGCTGATGTTTATCTAATCTCTGCGGAAGACGGTAAGGTCTTAAAAAAACTGGTGAAAGGAAATCGGACACCGGACTTCGAGGAACTGAAATGGCTGCAGCCGGGATTGTCGTGGTCACCAGATGGGAAGAAAATCGTTCTGGCAGCAAAATCGGGAGAATCTGACGCACTTTATATCATCGATGTAGATTCTGGTAAAGAGAGGAAGTTGACATTCGATTTGGAAGGAATCTTTACTGCATCGTGGAGTCCGGTAGGAAACAAGATTGCCTTTATTGGGAATAAGAACAATTCTAGCGATCTCTATATATATGACTTAAAAGATAAATCCCTCCTAAATCTTACGAAGGATATATTTTCCGATAGTGAACCTACATGGAGTCCTGATGGTTCTAAACTTTTGTTTGTATCTGATCGAGGAGATCATCTTCTTGAGCCAGATGAATTCAGTATGATCGACCACGATTATCGCCAGACAGACCTATATCTCTATGATCTTAAGAGTAATGAAATTTTAAGAATCACCAATACACCAGATAGTGAAAATTATCCGGCTTGGTCCCATACCACCAACACGCTGGCGTACACTGCTGATAGAAATGGCGTTTGGAATCTCTACCTATATGATCTCGACAGCGGAAGTTCCCGAGCCATCAGTAATGTCTTAACCGGGATTTTCCAGCTTAGTTGGTCCAACGATGATCAGAATCTCATCTTTTCCGGTTACTCAGATATTGGTTGGGATATTTATTCATTGACTAACCCTCTGGACATGGAGTCGGTTGATGTGAAGGCATCGAACTTTGCATTGAAGGGTGATGAGACTGATGATAGTGAACAAGAATCAAATGACAAGCGGAAAAAGCGTAAGCATAGAGGACTTGACGAATCAGAGTTCACCCGCTGGATATTTGCTTCAGAATATTCCCACTACAATGATGAGGTGGATTCCACATCAGGATTGGGTGAAGAACCGTTGGCTCTCGGTGATTATATGGAAGAGGATGGTGACTACCTCATCCATCCCTACAAAACACGATTTTCTCTCGATTTGGTAAATGGTCAGGCGAGCTTCAGCAATGTTTTCGGGTACATGGGTACAACACTCTTTGCGTTTAGCGATATTTTGGGCGATCACCGGATTTTCCTCGGGACGGAGATGGTCATCAGTCCTGAGAATAGCGACTATTTTTTCCAATATGATTATCTCCGTAAGAGAACAGACTATTCAGTTTCTTTCTACCACACAGCGAACTTTTTTGGGAGTCAATATCAATTTCTACGGCTCAGGCATTATGCTCTAGATTTATCTCTTGCCCGGCCGTTTAGCCGCTTTCAGCGGATTGAGCTTGGTATCAGCACTCACACTATCAATCATCGCTTATATAATTTGGCTGGTTTTGATGAATACGAAATCGGTGAAGACATCAGTCTTAAAGCACTCACCTATCGTCTGAATTGGATTTATGACAATTCGGTCTGGGGTTTCACCGGTCCCGGTGACGGATTCCGTGCAAACCTGCAGTATTTCCAGAGTCTTAACGCCTACGGAAATAAGCTGGACTTTAAGACTGTCATGCTGGATGCCCGTCGCTATTTCAGACTGTCTCGCATCTACACTTTTACTTTAAGAGTTATGGCCGGACAGAGTTTCGGAACCGATGCACAGAAATTCTTTTTGGGTGGTGTGGATAACTGGATTTTTGGTGTTGGAGAGACAAATGGAGTAACTGATGAATCAACTCGATTCAACCCTGATGAATATCTGTTTGAGAGTGATCAGGAAGACTATCTAAAAAATCTCTACTTCTCCATTTTTGCTCTACCGGTAAGAGGGACACGATTCTTAGAACGGGCTGGGACGAGCCTCTTCCTGACTAATTTCGAATTTCGATTCCCATTCGTGAACTATCTTGCGYTAGGGTTCCCGCTGAAAATAATATTCGGCAATATCCGCGGCGTAATGTTTGTGGATGCCGGCGCTGCCTGGGATGGAGATTTCAATTATTCTTATGTGAATCCTAATACCGGCCGAGAAGAATTCGATGACATTATTGTGGATTACGGCGTCGGAATAAGAATCAACCTCGGCTACTTTATTCTCCGRCTGGATACKGCTTGGGACTACACCATGCRCGGCTCATCCAGACCCCAGTACTACCTATCGCTCGGGACKGATTTGTAGATTCAAGCATTTATGAAATTCTCTTGATTTTCCCTGAGGTCGTGATCAACTTCATTTCCCACGATCATGGCACAATCCAAGTCAAAGATAACTTTTCTCTGCTCCGACTGCGGTAACGATTTCCCGAAATGGCACGGGAAATGTCCGTCTTGCGGGGAATGGGGAACTGTGAAAGAATTTACTGTTTCCACCAACGGTAAGCGTTCCCGGAGAGAGCCACGAAAGACTGTTCCACTGCAGGATGTACTGTATGGCGATGAATTGGAACGAGCAACCACTGGCATCCCTGAAGTTGATCGTGTTTTAGGCGGAGGTATACTCCCCGGTTCGGTGATTTTGCTGGGTGGAAATCCAGGTATAGGCAAGTCCACTTTGGCTTTACAAGCGGTCGCGGGACTAAAACAGAACGTCCTTTATGTCTCTGCTGAAGAGAGTGAGGATCAGATTGCTCTCCGAGCCCGCCGGCTGGCAATTGACTCGGATAAGCTGACTCTTACTGGAGAAAATTGCTGGGAAGGGATCGAAGAACAGCTATCAGTAGTGAAGCCGGCATACCTGATAATTGACTCCATCCAGACTATCTACTCGGATGGGAACGACAGTCTTCCGGGGGCTGTGGGACAGATTCGCGAATGCGGACAGAAGATTTTAGAGCGGTGCAAATCATCTAAGTTATCAGCTGTTGTGATCGGTCATGTGACCAAAGACGGCATCATCGCCGGTCCACGAATGTTGGAGCATATGGTAGATACGGTACTCTATTTGGAAGGCGACGGCCGGCACGACTACCGGCTTCTTCGGGCAGTTAAGAATCGATTCGGATCCACCAGTGAAGTAGGTGTYTTCGAGATGACGGAGAAGGGATTGGTAGAAGTGGCAAATCCATCAGAACTTTTTCTCGCGGAAAGGAATGCCGACGTAGCTGGCTCAGCAGTGGTACCATCAATGGAAGGGAGCCGTCCTATTTTGGTGGAGGTGCAGGCGTTAACCTCYAACGCCAATTTTGGTACACCCCAGCGGAACGTGACTGGATTCGATATCCGGCGACTAGCCATGCTGCTGGCAGTCCTGGAGAAGCGGCTCGGCTTTCCGGTGAGTACCAAGGATGTCTTCGTCAACTTTGTAGGCGGTTTGCGGATAGACGAACCAGCGGCAGACCTGGCTGTAATTTCAGCCATTGCCTCGAGCCTGAACGATAGTCCACTGCCTGCAGACACTGTGCTGGTTGGAGAGGTGGGACTGGGAGGCGAGCTACGGGGAGCGTCTAACCTTGAGCGGAGGATGGAAGAAGCGAAACAGCTCGGATTCAAATCTATCATAGCACCGGTGACAAGTGTGAAGAAACTGAAGGGAAAGTCYAAAGGTATAAAACTGCAAGGAGTAAAGTCCGTACGGGAAGCTTTTGATCTTCTGCTTTGATTCTATTTTGTAAATGAAGCGTTCAATTACTGCAGTATGAACTTTTCTATTCAAGCAAAGGACACCGCTACCTCCGCCCGTGTTGGAGTTTTGACTACTGACAGAGGTGATATTTCGACCCCGGTCTTTATGCCCATTGGAACGTACGGAGCCGTAAAAACACTCTCGCCGGAGGAACTGATGACAGCCGGAGCGTCCATAATTCTCAGCAATACCTATCATCTCTATCTCCGCCCGGGGATGGAAACAATCCGTCAGGCCGGCGGGCTCCACCGCTTCATAGCGTGGGAACGTCCTATCCTCACCGATAGCGGCGGTTTCCAAGTTTTTAGYTTGGCGAAACTGCGGAAGATWTCCGAYGATGGAGTGGTGTTCAAGTCTTCTCTTGACGGCAGCGAACATCACATGACAGCGGAAATATCCATGGAAATCCAACTAAAGCTGGGGAGTGATATCATAATGGCGTTTGATGAATGCCCACCGGGAGATGCATCCCGGAATGATGTGGAAGCAGCAGTGTCTCGCACTACGAAATGGGCTAAGCAGAGTGCAGATTATCTGGCGGAAAATCCGCTGCTCTACGGCAAGGCGAGCACATTTTTTCCTATCCTTCAGGGTGGCATTTATCCTGATCTACGCCGCCKCAGTGCTGAAGAGCTTGTGCCGCTGGCGGATGTAGGTATTGCCATTGGAGGGTTGGCGGTGGGAGAGGAGAAATCTGCCATGTTTGAGATTCTGGAGATGAAAGATGAACTTTTGCCTGAAGAGAAGGTTTGTTACCTTATGGGTGTGGGAAAGCCGGAGGATATCGTTCAAGCTGTTGATGCAGGTGTGGATATGTTCGACTGCGTTATCCCGACTCGAAACGCCCGGAAYGGTCAGATCTTTACTTGGAGCGGAAAGTTTAACATCTTGAACGGACGTTATAAGGACGATTTCTCGCCGGTGGATGAGTCGTGCCGTTGCTACGCCTGCCGGACGTTTACGCGAGCTTATCTCCGCCATCTGTTCAAACTGAATGAAATCCTCGCGCATAGAATGGCGTCGCTCCACAATGTTACCTTTTACCTCTCGTTAATGGAACGCATTCGTACAGAAATCTCTGCCGGTACATTTGCATCATGGTCACTGGAATTCCTCGCAGGATTGGAGGAGAGCAGTGACTGAAGTTGTTACCACTCACGTGGACAGTTACGTCTATCGCTGGGATGGAAACCGCCCGGCCTATCTACTGCTGAAGCGTCCTTCCGAAAAACACTTCGGACATCTTTTGCAGGGAGTAGCCGGACATATTAAGGACGGTGAATCTGCCGTGGAAGCGACTATTCGTGAGCTGAAAGAGGAGACAGGATTCGAGCCGGCCCGAATGTTTACCATAGATTATGTCAGTTCATTTTACCAGAGTCACGATGACCGGATGCATCTTATCCCAGTGTTTGGGATTGAAGTTACATCAGCAGAAGTGGAGCTCTCCGATGAACACGAATCTTTTCGATGGTGCAGTATCGAAACCGCTGTAGAACTTTTGAGCTGGCGGCAGCAAAAAGAAGCTC
>NVVH01000008.1 GCA_002402135.1 Fidelibacterota bacterium | reverse complement strand
TGTAATCGCCAATTTACCGGTTCCTCCATCGCCATAATCAAGCTCTACTTTACTATCTCCTACATCTTTCCACGTTCCGGTTCGTGTCATCCCACCAAACGCTGTTGTGCTATAGTTAAAGGTGCCATCACTAGAAAACTTCCAAGCACCCATGGGATTATCCATATCTGGATAAACCCAGTCGTAGGCAACTAATATAATTTCAGCAGAATCATCACCATGGTTTGCTATACTTTCTTTGGGAGATTTGCCACCTGCAGTTGATTTAACACCTTCGGTTGAATCACCACAGGAGACGATAAAGATAGTTGCCGTGMWSAKKRTKMMWMKTRWTMTGWMAYTKTTCMWTMTCTAYTCCTCCAAYACAGGATTCCCAAGGGTCCCRGTAAAACTGATCTCAATTTTCCGGCCATGCCGGGGCAGGGTCATACCGCTCTTCATTTCCATTTGCTGTAACAGCGCTTCCAACTCGTCTGACAGGTTCTCAACGGTCAGATTAAACTTTCGGATGCGGGAAAGCTGGGGATTGCTTTCATTAAAAAGCAGCTCTCCATCCACGGAAGCTTTACCGAACGGCGTTATCAGTTTGCCGCTGAGGGTTACCCGTCCACGGCGGTTATAGCTCACCTCGGCATTGAAGCGGTCTATTTCCAACACACCAGGCTTACCGCCCAGCATGCTGATTAAGTTATAGAATTCATTGTTCAGCTTCAGCTCCAGACCACGGATGGTCAGTTCTCCTGTSAAAGAATTGAACTCCAGTATATCATCCTCCGGAGAAGAAACCCAGTCCAGATCTGAGAAGGTGAAACTGAACTCATCTAAATGTAACCCCACAGATTCTATCGGATCATCCCCGAAAACGATATCCATTCCTTCCAGCTCCACACTGTAAAGATCGATCAGGAAAGACGTTAAATCACTRCTCTCGGAYTCTCGTAATTCAGCGTCTTTGAGTTCTGTTTTAATTAAATCAARACTGATCTGAAACCTCTGTTGATCAAAGTAACCATCGAATTCTACATCTGACATTTCCCCTTCCAAATATCCTATAGAAACGTCCATTAAATCCGGCACGTCAAGGTTACCGTACTGGGGAGYAGACCACAGAAAACAGACCGATAAGACAAGTAATGCCGATAAACCCGTTTTTATAAAATTGMTCACATCCAATGCCTCTCTCTCAGATTAATTCATTTTAAAKAAAAATACCAATAAACAATAGCATTATTTAAGATAACGGTCGAACCACTCAACGATAAACTTCAGCCGCGCCTCTCGCCTGTCCGGCCGACCGTGGCGGGAAAGCCCGTGCGGCTCCTCTGGGAAGCGGACATACTCCACCTCGCGCTTCAAGTACTTCAGTGCCATGAACATCTGGTCATCCTGTTCCACATTGCACCGCCAGTCGTGCTCGCTGTGGATGATGAGTAGCGGCGTCTTGCATTTATCAATATAGGTGATAGGCGACCACTTTGCGTACAACTCGGGATCTTCCCACGGTGTGGTCTTGAACTCCCACTCCATGTCGAATCCCATATCCGAGGTACCGAACATGGAGGCAAAGTTGGAAACACTCCGCTGTGTGACAGCTGCCTTGAAGCGATCCGTATGGGTTACCACCCAATTGGTCATATAGCCACCATAGCTCCCGCCAGTGACGCCAAGACGATTCTTGTCAACATAGCCCAACGAGATAGCAAAATCCACCGCCGCCATGAGGTCAGTCATGGCGGGCTCTCCCCACTTTCCGGTGATGGAGTCGGCAAACTTCTCGCCGTAACCCTGACTGCCCCGGGGATTGGTGTAAATCACCACGTAACCACTGGCCGCCAACAAATGCATTTCATGGACGAACAGCCTCCCGTACTGGCAGCGCGGTCCACCGTGAATCTGCAGAATTAAAGGGTACTTCCGCTTAGATGAAAACCCTGGCGGTTTCACAATCCACCCTTGAACATTCGTCCGACCACTCTTGAACCACACCTCTTCAGGTGAGTTGAAACTCCGACTGCTCACATAACCGCTGTTCATGCGTGTCACCTGCCGGTGAATACCTTGCGAAATATCATAAACAAACAGCTCGTCCGGAGCTTCTGACTGCCCGCCGTGGATGACAATTATCTGCCCGGTGGCGTCCATGGAAAAAGTGACCACTACCTGTCCATCCGCAACGGTATTAATTTTATCGGATCCGACATCCACTCGGCTCAGGAGCGAGTTCCCCTCGGAAGAATAGTTAAAATAGAGCTGCTTGCCATCAAGACTCCAAATGGGCGCAGTCACAACAAAGCTGGGTGTCAAATCTCCCAGCGTGAGAGGAAAAGCAGTACGGTCAAGTTTYTCCGTGTGGCTGCGGGGATCACTCCCGTTTAATCCTACCGTTCGTATGGTGTAGTTGACCACGCCCCAACCCTCATAAGGACGGTCGTGTCCGATGTAGGCCAGCCGCTTGCCATCAGGGGAAAAGGAGACGCCGTCTTTGGGTCCTGAAGGTGCGTCAATGTTCTTCACACGTCCGCCGCCTTTGGCTGAAACMAGATATATCTCATCTTCCTCAAAATGATACTGCCAATCTTCCCGGCGATTGGAAATAAAAGCGATCTTCTTCCCATCCGGTGACCAGTCAAAACTGACGTCGTTCCACTTCCCTGTCACCACCTGTCGTGATGCTCCACTGCTGGCATTAGCAGCCCAAACGTGAGTGAACTYACTACCGAGAAATCCTACTCCATCCAGCCGGAACCACATATCCTTGATGTGGCGATATGCCGGCACTTCCGGCTTGCCGTYCTTGAACGTTACCTCCTTCCCAACAGGATGAAACAAAAAGCCAATATCTTGGCCGTCCGGTGACCATTTGAGTGCTTCTACTACGCCTCGCTGAAGATGGGTGAGCAGCTGAGCTTCACCGCCTTCCATGGGGAGGAGCCATATCTGCCCGGAATCCTCCAGTTTCGCCATGGAGCCGTCAGCGGCGGGTCGCTTGGAGATAAATGCAATCGTCTTACCGTCCGGCGACCAGCGGGGGCAGCTGTCGTTTTTCTTACCGTGTGTCAGCTTACGGGGTCGTCCACCCTTTGACGGAACGAGCCAAAGGTTGGTATAATACTTCTTATCTCCTTTGTGCATGGTTTCCACCACAAAAACTACTTGAGAACCGTCCGGAGAAATTTGGGGGTCGCTTACCAGCTTCAGCCGGTAAAGATCAGAAATCTGGATATTTTGTTTTTTCATTTTAATTCCTGTATTGTTCTTTCCTTCATCGGTCTGCGCAAAAAGTCTGAATGGCTTCAATACATTCTTCTTTTTGATCTAACGCTAACAACAGGAGTAAATCCCCGGACTCAGCCCACTCCAAAGCGGAATTAACACCGCTTAGTATATCTTCCTTTATAATAATAGAATTCTCTTCAATCCCCTGTTCAATAAAATAGGACTTAATCAGTTCAGGTACTTCCTCAGTTTCTCTCCCCCGTAGAAATTTTAGTATTTCACACGCAACTACTTTGTCCGGATTTAAATTCGCAGCAGCTTTAACCAAACTAAAAATATCATTATCACTTCTATCCCCAGCCTGCCCAATGAGTACGAGTTTCCGCTTGGCTTCAAATTGGGATACCAAATCAACAATTGCATTCAATCCATGAGGATTATGAGCAAAATCAAATACAATGGTTATTCCRTCTTTTTCAAAGAAATTTCCACGACCGGGGTTTTCATTGAAGGATCCTCCAAAACTCGACAATCCCTTTTTTATTTCAACTGTATTAATATCCAAAGCTTTTGCCAGTAAAATAGCCCCGAGACARTTTTGAATATTGTACCGGGCCATACCACTGACTGTAATAGGAAAATCCTTAACCTCAGCAATGATTTCCTTATTTGACGCCGAAGAAAAAATTATTTGGTCACCCTCAACATAACAACTCCTCCCACCTGCATCGCAATGCTGTTTGATGACAGGATTGTTGCTTTCTAAACTAAACCAGCAGAGCGTTTCTGAAAGTGATTCAGCAAATTTCACGCAACCGGCATCATCGGCATTGACGACCAATAGTCCATTTTTAGCTAAAACTTTTCTTACCACAAATTTAGTAGCAATCATATCAGGGAGTGATGCGACACCCCACTCACCGAAATGGTCTTCCGCTACATTTGTGATAATGGCAGCCTGAACATTTTCAACCGGCATACCCCGCCTCAATATCCCGCCACGTGCCACTTCCAAAACGGCAGATGAAATTCCCTTTGTCCGGAGAGTTGCACGGGCTCCTTCGGGCCCTGAATAATCACCAACCTCAACCGTTTCAAGGTTAACGCGAAGTCCATCTGTCGATGAAGCTCCGGGACTGAATCCCGCTTCAGCGAGGAGTGTCTCCATCAGCCGGACGATGGTTSMKTYKSCGNTTSWTCMCGTGAWYRKTAKKASANRGWYGTNASWGRYTWSKTYYSARTMARYCKCNWWCSSGATCNKGSTMYYWTMWKMASAYCAAWMRRGWGWSATNMSKKKCYCAGTMSMARMRRAAAYAATKKMATCNNATTKMWRMMATCNTANYKTMWKYMWSWYKRASRMWKYMTTWWKYRYYARAAWRWTTRKWTTWAKTTNYATNSKWMAWTTTCKTTNNWWWYAWTCNKRKTWAMYYMTTSMKKKMAKKAKANTRYWCYKTCACTGWTSASMTSMSMCARAGCANNWRMWYMMARGSYRSTWCMTKKAYTTNRYAGNKCGKYWYATWAASCNWTCYMTRGKGRCAYTAAANTAGAGAGAAATTCCGTTTTCATATTTTCTGGTAAGTGTGGTTGATTGTCCCCAACCTACCACATTTAAATAACGTCTGACACTCACGTCCCATGCTTGAATGGCTTCATCCTGAATTGTGTTTGGGACTTGAACCTCAAGCATGGCACCTGGAAATTCCGTGAAAAGGCTTGGACCTGTAATTCGACGTGAATTAAGGATTTCCATTACACTCAGGCTTATATTTTAATCTGACTCTGCTTTTGCCAGGCGGACACCGCGTTCGTCCCGAATCAATTTCTGGCCTTCTTCAAGAGTAAAAACGGATTCGTCAAGATCTATCTCTGTATCAAGTTGAATTTCAGACTTCCCGGCCGTTTTCTTGGAACTGCTTTCAAAATGAATTATCTGCTTCCAGGAGCGGGTAATGTCATCACCCAGGATCAAAACCATATCACCCTCTTCCGCCTCTTTCAGCGAAGCGTTTATAGCATCCTGTTCATCTGCGATAACYAAGATGACTTTTTCGTCTATCCCTTTTTCAATGAGTGTTTTTTTCATCATCTGGGGGACTTCATCATCACCTCKCCGSCGGCGATTGTCATCCGCTTTACATATAAAAAAGTCTAAATGCTCAGATGCGATTTCCGCTATTTCCTGAATATCCTCATCTCGTCTGTCACCCGGAGCAGAGATTACACCGATTCGCCTCCTGCTCACTTCCAATTTGCTGACAAGCTCCATAATAGCCCTTACAGCCGCTGGATTGTGAGCATAGTCCAGGATTACTTTGAAAGGATGTTCCTCAAAGAAATTCATTTTACCCGGCGCCTGGAAAAAGGTCTGGTTGAACGTTCGCAGTCCATGACTGATGTCTTCCAGGGATTTATCCAAGCTGTAGGCAAGTGCGGCTGCAAACATGGCATTTTGCACATTATGGATTGCTTTCCCCTCGAGAGTAGCGGGAATCAAATGCGTCCATAAAAGAGGTATATGTGCCCCTTTATCATAAAATGTGATCATTTCCCCGTTGATACCCTTTTCGAKAACAACAGCCCTTCCTCCTGCGCGGATATGTTGTTTTACCAGTTCATGTTCAGGATTCATAGTAATGTAGCACAAATGTTCCGCCTTGGTATAATCGGCCATTTTTAAGCAATGTTCATCATCCGCGTTTAACACGGCTGTATCTGTKGCTGTCTCTACAACCACTCGCTTGGCTTCTGCCAATTGTTCGAGAGTGTCCACACCGCGCAATCCAAGATGATCCGCTGAAATATTCAGGCAGGCAGCTACTGAACTTTTTTCAAATCCGAGTCCACTGCGAAGAATGCCGCCCCGTGCCGTCTCAAGAACTGCCATATCCACATCCGGATCTCTCAAAACCATCTGCGCACTCTTAGGACCGGTCATATCCCCCTTCACAGTCAGGTGTCCATCTATATAAACGCCATCTGTAGTMGTAAATCCAACGGTATAACCGGCTGTCTTCATGATGTGTGCCAGCATTCGTGTAGTCGTTGTTTTGCCATTCGTACCGGTTATGGCGGCAATGGGAATCCTGCTGGGAGAACCCTGGGGAAATAACATATCTATCACCGGTCCAGCGACGTCTCGAGGTTCACCTTCACTGGGTGCCACATGCATCCGAAATCCCGGCGCGGCATTCACTTCTACAATGGCACCGCCCACGGTCTTATAGGATTGAGTGATATCATCCGTAAGAAAATCGACTCCGCCCACATCCAACCCGATTGCCTTCACTGCCCGTTCGGCCATGGACCGATTGTCCGGATGAACAAGGTCCGTTAAATCTATCGATGTTCCTCCTGTTGAAAGGTTTGCCGTGGATCTGAGGAAAAGAATTTCATCTTTTTTCAAAACAGTCTCAAGCGTGTATCCCTTAGCCTTCATTAAACGTTCTGCTTGATGGTCAATTTGAATCTGAGTGAGGACCTTTTCATGGCCAATCCCTCGCCGCGGATCATCATTTACCATATCCACCAATTGATGAATCGTATGTTTGCCATCTCCCTTCACATGCCCTGGAACACGTTTGGCGACCGCTATCAATGTCCCGTCAATAACCAGCATCCTGTGGTCCAGTCCAGTGATAAAACTCTCAACCAAAACCCCGCGTGAAGACCCTCTTTCCCGGGCGATCTTAAAGGCTTTTTTGACCTGATCATCTTCAGTCAAATTAATAGACACACCCCGGCCATGATTAGCGTTTAACGGTTTGAGAACAACAGGGTACCCAATTCGGCGAGCGCTATAAACTGCTTCTTTTTCACTATAAACAAGTTTTTGTATCGGGACCGGA
The DNA here is from genome assembly GCA_002402135.1 of Fidelibacterota bacterium. GTDB lineage: Bacteria > Fidelibacterota > Marinisomatia > Marinisomatales > UBA2128 > UBA2128. The sequence goes on along the minus strand of NVVH01000008.1, from coordinate 46,971 downwards.
AGACCGAGATTACTCAATAATGAGTTAGTGTCATCTTTATCGCTGGCTATTTCCACAGCTATATGACGAGTCTCATTTGTAACAGTAGCCTGAATTCGTTTCTGGTATTTCCCGTGACCAAACTGCACAAGGCTATAGCGGTTCAGCCTGATCCAGGGGATGTCTCTCTCTTTGGCAGCGTCCACCAAAGAGGCTGTACTGGGACCAAACTCAAATTTTTGAGCWAAACGTATAAACGAATCCCTTGCCTCTTCGAAGGCAAAATCGCCTACTTTTTCACCGAGTTCTTTTTTTACCTCATCCGGCAGCAAATCAAGGATCACGGTGCGGGCAAGGCGACTGGCTTCCAAGCCAACATCCCGCTGTAAATATTGGAAGACCACATTGTAGTGCCCTTTTTCTCCCAGTGATCTGGTTTTACCAAAGGTCACTTTTGAACCAGCCATGTTCTGTAATTCGATGGCAACATGCTCCATAACATGCCCTAACCAAGTACCTTCATCTTCAATCATGCGCCGGATAAATCCGCCTTTTTCGCGGTACGAACAGCCATGTTCCTCAAGACCCGGAAGATACTCAATTACCTTATCGGTAAATGCTTGGCCTAGTCTGGATGTTGGCCATTCTTCTAAAATGCCCAGATCCAGTATTTGGCGAATGACCGGGAAGTGGGCATACACATTAGGGCCTACATATACATTTGTTTCCAGAACTTTCATTTTTCTCCCTCGAAAAACAGCACCAATTATTGCTGTGGTTCAGGCACGGTAGCTTCTTTCGTATCAAGATTATAGGATGCGCCTTCCGCCAGAACGTGAAGTTTTATATCCACAAGATTCACTGCATCTGAACCTCGTGCTATACTCATTGTCGAATGTTTTATATGACTGGGATCAACAACAGTTACAGCACCGCTGCCTACAACTTCAAATGTATGATCATGTTTGATGAAAACCGCAGTATCCTCATCAATGCCAATTCCTATTAAAAATGGATTGTAAGCTACTGCTGCGAGCAGCCTACCAAGACGATCCCGCTGGCGGAAATGTTGATCAATGACAACACTATTTGTCAATCCAAGGCCGGGGGTAAGTGATACACTTCTGGGAGTTGGTGTTTCACCGCTTCGTCCACCGGATATCATATGTTCCGATAAAATAGCAGCTCCTGCTGATGTTCCGGCTACATGYACACCATCTGCATTCAATCTCCGGATTAGCTGTGCAACRGGCGTACCGCCTAGTATAGTAGACAACCTCAGTTGATTGCCGCCTGTAATAAAAATACCGGTTGCTTTGAGAAATTTGGAAATAGATTCTTCCTTCAAGCAGTCACTTCGCTTCTGAATGTTTACAATAGATACTTTCTTTGCTCCCATTTTTTTGAAAAGCTTAACATATTGTTCCCCAATTTCTTGAACTTTTGTTGCTGTGGCAATTATAGGTATAACCGCATTTTCCCCACCGCATTCATCAACAAAATTTTGAAGGATAACGGGATTCTTACGTTTGCTGACAGCACCGCCAATGGGGACGATACATCCTCGTTTTACATTCTTATTTCCTCTTGATGGGGCCACGTTCTGCTCTTTTACTGATTATTAAAAAGTTTACGGATTGTAAACAAACCATTTTACCTAAAATATGCCTGCAAATTTACATAAAATAAACCAGCGTCAAACCGAGAATAACGTATAGTAATTAGTTGTGTATCATGAATGAAACCCAGCACTCTATTACTCCATTCTCAGGGGAATAAAAAATGTRAAACTGAATCCTTGGTRTCTTAATGAAGAAGAGACAGTTACTTTGCCAATATTACTCTCATGTTCATGCCTCCTCCCGTACCCCCGCCCGATAACCGTTCCCAAAGCCGCCCCGGCAATGACATCAGTCAGCCAATGTTTATTATCATGAATTCGCTGAGCTGCTACAGCAGCAGCAATCAAGTAAGCTGGGAGACCTATCATGTTACCGTAAAGCTCATCCAAAGAAGCRGCCAGAGCAAAGCTGGCTGACGCGTGTCCTGACGGGAAAGACCGGCGATCGTTCCCATTAGGCCGTTCTCGTCCCACAGTCCACTTCAGAAGGTAGGTCAACGCCCCAGCCGTCCCCAGAGAAGTAGAAAGATATTTAAGGTCCCTCGTCATCTGACTCTTACCTCCTTCACGGTAAGAAAGGGCACCCACACCGATAATCGCTGCTCCGTAAGCCCAGCCGTTGCCATATAAATCGAGTCCTAGAGAGAGCTGCTTAGACATAAATCCATCCGGCTGARTGGAATCGCGGAGAGGGATATCTTGCCCGCGCAATAGAAAYCCTCCCAACAGTGCCGAACCTAGTATGATTTGATTAGTTCTATCCGAGACCGTCTGTTTTAGGCCGTTGGAGAGATAATTTAAATAGGGTTCAGAATCATCTGCAGTTAGRGATGAGTAGATTAATGATAAGGATAATGCAAGTATTACTATGTGACGCATCATTGTATCTGAAATATATCAGGAAAGAACCAACAACTCTTTCGTAGAGCGATTGAGAATCTCACAACCATCCTTTTGGATAATAACATCATCTTCAATCCGCACTCCGCCCCACTCTGGTATGTAAATGCCCGGCTCAATTGTAACCACGTAGTTCTCCTGAAGAGTATCATTGCTGATTTGGGAGATGCGAGGCATGGTATGCACCTCCAATCCCAGGCCGTGGCCCGTCCCGTGGACGTAGTAATCACCATAGCCCTGCTCTTTGATGTAGTCCCTCGTAACTGCATCCAGCTCCCGGCAAGTCATGCCGGCTTGGGCAGCTTCGCATCCTCGCTTTTGAGCTTCCTGCACCACAGCATACACTTCACGGTGGCGGTCAGTGATAGAGCCAATGGCAACCGTACGTGTCATATCAGCGTGGTAGCCCTGATAGAGAGCACCGAAGTCCATGACCACAAAATCACCATCCTGAAACTCCCTGTCCGAAGGCACTGCATGCGGCAAAGCGGAATTGGGCCCAGAGGCGACTATGGGATTGTAGGAATCGCCTTCTGCTCCAAGAATCTTGTAAGCGAACGAAATCTTTGCCGCCACCTCCCGCTCTACCGAACCGGTTCGCAAATCAGGAATGAGCTGGTCAAACACCTTATCGGTAATCTCCACGGCAGTCCGGAGGGCCCGAAGCTCACTTTCATCCTTCACAGCTGCTATCTCTTCCACGAATCGGGATGTGGCTTCCCATTGGGTATCAGGRAAAAGCTCGCGCAGKTTGTTCATCTGRGTGACAGGCAGAAAATCTGCTTCAAARCCAAGAGAGGCGCCGTTAGAAATTAGATTGTTGTCCCGGATAATCTGAAGGTGAGAGCCGGCATCAATAATAATCTCCATCCCCTGAACTTGTGCTCGGGACTGAGTAAGGTAGCGGCCGTCTGAGATAAAGTAGTTCTTACCGCTCAGGATCAGGCACGACCCGGCAGAACCGGTGAATCCGGACAAATAACGCACATTAGTGAGGTTGGTCACCAGCATCCCGTCCAGTGATTCTTTCGCCAGACGCTCTTTCAGCTTTTCCACCCTTTTGGGGATAAACGACATTACCTATTATCTCCCACACTCATTTGGATTACCTTTAGCTTTTCGCGCTCGTCCTTAATTCTTKCCTTATCAGCGCCTTTCTTCCGGGACATCACCGCCAGTACGTCCAGCGCTTCCGAATATAGATGCTGACTCTTTAGGACAGCTACTAAGGTGAAGGTGGCAATCTCCGGACTGATTTTCAGCTCCGGAGCGCTTTTCAAGGCTACAGAAGGTTTTGCCTTCGATTTTGCTTTTATTTTTCTCTTTTCCTTAGCCTTCTTGCCTGCCTTCTTTCCTGTCAGCCCTCCCGACTGGTCGGGGGCAGGCTGGTTGGCGGGTACCTTAGCCTTTTCCTTTACTTTTGCCTCAGCCTTTTTCTTTGTCTTCGCCTTTTTACCCGCCGTCTTTCGGGCGAGAGTTTTAACCTTTGCCTTCGCCGTTGGTTTCGCCTTTTTTATGGATTTTATCGATTTTTTCTTTCCGGCAGAAGCCAGCCATTTCCCGGCTTGATTATTGTTCTCATCCATCTCGAGTATCCGGGTAAACAATTTCTTCAGCGTGCTGTCTGCCCGACCGAGGCGAATCTGGCACTCAGCTAGAAGCACATGCCCATTGTAGTGCCTTGGATCAAGGAAGATTACCTCCTTAAGCTGCTGCTCGGCCTTCCGGAATTCTCCTTCAACCATAAAGATTCGGGCATCCATGAAAAGTCCGGGGATGGACTCCGGGTAAAAAGACATTCCTCTGGAGCAGACCTCATGTGCTTTCTCGAAATCACKGTTCAAAAGGAACTGTTCTGCCAAMATGGGGAAAAGAGCAGATTCCGGATTAYCCGCAATAKWGTTCTCTAGCATTTGTCTGTCCATCGCCTCCACAATTACAGCGGGATATTCCCGTGTTTCTTTTTCGGATTCGTGTCTACTTTATTCTCCAGCATCTTCATCGTCTCGATGAGTCGACGGCGTGTAGTTCGCGGCTCGATGATATCATCAATATAGCCTCGTTCAGCGGCTATATACGGACTGGCGAATTTCTCRCGATAATCCTCTGCCAGTTTTTCTTCCATTTCTTCGGGRTTTTCTGCTACAGCGATCTCTTTCCTGAAGATAATTTCCACAGCACCTTTCGGTCCCATGACAGCAATCTCAGCCGAAGGCCAGGCAAAATTTACATCGCCGCGAATGTGTTTAGAGTTCATAACGTCGTAKGCACCGCCGTACGCCTTCCGGGTGATGACTGTTACTTTTGGYACAGTCGCTTCCGCCAGTGCATACAACAGTTTAGCTCCATGCCGGATGATACCGCCCCACTCCTGCTCCGTTCCCGGCAGAAATCCGGGGACATCCACAAAAACCGCCAACGGAATGTTGAAGGCATCGCAAAAACGGRCGAAYCGYGCCCCTTTCACTGAGGAATCAATRTCGAGAACGCCCGCTAAATGGGCCGGCTGGTTCGCTACTATTCCCACACTCTGACCGTTTAGACGAATAAATCCCACCACAATATTTTTCGCGAAATCGGCGTGTACCTCCAAGAATTCGCCACTGTCTGCCACACGTGAAATAACATCTTTCATGTTGTACGGTTTGTTGGGGTTTTCCGGTACGAGGGTATCCAATGCTACATCTTCGCGATCAATGGGATCATTACATTCTAAAATCGGCGGATCGTCCAGATTGTTTTGCGGGAGATAGCTCAATAGCTTCTTCGTCTGTTCAATGGCTTCTGCTTCATTATCGCAGGCAAAATGTGCCACACCGCTCTTAGTAGAGTGAGTTTTCGCCCCGCCCAATTCCTCGAATGACACCTCTTCGTGAGTCACTGTCTTCACCACATTGGGACCGGTCACGAACATATAGCTGGTTCCCTTCACCATGAGAGTAAAGTCGGTGATGGCCGGCGAATAGACAGCCCCGCCGGCACAAGGTCCGAGTACTAGGGAAATTTGCGGTACGACACCCGAAGCGAGAGTATTCCTCAGGAATATTTCTGCGTAACCTCCCAGAGATGCCACTCCCTCCTGAATGCGCGCTCCGCCTGAATCGTTGAGCCCTATCACCGGCGCGCCGATGCGCATGGCATGATCCATGATCTTACAAATCTTCTGGGAATTAGCTTCAGAGAGAGCTCCGCCCAGTACAGTGAAATCMTGGGCAAAGACAAATACTTGCCGCCCGTTRACGGTACCGCTTCCAGTTACTACACCGTCCCCTGGATAACGTTTCTTTTCCATTTCAAAGTCAGTAACCTGATGCTTTACAAACATGCCGAACTCCCGRAAAGATCCTTTGTCCAGCAGAAGATCCAACCGCTCCCGTGCTGTCAATTTCCCTTTTTCATGCTGGGCTTTAATGCGCTTTTCGCCCCCACCTTTTATGGCAGCTTCACGAATGGATTGCAGTGCTTTTGTGTGATCTGTCAAGGACTCCACCTGTTTTCACTCACCCATTTCTTGATGTAATCAACAGTCTYCTGGATGGGCGTACCGGGACCAAACAGTTTTCCCACTCCCTGCTCTGCGAGAGTTTCCATATCCTTCTCAGGAATGATGCCACCGCCGGTGACCAAGACATTCTCTACACCTTGTTCCTTCATTAACTCCATCACCTGWGGAAAGATKGTCATGTGCGCACCGGAGAGAATGCTCAAAGCAATGACATCGGCGTCCTCCTGTATAGCGGCACTAACGATCATCTCAGAAGTCTGCCTAAGACCCAGATATATGACTTCCATTCCGGCGTCTCTGTAAGCGCGTGCCAACACCTTGATACCGCGGTCGTGACCGTCCAAGCCGGGCTTGGCCATGAGAATTCGGATTTTCCGTTCCATTTTCTGCTCCATAAAATCTATTCTTAAGTTGCTGACTGCATATCACAAAGACAAAGATGCACAAACAGTCCTAATCTGTCTTTGGTGCCAAGTGGTTAATGAATTAGAATACCTCGAATCATGAAATTTCGCACTGTTTGAGGGGAAAGAGAAGGGAAAACAGTCCTCTCGTTGCCATTATCGCCATCTCGACATATATTCCACCTATGAACTATCTAACAGCTCTCCTTGTTTCCCTCGGCACACTCTTCGCCGCTTTCGAGCGGATGCCGTCCTCACCTCTTCAGATGGGAATGGGCTTTTCGACTTTGGGTTCCCAAAATAATCCATCAGCCATGGTAACCCATCCTGCTTCCATGAGTTTGCTAAAAACACCTTCCGTCCAACTATTCTATTCCGACAGCTATCACCTTTCTGAGCTCGATTTCTCAGGTGCTGCTGTGGCGGTTCCCCTCTCTTTTACTGTAATAGGCGCAACTTCTGCCACGTTCGGCTCATTGCTCTATCGGGAGACCTCTATTTCGCTGGCGGCAGCCCGCGAAATAGGAAACAATCTTTCCGTGGGTATGAGCGTCACATCTCATGAACTGACTATCAAGAATTACGGCTCTACCCGAACTTTTGCCTTAACCGTCTCAGCAGACTACGAAATCGCTGCAGATTTGAGGTGGGCGCTCCTGTACCGAAATGTGAACAGCCCGCGGATAGGAACATCCGAAGAGCTGCTTCCTCAAGTAGTAACTAGTGGAATTTTATTTTCTCCTTCGGAACAATTAACAGCCTCATTGGAGGTAGAGAAAGATCTGTTATTTACACCCAGGTTCAAGTTTGGCGGCGGCTGGTCACCCATTCCGGGGTTGAGGTTTGCTGCAGGATTTGCCACGAATCCGTCCCAAGCCACAGCCGCTATCCAAATCACATTGAAAGGACAAAAAATCAGCTATGCCGTTGCGACTCACCCCGCCCTTCCAGTTAGTCAGATGGTTGCTCTGCAGTTTCATCTCCCTTGATACTTTGCATGACATCTTTTGGAAAAGTGAGAAGTAACCCTTAGTTTAGCTCCGTCAAGAGAACGAGCAGTGACTAACAAACAAAATCTAACACTAAACCTCCAACACAAACCATAATATGAAATACTCCCAAGTAACAAATTGCATCAACGGTGAACAAATCTCCGGCAACGGCCAAATGCTGGAAGTTTTTTCTCCACTGAATGGGCAGGTGATCTCTGAGGTACCCCTTTCCTCCGCTGATGTRGTGGATGAGGCAGTTACTGCGGCACGGGGGGCTTTCCCAGCCTGGTCGGCTCTCACCCTGAAGGAGAGGGTGCAGATATTCTTCCGCTACAGGCAACTGTTGGAAAAGTACCGAACTGAGCTCGTCGCACTCGTCTCGGAAGAGAACGGCAAGACCTCTGCCGAAGCAGCAGCGGAAGTGGACAAGTCAATAGAACTGACAGAATTTGCCACTTCGCTCCCTCAGCTTTGTGCGGGAAAAATAGAGATAGTGAGCCGCGGGGTGGAGTGCCGTTCAGAAAGACATCCCCTGGGCGTAGTGGCCAGTATCTCACCCTTTAACTTCCCCAACATGGTTCCCAACTGGACGATTCCCAACGCCCTAGCCCTGGGCAACACCATGATTTTGAAACCGTCTGAGCAGGTTCCCCTGAGTGCCAACCGGATCGCCGAAATTCTCGNAKAWSSMGSACKRCCNMRWMGGSGTCNWARRCGWYRWCCAYGGWGSKCNNWGGCWKCASWRGMSGCRRYKWSKGACYWSCCGNRCMTCGRYGCKGTCTCATTTGTGGGATCAACAAAAGTTGCCAAAATTGTTTACCAGCGGGCCACCTCCAACTTAAAACGGGCCCTCTGTTTGGGCGGCGCGAAAAACCACCTAATCGTTTTGCCTGACGCGAATGAGGAGATGACAGCATCAGACGTAGCCGCGTCCATGACGGGATGCGCCGGTCAGCGATGCATGGCTGCTTCGGCCATGGTAGCGGTGGGAAAGGTAGACGCCATCATTGACCGGCTCTGTGAAGAGACCAAAAAGATTATTCCCGGCAAGAATCTGGGCGCCATCATCTCCCAACAGGCAAAAGAACGGATTGAAGGCTACATCGCGGAGGCGGAAGCACAAGGGGCCAAAATTCTGGTGGACGGCCGGGACGCCACGGTGGAAGGCAAGGAAAACGGTTATTACGTTGGACCGACAGTGATTGATTTTGTCACACCGGATATGAAAATCGCCAAGGAAGAAGTTTTCGGCCCCGTTCTTGCTATTCTCAGAACCTCTACACTTGATGAGGCGATCGAAATCGAAAATAATTCTCCCTACGGAAATGCGGCTTCGGTCTTCACCCAATCCGGGAGATTGGCCAAATATGTAGCTGATCATGCCAGCGCTGGCATGATCGGTGTAAACATTGGCGTCCCGGTCCCGAGAGAACCGTTTTCCTTCGGCGGCTGGAATGAATCCAAATTTGGCACCGGGGACATCACCGGGGAAAGCTCCATCGAATTCTGGACAAAACTGAAGAAGACCACCACCAAGTGGAATCCTGAAGCCAGAACCAACTGGATGAGCTGATCAGATTACTTTTGACATCCCATGAAATGAAGGATTTTTTAAATGGCTGATGAAAAAGTAAAAACTCACAACCTGCTCTACGGCATTGATGATAAACCGCCTGTTTTTGAGACCGGCGTTCTGGGACTGCAGCACTACCTCACTATGTTTGGTTCCACGCTGGCCATCCCCCTTCTTCTTGCACCCGCATTTGGTATTTCCGACCCGGTGGAGTTGGGCTGGCTCATCGCCACCATGTTTTTCGTCAGCGGAATAACCACACTGCTACAGACAACCTGGGGTAACCGCCTGCCCATTGTCCAGGGAGGAACATTTTCCTTTCTGGCGCCCACAATTGCCATCTGCGGAATGGCTGCTCTGAGCAATGCAGGATGGGAGGTGCGGATGCAGCACGTGCAGGGCGCTATTATCGCCGGTTCCATTGTAGAGATGGGCGTGGGTGCTACCGGACTGGTGGGCAGACTCCTCCGTTTTGTAGGACCTATCACCATTGCACCCACTATTGCCCTCATTGGATTGGCGCTCTTCAAATTTGGCGCTCCCAAAGCAGGAGAACACTGGCCCATTGGCGGATTAACCATTATACTGATAATATTGTTCAGTCAGTACCTCAAATCCAAACACCGATCGTTTGAACTCTACCCCATTCTGCTTGCGATCTTGATGGCCTGGGCAACGGCAGCGATTTTAACAGTCACCGGTGTATTCACTACAGGTCACCCCTCATTCACCAGTATGGAAAACCTGAGGAATGCGCCCTGGTTCCGGGTGCCGTATCCATTTCAGTGGGGGATTCCCCAGTTTGGTATAGCCGCGTTTGTAGGGATGCTGGCCGGTTACATCGCTTCCATGGTGGAATCTATCGGGGACTACTATGCCTGCGCCCGCCTGAGCGGAGCCCCCACGCCGGATAAACGAACCATCAACCGGGGAATTACATTTGAGGGCATTGGCTGCTTGGTGGCAGGGATCTTTGGCACGGGAAACGGCACCACTTCCTATAGCGAAAATATCGGCGCTATCGGACTCACCCGTGTGGGTTCGAGAAGAGTGGTTCAGGCTGGAGCTATCATCATGATTCTGCTGGGAACGGTTTCCAAGTTTGGCGCTCTTTTTACCACCATCCCAGGCCCAATTGTAGGCGGCATGTACTGCGCCATGTTCGGGAWGANSRYCGNMGWASSWKWGYCKWRTCWWCRRYTKSTRKRCSYMAWKKCTGCCAGGAATCTTTTTATTCTCGGTTTTGCCTTTTTCATGGGATTGAGTGTACCGGAGTATTTCGCTGCTCACCCGGCAACCTTTGCACCCGAATGGCTGGCAAACATTATCAACACACTAGGCAGTACCGGCATGGCAGTGGGAGCGTTTATCGCTCTCCTGTTAGACAATACTATTCCGGGGACTGACGAGGAGCGGGGATTGACTGCTTGGGGCGCCAAAAGCCATTAAGTTTCACATGTGTTAGGAGAATAACAAAATGTCACTGCTCATAAAAAACGGTCGAGTCATCACAGCGGTGGATGATTATAATGCCGATGTTTTTGTGGAGAATGAGACGGTTACCCTGATTGGGAAAAGCCTGGATGTGGAGGCGGACACGGTCATAGACGCAAAAGGAAAGTACATCATTCCYGGCGGCATTGATCCCCACACACACTTTGACATGCCTTTCGGCGGAACGGTCTCAGCGGATGATTTCGAGACCGGAACTCTCGCGGCAGCTCACGGCGGAACAACTACGGTTATTGATTTTGCCATCCAGACAAAGGGACACTCCACCCTTGAAGGTCTGGATACCTGGCACGCCAAGGCGGAAGGGAAAACAGCCATTGACTACGGATTTCATATGATTATCACCGATCTGGAAGACGACCGTGTGCCGGAGATGAGAAAATTAGCGGACGAGGGCGTCACCTCTTATAAACTCTTCATGGCGTATCCCGGTGTGCTGTATTCAGACGACGGCACTCTCTTCCGTGCCATGCGGAAAGCGGGAGAAGATGGGACGGTCATCTGTATGCATGCGGAAAACGGAATCGTTATCGACGAAATCGTGAAAAGTGCCCTTGCAGAAGGGAAAACCGAACCTAAATGGCACGGTCTCACACGTCCCACAAGAATGGAAGCCGAAGGTGTTCACCGATCCATCGCTATCGCGGAAGTGGCGGAGGTGCCCGTCTACATCGTGCACCTCTCTTCAGCCGACGCACTGGAACAGGTAGTACTGGCCAGAGATAGAGGCGTGAGCGCTTTTGCGGAAACCTGCCCACAATACCTTTTTCTCGATCAATCCCACACGGAACAAGAGGGTTTCGAAGGCGCAAAATATGTGATGACGCCTCCACTCCGGGAAAAATGGAATCAAGAGGAACTGTGGCGTGGAATACGGATGGGTGACCTCATGTYCATCTCCACCGATCACTGCCCGTTTTGTTTCAAAGAACAGAAGGAAATGGGAATCGGTGACTTCTCTAAAATTCCCAATGGCGGCCCTGGAGTCGAGAATAGAATGAGCCTTATCTTTAACGGCGGAGTGGTGGGCGGCAGAATTTCAGTCAACAGATTTGTTGAGATAACCTCCACGGCTTCTGCTAAAATGTTTGGACTTTTCCCCAAAAAGGGTACCATTGCTGTGGGTAGTGACGCCGATATCGTTATTTTCGATCCCAACCGSAAGGAGACCATCAGCGTGAACAACCCCGTGACGCACCACATGAATGTGGACTACAATGCTTATGAGGGGTATAAAATAACAGGCGTTTCCGAGACCATTATTTCCCGGGGAAAGATTATTGTGGATAACTGTGAATACGTGGGCAGAAAGGGCGACGGCCAATATTTGAAGCGAGGTTTCTATTCGGGATAAATTAAAAGTGATGAATAAGAGAATTGTAACTATGGGCTTTGATTCGGATACATTTAAGTTTGGTGACCACCCCTATTTCCCCTCCTTGGCAAAGATGGGAAGAAGGGGAGGTCGCTTTACAGGTTGTGATCCGTTGGAATAAAAGATAAATCTTCCTAATTGAGGAGCAAATCATGGCAAGAATTGTAAAATCGGGTCTAATTCAGATGAGTATCCCCATGTCAGAAGGAGACGGAACGATTGATGAGATAAAAGAAGCAGCCGTTCAGAAGCACATTCCCTTCATTGAAGATGCGGGCAAGCAAGGCGTTCAGATTCTTTGTCTTCAGGAAATTTTCAGCACKCCCTACTTYTGCCCCGGCCAGGATGCTAAATGGTACACCTCAGCGGAACCTATTCCCGGCCCTACTATTGAGCGGATGCAGGAATATGCCAAAAAATATCAGATGGTCATGGTGGTTCCTATTTACGAAAAGGAACAGCCGGGTGTGCTGTACAACAGTGCAGCAGTTATTGATGCCGACGGAAAATATCTGGGGAAATACCGAAAGAACCACATTCCCCACACCTCCGGATTCTGGGAGAAATTTTTCTTCCGTCCGGGAAATCTTGGGTATCCCGTATTTGAGACAGCTTATGCGAAAGTGGGGGTTTATATCTGCTACGATCGCCATTTCCCGGAAGGTGCTAGAGCTCTGGGATTGAACGGTGCGGAAATTGTCTATAACCCTTCAGCCACTGTGGCGGGACTTTCCCAATATCTCTGGAAGCTGGAACAACCCGCCCACGCTGTGGCTAACGGTTACTTCATGGGCTGTATCAACCGTGTCGGGTCGGAGAAGCCGTGGAATGTTGGAGAATTTTACGGAAACTCCTACTTCGTAGATCCCCGCGGCCAAATGGTGACGGAAGCGTCCCAAGATAAAGATGAACTGGTCGTGGCGGAGATCGATCTCGATATGATTGAAGAGGTGAGATCCACATGGCAGTTCTTTAGAGACCGCCGACCCGAATCTTATGATGAGCTTACCAATCCTTAGTCAATTGACGGAGTTCAATAAATGAAGAGTGAAGATATCAGGAGAAAACACCGGGATCATATGTTCCCGGCAGTCAAGAAYTATTACAAGGAATCCATTGCGATTGCTAAAGGAAAAGGTGCCCGGGTTGAGGATATGGAAGGCAACTCCTATCTCGATTTCTTCGGGGGGATTTTGACGGTCTCCGTAGGACACGCCAATGAGGACGTAAACCGGGAAGTAATCGCCCAGATTAATAATCTTACTCACGTCTCATCGCTCTATCCCACTTTGCCGGTTGTAGAGCTTGCTGAGAAGYTKRCMARYCTGGCGCCGGGAAAACTCGACAAATGCTTCTTCACYGCTTCTGGAACGGAGGCGGACGAAACGGCTGTCATGATGGCCCAGCTCTATACGGGGAACTCCGAACTGATTGCCCTCCGGCACGGCTATTCGGGGCGGTCGCTGCTGGCTCAGTCTCTTACCGCTCACGCATCCTGGAGAGCTCTGCCAACCCAGGTTTCCGCCATCAAACATGCCCTCTCCCCTTACTGCTACCGGTGTCCTCTAAAACTCACCTACCCGGATTGCGGCGTGGCCTGCGCAGAAGATGTGGAGGAGTTGATTCAGACTACCACAACAGGTCAAGTAGCTGGTATCCTGGTAGAACCGATCCAAGGTGTAGGCGGATTTATCACTCCTCCGCCCGAGTATTTTAAAATTGTTGCAGAAATTGTTCGCAACTACGGYGGCATTTTTATTTCTGATGAGGTTCAAACCGGTTTTGGTCGGACAGGAAAAATGTGGGGGATTGAGCAGTACGACGTTCAGCCGGATATGATGACCATGGCGAAAGGAATTGCCAACGGGATGCCTCTGGCCGCCGTGGTTACCACCAGCGATATCGCCAAAACTCTCACCAAGAATACCATCTCCACCTTTGGCGGTAATCCGGTGAGCTGTACCGCTGCTTCTGCGACTATCAATGTCATCCAGCGGGATAAGCTGGATAACAATGCAGAAGAGATGGGAAACATCCTCAGGAATGGTTTGGAACAGTTACAGGAGAAGTACCCAAAGATTATTGGTGAGGTCAGAGGTATGGGGCTGATGCAGGGCGTCGAACTGGTGGTGGATGAAACAAAGAAGGACCGTACTCCAAACCCGGGTGCGGCAGATCAGCTTATGGAGGAAACCAAGTTAAGGGGTCTCCTCATTGGACGAGGTGGACTTTACGCGAATACCATTCGCATATCGCCGCCCCTAAATATCACCAAGAATGAGGTGGAAGAAGCCATTGGAATTCTTAACGACAGCTTTGCCGCCTTGGCTTAAATCCCAGAGAGTACGTTGATGAGTGACAGTTCGAATCCCAAACTGACTATCTCCCAAGACCGCTTGGAGAAGCAAATTGCCGATTATAAGCCCCTCTTCACGAAGTCTGAGGCCCTCATCGAGGCGAACCGCTGTCTCAACTGCTACGACGCRCCCTGCATCYCCGCCTGTCCCACGGGCATTGACATTCCCGCCTTCATCAAAAAGATTGCAACCGGGAATATTCTTGGTAGTGCCAAAGTCATCTTTGAGGCCAACATGCTGGGTTATTCCACGGGAMKGGTCTGCCCGGTGGAGGAKCTGTGTGTGGGYGCTTGYGTCTACAATGACCTGAACYMCTCCCCCATTCAGATTGGTCGGCTCCAGCGATATGCTACYGAAAAGGCYCTKGAGAAAGARGTMAGTACAGGGAAAAAGTTATTCYCCCGYMATAGCAGGMAGTCTGAGAAAAAAGTAGSRCTCATCGGCGCTGGGCCGGCTTCGTTAGCCTGYGCCGCCTATCTTGCYCTGGACGGSGTSGAAGCKGTCATCTTCGAAAAAGACGGKCTKCCTGGAGGATTAAAYACSAYGGCYGTGGCYCCMTACAARTTYCAKACAGAGGATTCTATCAATGAGGCGAATTGGATCCTCCAGCACGGTGTAGAATTAAAAACAGGAGTCGAGATTGGAAAGGATATTTCACTGGAACAGTTGATTGATGAATACGATGCCGTATTTATTGGAATTGGATTAGGCACGGACAGCCGTCTGGACCTGCCCGGGAGTGACGGTCCCGGTGTCTGGGGCGCCACAGACCTTATTCGCCAGATCAAGAACAACCCCGATTTCTCGCTGCCTCAAGACCTTAACACTGTGCTCGTCATCGGTGGCGGGAATACGGCCATTGACATCTCCCGGGAATTAGCCATGCTCGGCGCAAAGGATGTCCGGATGCTGTATCGTCGTTCCCGCAAGGAGATGGGCGGCTACGACCACGAGATGGCGGGAGCCAGCCATTACGGCGTAAGGTTAGTTGAGAATGTGACTCCGCTGGAAGTCGTCCGCCACGGAGAAAAGGTAAAAGCATTGAAAGTTTCGTCCACCATTTCGGATGACACCTTTGAGCTTCCCTGCGACTGGGTGGTAGAAGCCGTGGGACAGCTCAARCACGTGTCTGATGTTTCTCCCGAGATTGAGGTGGATGAGATGGGAAGATTAATTGTGGATTCAGAGACGCGGCGGACAGCCCATCCAAAAGTATACGCTGGCGGCGATTGCATCAATGGCGGGAAAGAGGTCGTGAATGCTGCCCAAGATGGCCGGGAAGCTGCCTTTGATATGCTTAAGAGCTGGGGAATTTCACCGAGTCTACACGGYAAGAAATATTTCAAATCCTTTTTTACATATGATGGGCATTAGGAGAACCTAAAATGGCTGACCTATCTGTGAATATATGTGGTATCGAGAGTCCCAACCCATTCTGGCTGGCTTCAGCGCCGCCTACCAATACGGGTGAGCAGGTGATGCGGGGCTTCGATGCAGGGTGGGGCGGTGCTGTCTGGAAAACCCTGGGCGAACCCATCGTCAATGTTGATTCACGTTTCGGTGCTATCGACTATGCCGGGACAAAAATYATCGGCTTCAATAATATTGAACTCATCACAGACCGTCCCTTGAATGCTAATTTCAAAGAAATTTATGAAGTAAAAAAACAATATCCAGACAATGTGGTCATTGTTTCCTTAATGGTGGAATCCAAGGAAGAATGGCGGGAGATCATCAAGCGCTCGGAAGATGCAGGAGCTGATGGATTGGAACTCAACTTTGGCTGTCCCCACGGAATGTGTGAACGGGGCATGGGGAGTGCTGTGGGAGAGGAGCCTAAAGTTCTGCAGGAGATCACTTCCTGGGCGAAGGAGTTTTCAAATATTCCGGTGTTTGTCAAGCTTTCACCCAATGTGATCGATATTCGTGATCCGGGCATTGCGGCAGTGAAGGGTGGTTGTGACGGTATATCGCTAATCAACACCATCAAATCCATCATTGGCGTGGACCTGGACACTCTTGTGCCAAAGCCCAGTGTGGGCAAAGAAAGCACCCACGGCGGATACTGCGGTCCTGCAGTTAAACCCATCGCCCTTCACATGGCAGCTGCATTGGCGAAAGACTCCCGGATCAAAGTTCCCATCTCAGCCATTGGAGGTATCTCAACCTGGCAGGATGCGGCAGAATTTCTGGCGCTGGGAGCGACCACCATCCAAGTCTGTACAGCCGTGATGCACTACGGCTACCGCATCGTTGATGACATGATTGATGGACTGAATAACTACCTAAATGAAAAGGGGATGAGTTCGACCAGTGACCTCATAGGCAAAGCTATCCCCGGTTTTGTTGAATGGGGGGAACTGGATCTCAACTATGATCTCATCGCCAAAATTGATGCCGACATGTGCATTGGCTGTGGTCTCTGTTACGTGGCCTGCCTCGATGGTGCTCACCAGTGTATTCATACTCAGAAAGGCCCGTGCCATGCATGGCACGGAAAAGCGGATCACGGCTTTGGTCCCCGTACGGAAGTGATGCCCCCCGTCTGGCACAACGGAGGAGACAGCGCAATGAATCATGTTCCCTTTGTTGATGAGGAAGAATGTATCGGATGCAATCTTTGTATGCTCGTCTGCCCCGTGCCGGATTGCATCACAATGGAAGAGGTCTCGACTACCACAGGTAAAGAGTCGTGGACTGACCGCGTGGCTAAAGGTCAATCCTGATCCCTGATCCTGTGTTCCGTGCTTTGAATATAGATTGAGTACACCAAGAAGATGTAAGTATCTATGTTGACTCAATCCAAGACTGACGAAAAACTTTCCCTCAAGAACAAAAGTTAAGTAATGCCAGCCAAAAGAAGCCCACTCATCCAAGCAGCAAAATGGCTGCTCTGCAGTTTAGTCTGCATTGGCGCTACCTGCTTTTCTCAATCCCTTGACGACGTCCTATCACTTGTAGCGATGGACGAAGAGGGTGGTGTCTTGAGTGATGATGAACTGTTTTTGCTGGAAGAGCTTTCGCGGAATCCTCTCGATCTAAATAATATTACGAGACAAAAGCTGGAAGCTGTACCGTTGCTGACATCTCTGGACATCGCATTGATTGTGGGCCGGAGCGGTCATTTCGGTAAAATTTCTTCCGTACAGGATATTATTGAGCCGGGCGGGCTCTCCCAGGCGGCTGAACTGCTGCTGCCTATCATAGCAACTTCCGTTCCCCAAGTACCGTTTAACGGCTCGTTGCGAAACCGGTGGGTTATCTCCGATGAGGATCACCGAGTGCTGACACAATTGAGCTTTCAACAGACCGCTTTTAGCGGCGGTTTCCTTTTAGATCGCGATCCAGGTGAGCCGTCACTGGCTGACTTCCTCTCCGGCCACGCTGCTTTTGATCTGCAGCCAAACCTGACGCTCATCGCAGGCGATCATCGCATCTATGCAGGATATGGACTTCTGTTAGGCCGTTCGGCCCGCCCTCTCAAGTCAACCGGAAGCATTTCCAGCGTAGCACGAAGCGGTTCTGGGCTACGTTCATTCCGCTCAGCTACGGAATACTGGGGGCTTCGGGGAATAGCTGTGAAAACTGAAACCGGCATTGGAGACTTTATTGTTTCCCTCTCCTCCGTACCGCAAGATGCAGTCTATGATTCCACCGGTATTATCAGCACCAGCACCACAGGAACACACGACAGTCAAACTTCACTGGCCCGCAAACACAATGCAGAGGAGCAACTTCTCGCCGCTACYTGGGAAATGCAGAACAAMGATGGCGGCGAAATTGGTATTGTCGCCACAGCCTGGAGATGGACGACTGCCGGATTTGGCGAGGAGCTGGAAYCCATCACAGCTGCCTCTTCCTTTTATGGGCGATGGACAGTCGGCTCGACCTTGTTCTTCGGCGAAGTGGCGGGGGCTCTAACATCATCTCCGGCTTTTCTCGCTGGCATTCTTGTTGATGATAAAAATATCAGATGGATAGGCGCCGCGAGAAACTATCCGCTCGGCTTCCGAGGACCTCGATCCCAACCTTTCAGCGAGTGGAGCAGCAGCACGCTGAATGAACATGGGCTCTATCAGGCAGTAAGGTTACGGCGGGGGGAATTGACTTTCGCGGCTTACGGCGATATTTATCAGCAGGGGAAATCAAGCGAAAGCGGGATAACTCCCGTAAGAGGATATGAAATGAGCGCTTCTACAGATTTTCGCCGAGGCAGAAATCTCTTCTCACTCAGATGGAAGGAAGAGCAAAAATCCGATGGTGACRGTCCGGCCTATCTGGGCGAACCTATCCCGGCCGGAACCAGGCGTGAGTCATGGCGTCTAAAATCCACGCTCAAGTTCGGAAGGAATACGAAGGTGCAGTTCCAAGCAAACCAATCTGAAACAAACAATGAAGATAATAGATCCTACGGATACGGAATGTCAGTCAAGCTCCATCACAGCCGGAACGGACACAAGGTCCTGCTGCACTGGGCGGGATTTATCGTAGATGATTACGATGCACGGATTTACGTGTGGGATGTCAATCTCCCAGGTGAGATGCGCAGTCAAATGTTCTACGGCACCGGGCAATCTGTGGGYCTGTWTGTGAAAATCGGAACTCSTTTCGGAGCCGATGTCTCCTTCCGGGTCAGAAGTACGTGGGAATTTTCACGCTACACAGGAGAATGGTCCCTGCCAGAAGTCAAGAGCGGATTTCAGATGGATATTGCTTTCTGATGATAATGTTGAATATATTTAGGGACATGAGACGATTGGCTTCGTATATCTTATTCATCACCATTTTTTCCTCTGTCTGCATCAAAGCCGAATCGGTAACCGTCTCTTTCCCGAACGAACCGGAGAAAAAAGTATTCGTTGAGTCAATCAAATTGGGTCGTACGACCTATATCTCAGCTAAAGATCTTGCAGAGGCACTTGCTGCACGAATATATGAGAACGTTGATCGTGGTAAAATGGTCATCTACTTCGGTGGCCACCGAATAAAAATCTCAGCCAATTGCGGGTTCGTGCTGGTTGATGACAAAGCTTATCAGATGCCTGCCCATCCAGTACAGAATAAAGGGGATATCTACCTTCCAATGAGAATGTTCCTGGAAGTCTTTAATCGACACGCTGCTCCAGGTGTAGCTTACGATGAGTTGCGTAATGTTATAGTCGTGGAGATTCTAACTTATAACATCACCGGTATTAAGATCGAAGAAAAATCCAACGGTACCCTTATAAGAATTCAGACCACCCGACAATTCGATGAGGGGCAAATGACCGCATGGTCAGCTCAGAACGGCTGGTTCTATCTCACGGTTGTAGGCGGTGTTGGAGATTCTGTCAGCATCCAAAAAACTCAGCCAGTGGGTATAGTTCTGGAAGCTCAAATGGATCAAACAGGGCGTACTGCTCAACTTGCTTTCCGCCTTCGTTCTAATATCGAATCGCATGATCTCCATCAGAACACAGGGCCTGATGAAATTCTCCTTACTCTCCGCTCGCCATTGATTTTAAGCGAAGAAAAAATGAGACGTTCACGAGATTACTGGTACATTGATACAATTGTGCTCGACGCTGGTCATGGCGGGAAAGACGGTGGAACAACCGGAAAATATGGCCTGCAGGAAAAGTTTATCACTCTCGACATCACCAAACGCCTTGGAAGACTATTGGAGAAACATACCAACGTACAAATAATTTACACCCGTGATGAAGATGTCTTCGTACCCCTTTGGAAGAGGACTAAGAGTGCCAATGAGAGTAACGGGAAATTGTTCGTGAGCATCCATGCCAATGCGCACAAGAGTCGCCGCATAAAAGGATTTGAAACCTACATCCTGAGTCCTGGTAAAACAGGGGAAGCTGCTGCCGTTGCCGAGAGAGAAAACGCAGCCATCAAACTGGAAGAGGAAGAAAGTCGGTACGAGCACCTAATGGAGGATAATTTCATAATCGCCTCACTCATGCAAAATGCCTTTATGAAAGAGAGCGAAGAGTTAGCAAATATCGTTCAGACTCAGTTGAGGAAAAGTATCCCATCACCAGACAGAGGCATCAAGCAAGCCGGGTTCTATGTTCTTGTTGGTGCATCTATGCCTAACATTCTTGTCGAAGTAGGTTACCTTTCAAATCCACAGGAAGAAAAACAGCTCCGGAAACCAGGGTATCGTCAAAGCATTGCTGAAGCCATTTATAGAGGAATCCGCAAGTTTAAAGATAAATCTGAGCGCGTGCTTCAGGCGGAAGGGTAAATAAAACAATGTCCAATTCGCTCCCAATTGGCGTCTTTGATTCAGGTCTGGGAGGGTTGACAGTAGTAAAAGCTCTCAAGGGTATAATGCCCTGTGAAAATATCATTTATTTCGGTGACACTGCCCATATCCCCTACGGTACAAAGAGTGGTGAGACTGTCACTCACTACTCTCACCAGATTACAGGTTTCTTATCCGAGAAAGATGTAAAGCTTGTTGTGGTTGCATGTAACACAGCATCGGCTCTGGCTCTGCCGGAGATCGAACAAACCTTTGATATTCCCATGATTGGTGTGATTGCTCCCGGTGCTCAGGCGGCTGTAGATGCAACAAAATCTGGTCACATCGGGGTTATTGGTACGATTTCAACCATATCATCTGGAGCCTATAGTTTAAAAATTCATAATCTAAACTCGGATCTGACTATTTCTGGTCTAGCATGTCCCCTGTTCGTACCGCTCGTAGAAGAAGGATGGACTTCAGGTGGTGTTCCTAAAATGATAGCAGAAACCTACCTCGATCATTTTAAAACAAACAATGTTGATACTTTAATCCTTGGCTGTACTCACTATCCATTGCTAAAGAAAACCATTCAATCTGTGCTGCCACCAGGAGTTCAGCTGATTGATTCTTCCGAGGCTGTGTCTGAAGCGGTGGCAAAACTATTACACGATAAAGACAAAGCTACGAACAAAGATGAAGACGGTACTCTAACCTGCTATGTGACCGACATGCCGCAAAAGTTTGAAGAACTAGGACGGCGTTTTCTGGGAGAATCTATTCTCGATGTATCCCTCGTTCATCTTGACTGGTAAAACCTAAGTTTAAACCACACCATATGCTTTCCCCCTCCACAAGGGATTATATATTTCAACTCCGCCGCAGAGGTATCAAGATTGGTCTACACCGGACTGAGGCACTCCTTACCAGATGTGGCAATCCCCATAATGGTCTTCCGGTCATTCACATCGCAGGAACTAACGGCAAAGGATCTACAGCCGTCATCATTGCGTCTATTTTACATCAGTCAGGAAAAAAGATAGGACTCTATACATCACCTCATCTCGTAAACTACAATGAACGTATCCGAATTAACGGTGTACCAATTAGTGATGAAAATATTATGTCTTTTCTTGATCGTTTCCGGCCAGATATCGATATCCTRGAATCGACATTTTTTGAGACCACTACTGCAT
The DNA here is from genome assembly GCA_002402135.1 of Fidelibacterota bacterium. Taxonomy (GTDB): domain Bacteria; phylum Fidelibacterota; class Marinisomatia; order Marinisomatales; family UBA2128; genus UBA2128. The sequence continues at coordinate 25,316 of NVVH01000008.1, read as the reverse complement.
TAGCCTTYTCATACTTCGCTCAGGAAAAAGTAGAAATCGCTGTAATTGAGGTCGGGTTGGGAGGTCGCCTKGATTCAACAAATGTTGCCAAGAGTGTCCTATCCGTGATTACACCTATACACTACGATCACATGGAGTTTCTTGGATATGATCTAACTTCAATTACTCGTGAAAAATGTGGTATTTTCAAGGATAGCGCCCCGGTAGTCATGGCCAATCAACTTCCTGAAGTTGCCAAGATCATCGAAGCAGAAGCCAAGGAGCGATCTGCCGACTTTATCATTGGTCCGAATAAAGTAGAAATGATGGATATCAGTATAAAAGACAGTGATACTTCCTTTACTTACAACGGATGTAGAATGAAAATGTCACTTGTAGGCAGACATCAGATCTTAAATGCTCAAACAGCTATTTCTGCTGTCAAAACGCTTTATCCGGCAACAGCGACAGAAAATATACGTAGTGCATTAAAAAATATTCGCTGGCCGGGGCGCCTCCAAAAACTACAGGTTAACCCAACAGTATTTTATGATGTTGCTCACAATGCTCACGGCTTAAAAGCTACTCTTATGACATTAAAAGAACTTTATCCCGATTATAAAATCAATGCCGTTTGCGCTTTAAAAAAATCGAAAGAATTAGCGCCAATAGCGGATATCATAAAAATCTATTGCAAAAAAATCATTACAACTTCCATAGATGATGAAGAGTTCTGGACAGCGAATAACCTTTCTGAAGAATTTCGAAAAAACGGTATCAACTCTGTACCAAATCATTCTGTATCTGAAGCTTTTTCACAATGTAAACTAAAATCTGATAATAATGATATTTGGCTCATCTTTGGTACACATTTCCTCGCTGAAAGGGTTTATAAAATATTTGGTTTTCCCTTTGACAATGGGATTATATAGCATAAATTCAAGTTTACAAGCCGANTTGCGGCAACTATTAATTAAAACTGTTTTCTTCGATCCGAACTATTCAACCCAAACTAATTTCGATTTAAAGTGAGTTAATATTATGGATATAAATGAACTACAAAGTCAAAAAATAAGTGAGTTGACAAAGCTCGCACAAGTGATGTCCATCTCTGGCTATTCTGGACTGAAAAAACAAGACTTAATTCTGAAAATCGTCGAGGCGAAGGCGAAAGAAGAGGGGATACTTTTCACCAAAGGTGTCCTTGAGGTGATGAATGAGGGATATGGCTTCCTCAGATCATCAGATTATAACTATCTCCCCGGTCCTGATGACATCTACGTGTCACCTTCACAGATAAAACGATTCCGTCTTAAGACCGGTAATTTAGTCTCAGGACAAATCCGACCTCCAAAGTCCAATGAGCGATTTTATGCCCTTTTAAAAGTGGAAGCTGTSAACGGTGACATGTCTGATAAAAGCAAAAATATCATTCTATTTGACAGCCTAACTCCTCTCTACCCGGAAGATAAGATTAATCTTGAATTGGAACCCAAAGGGTTTTCAATGCGGATTCTCGATCTTATGTCACCTATCGGGAAAGGTCAGCGTGGAGTTATCGTAGCCCAACCAAAGACGGGGAAAACAATACTTCTTCAGAAGATTGCAAATTCTATAACAACCAACCATCCAGAGATAAAGTTAATTGTTTTACTCATTGATGAAAGACCAGAAGAAGTCACAGATATGAAGCGCGTTGTGAAGGCTGAAGTGATTAGTTCTACATTCGACGAACCGCCTGAACGCCATGTGCAAGTAGCCAACATGGTTCTGGAAAAAGCCAAGAGAATGGTCGAATTTGGTGATGATGTAGTAATCCTATTAGATAGTATTACTCGCTTAGCGCGGGCACACAATGCGGTTGCTCCGCATAGTGGTAAAATACTTTCRGGCGGAATTGATGCCAATGCGCTTCACAAACCAAAAAGATTTTTTGGTGCTGCTCGAAATATCGAGGAAGGCGGCAGCCTTACAATCATTGCCACTGCACTGATTGATACAGGCAGTAGGATGGATGATGTTATTTTCGAAGAATTCAAAGGCACCGGCAACATGGAACTAGTCCTTGATCGACGACTCAGTGACAGAAGAATTTATCCTTCATTCGATCTAATCCGTTCAGGCACAAGAAAAGAAGAACTTCTACTTAAGAAAAAGGAACTTGCAAGAATCTGGATTCTGCGGAAAATTCTTAACGAAATGACCCCTATTGAAGCTATGGAGTTCTTGTTARATAGGATGAGGCGTACCTCCAAGAATAAGGAGTTTTTAGACACTATGAGTCATTAATATTTATCTTTAATTAATTGTATAATAAGTGAGGAGTACAGTTCTTAAATGTCCGATAAAAAATATGATGTAAAATCTGTTGTTGTCAGATTGGTTACAGATAAGCCAGTTAGGAAAACTCCTTATCAAGTCAAGGGTGTTATCATGAAGGAATTACCTGACGAACCAATTGTACCTCTTATAAATGGGAGTTACCGCGACCAATTCCTTTATCCACGAGTTCAAGTTAAGATCCTAAATGAGCAGATTTACTTAGTTGGAATCTTAGAAGGAGTCGATCCAATACTCTCAATAGTTGACAAGTTGGGAACAATGGACTTTGGTAATATCACATTTGATGTTCTAGGTGCCGATGTTGAGGTAGAAAACGACCGGTTTATGCCAACTAATCGTATGCTGCGATACAAATTCCTTACACCGTGGATCGCTCTTAATGAAGCTAATCTATTGAAATACAAACAACTATTTGGAGATGATCGTCTAAAGTTTCTTACTCGAYTACTTAGTCATAACATCGTATTTCTCGCAAGAGAAATGGGCCTCGAATTAGAGACCAAAATCTACACACAGCTTCATTTGGAGTCGTTTTATCCCAAAATCGTAGATGATGGGCAGATGGGTGCTTTTGAAGGTGATTTCCAAACAAACTTCATGCTTCCTAATTTTCTTGGTGTCGGTAATTGCATAACCAAAGGATACGGCGTCTTTTTCAGCCATTTCAATCCATCAGATTTCTCTTTCAATATTTCTGAACTTAAGGAAAATAGTAGTTCCAAAGTGGCTGAAAAACCACCTGAGGAATGGAAGATTGAAGGAGTGGAACCGGATGATGTACCAAAAAGTCATCGGAGAACTCACCCTAAAAAGCAAAAGTCTTCATCCTCTAAGAAACCGGAAAAACCCAACTATAATCAGATTATTAAAAAGAAGAACCATACCACATCTGGGAATCCGAAAGAGCCTAATTATAACGCTATAAAATACCACAACCGGAAACATTGACCGGTAGTACAACAGACTAATTCCCATGATATCCAAAAAAGTTAGCAGAATTCAACCGTCTTTTACCCTTCAAATGACTGCTCGGGCAGCAGAACTACGCGCTCAAGGAGTCGATGTTATTGATCTTGGGGTGGGCGAACCGGACTTCAATACTCCAGATAATATCATAGCTGCTGCAAAAAAAGCTATGGATGATGGGTTTACAAAATATACCCCCGGCTCGGGACTCTTAGTCCTTCGGGAAGCTATTTGTGAAAAGCTGCTCCGAGATAACTCCCTATCCTATAAACCCGATCAAATCATAGTTTCCAATGGCGCAAAGCATTCATTGAGTACCTGTTGCCAGGCAATCTTGAATCCTGGAGATCAAGCGATTATCTTTTCCCCCTTCTGGGTATCATTTCCAGAGTTCATACGTTTGGCTGATGGAGAACCTATCGTTATTCCCACATTTGCTGATAAGAACTTTACACCCGATTTTGAGCAATTAGAAAAACAGCTTAATCCACGCATTAAATTGATGATCATCAATTCTCCATCCAATCCCACTGGAGCAGTATGGGACAATGAGACCATACGACGACTTTTGAGTTATGCTGCAAAATACAATTGGGTGGTCATCTCCGACGAATGTTATGAACAACTGGTTTATGATAGCGAATTCCAGAGTATTGAGACACTAAATGATGCAGGTGCAAACGTTATAACAATACAGAGCTTGTCTAAAACATATGCTATGACCGGTTGGCGCATCGGCTATGCCGCAGGTGACTCCACCATCATCAAGGCCATGAGTAAAATTCAAGGTCAGGCAACATCCTGTGCCAACTCAATCGGTCAGATAGCAGCAGTAGAGGCACTTACTGGAGATCAGTCAGCTGTGAAAGTGATGAAAAAAGCATTCTTAAAACGCAGGAATAAAATGATCGATCGAATTAATAAAACTGCTGGGATTTCTTGTCAAACTCCAGGTGGGGCTTTCTATRCTTTTCCTGATATTACACACTATTTAGGAATGAGAATTGAAGGAAAGAAAATCGACACGTCTTTTGATCTGAGTGATTATATTTTGGACACGGCTAGGACTACTACTGTAGCAGGAGCCGGGTTTGGATGCGAAGGACATATTCGCCTCTCTTATGCCACTGACGAAGAAACGTTTTTGGAAGGACTTGACAGAATAGAACAAAGTTTGATGAAACTAAAGGAAACATCATGAAAAAAGAGATACATCCTGAGTATAAACTAGGCATGGTAACCTGCGCTTGCGGAAACAGTTTCCAGGTAAGGAACACTGTGGGAGATTTGCGGGTGGAAATTTGCTCTGCCTGCCATCCGTTTTTTACCGGAAAGCAGAAACTTGTTGATACCGCCGGCCGGATCGAGAAGTTTCGGAAAAAGTATAAACTGGAAGCAACAGAAGACCAGTAACTTTATCATCAACGATTGGGCGGCTTCTCTTGAGCTAAAGTGCAGGAGAAGCCGCTTTTCTTATGTGATTAAATAATGCAGAACAAAATCAAAAAAATCATCAATACATACGATGATCTTACCGATCAACTCTCCGATCCAAAGATCATCTCAAATCCTCCCAAGTTCAGGRATATTGCTAAACAMCACCACGACTTGGAACCAGTAGTACAAAAAGGACGAGAATATATCAAACTYATAGAACAAATTGTAGAGTATCGTTCTATTTTGGATGGAGATGATCCTGATTTAAAAGCAATAGCCAAAGAAGAGATTGATGACCTCTTMAGTCAACAAGAACAGCAGGAAAATGAGCTGAAAATACTTTTACTCCCTAAGGATCAACGCGACAGTAAGAACACAATAATAGAAATCCGTGCCGGTACCGGCGGAGAAGAAGCTGCTCTCTTTTCAGCAGATCTTTATCGAATGTATTCACATTACGCTGAAAGAAAGGGGTGGGCCACCGAAACACTCAGCAGCAGTCCAACCGGATCAGGCGGATTGAAGGAAGTCATCTTCGCAGTCAAGGGTGACGGCGCTTTTGGTGAAATGAAATTTGAAGGTGGCGTTCACCGCGTTCAGCGCGTCCCGGAAACTGAGTCAAGTGGACGAATTCATACATCTGCAGCCACTGTGGCCATATTACCTGAGGCCGAGGAGATAGATCTGGAGATTAATCCCGATGACATTAGAATAGACACCTTCCGCGCCAGTGGAGCAGGTGGGCAGCATGTTAACAAAACAGAATCTGCAGTTCGAATAACGCACATTCCTACGGGACTCGTTGTCTCTTGTCAAGATGAGAAATCTCAGCATAAGAATCGTGTAGCTGCCATGAAAGTTTTGAGGTCTAGATTACTGGCAATAGAAGAAGAAAAACAGCAGAGTGAGAGAGCTGAGATCCGCAAAAGTATGGTTTCCACCGGTGACCGCAGCGCTAAAATTCGAACCTACAATTTCCCCCAAGGTCGAGTTACGGATCACCGCATTGAACTTACACTTTACAAATTAGACAGCATCATGGATGGCGATATCGCTGAACTGATTGAGCAACTTCGCATTGCTGAACAGATGGAACAACTCCAACAAGACGTGTGACCACACTTTCTCCCSGAAAAACAGCTAATCRGCAGATCATTGATTTGATTAAATGGGGAGAAGACTATTTCCAACAGACAGACATTGAGAATCCCCKGCAAGAGATGGAATGGCTGGTAAGCGACCTCCTCTCTTGTTCTCGGATGGAGCTATATGTAAACGCCAAAACTGAAGTTTCGGCTATACAGTTAAAAACGCTCAAAGTGTGGATGCAGCGCCGCCTCGCCGGTGAACCGCTTCAGTACATTACTGGAAAGACTGAGTTTTTCGGACTGCCCTTTCACATCGACGCCAACGTCCTCATCCCCCGCCCGGAAACTGAACGCCTCGTGGAAGTTGCTATAGATATAGCGCAATGTGGCAATGCAGAGAACATTGTCGATGTAGGCACAGGGAGCGGATGCGTAGCTGTCGCTCTTGCAGTAAAGCTTCCTTCTGCTAAAATCATAGCTATTGACAACAGTGAAGATRYCTTGGAATTAGCCCGGAAAAACGCAAATTCCAATGGCGTTTCTGARCAGATCAAGTTYYTGCAGCTGGACATCTTAAGCAAAGAATTAGACGATAATTTTGATTTAATGATCAGCAATCCACCGTATATCCCCCCCAACGAATTATCAACTCTCTCCAAGGGCATTCGAGATCACGAACCCATGCAGSCTCKYRCTSMTWGRMRNGMMKSMWKMRSATYNCKATSGTNNCSSWKWRMCKMRWMMSGWCGANGATYGKMKNTYKAMAKGCKGAYRGRYMWYNTCTANGWRGTYRNGMANGWRRSMRASATCCCSNGMMGKNTWMRGCAWNATCTTCTCAAACGCCGGGTATGTGAATCTCAATATGTTTAAAGATTATAACGGAGATGATCGGGTTCTCGCAATAGAAGTATAGTATAAATGTTCTTAGGATTCCTTCAACTATTCCGCCCTCTGAATCTTCTCCTCGGAGCTTTAGCCATTGTCATCTCCTCTTCCATCCTCGAAGTAGAAGTCCCATTCATCATCTTACAAACAGTTTTCGTTGTTATTATTCTTAACGCTGCTGCTAACGTCTTCAATGACTATATGGACTTCGAGACGGAYAGAATAAACCACCCTGAACGGCCCATACCTAAAGGAGCTATATCCAAAATGACTGCTTTAATCGCTGCAACTCTACTGTTCGTTKCCGGCATTACCCTTTCTGCTTTCCTCAACAGTGRCGCTTTCATCATTGCCAGCCTCATTGCTGTCCCGCTCATGATTGCCTACAGTCTATGGTTCAAAGGGTGGCCATTGTTTGGAAACATCGTTATCGCGCTCATCCTCGGATTAACCTTCATCTTCGCTGGTGCTGCTTTTGGAAACCTTTGGGGATTGATTGTACCGGCACTGTTGGCTTTCGGGTTTACACTCCTGCGGGAATTGGTGAAGGATATTGCAGATCTGGAAGGTGATCGTTCTGCAGGATTACGAACTTTTCCTGTTTTGGCGGGAGAGAAAAAATCTGCCATTCTTGCTATTATTCTATCAACTATGATCGGCGCTGGAGCTCTAATCCCATATTTTCTCGGATTTTATGGATTGAAATATTTGATAATTCTCATTTTCGGAATTGAATTTCCTCTCTTTTATGTGTTACTTACACTCGTGAAATCACCAACAATTACGAACTGTAAACGAATCGCACAGATTTTGAAAGCGTGTATTATTGTTGGGCTGTTAGCCGTTTACCTTGGTTAATGTTGTTATTGTTAACCCTTTTTAAGTCTCGAAGCTCAATCAAATAGCGACAAACGATGCAATCAGAATTCGTCCACTTACACAATCATTCCGACTATAGTCTCCTGGATGGCGCCCAAACYATCTCTACATTGRCAGAGACTATGTCTGATTTAAAAATGGATRCGGTGGCACTAACTGAGCATGGTAATCTCTTCTCAGCTATCGAATTCTATAAGGCGGCGAAAAAAACAGGTATCAAACCCATTATCGGCTGTGAAATATATGTTGCTCAAGGTAGTCGGCTTGACAAAACACCTAAACGAGACGGTGGTTGGGGAAACAATCACCTGATTCTATTAGTACAGAACTATACGGGCTACCTTAATCTTATCAAGCTGGTAACCACAGGTTATCTTGAGGGATTCTACTACCGCCCTCGCATAGACAAAGAACTCTTAAGAGAATATAGTGATGGCCTCATCTGTCTATCAGGTTGCCTGAAAGGAGAAGTCCAAGAGTTTGCAGTAAGAGGAAATCTTGAGTCGGCTAAAAAAGCAGCACTTGAGTTCGGAGAGATATTCCCAGGCAGATTTTATCTTGAGCTGCAAAGTCATGGGATTGACGAAGAAGATATTGCCCGGAAAGTGATATCCAATCTAGCCAAAGAATTAGACCTACCGCTTGTAGCCACTAATGATTGTCATTATGCTCGAAAAGAACATTGGGAAGCACACGATATACTATTCTGTCTGGGAACCGGAAAAGACCGGGATGATCCCAATCGACAACGCTATGCTACACCCGAGTTCTACTTCAAAAACCAAGATGAAATGTGGAARCTTTTTAAAGATTATCCCGGAGCACTTGAAAACACCCGGAAAATAGCTGATTCGTGTGACTTAAATATACCTCTCGGGAAAACACTGCTACCCAGCTTCCCTATCCCAGATAGTGAGCCATCGAATGATCCTGATGCTTATCTGGAAAAACTCTGTCGAATGGGAATTAACAAACGTTATAGTACTTTAACTCCCGAGCTGGAACAACGGTTGCAATATGAACTGGATGTAATCAAGAAAATGGGGTTCGGAGGTTATTTCCTCATTGTCATGGATTTTGTTCGGTTTGCTAAAAAGAATGGCATTCCTGTTGGTCCGGGACGAGGTTCTGTTGCCGGTAGTCTAGTTGCATATTGCCTCGATATAACTACAATCGATCCGCTCTGCCATGATCTTCTTTTTGAGCGATTCCTGAACCCAGAACGYATATCAATGCCCGATATAGATATCGATTTCTGCTACGAACGAAGGCAGGAGGTTATTGAKTATATACGTCAACGATATGGTGAGAATTCCGTAACACAAATCATCACTTTTGGTAAGCTGAAGGCAAAACAAGTTGTGCGGGATGTGGGGCGTGTACTAGGTATGAATTATAGTGAGGTGGACCGTATTGCCAAAATGATTCCCGGAGGACCGGGAGTTACTCTGGAACACTCGATTCAGATAAACAAAGATTTGGGTAAAGTTGCAAAACAAGATCAACCTCATAAAGARTTGATGGACTTTTCAAAAGTGTTGGAAGGGATGAATCGACACGCCTCTACTCACGCTGCAGGTGTGGTAATAGCTCCCGGMGAACTGACGGATTACATTCCTCTCTACAAATCTTCCCAGGGAGATGTCATGTCCCAGTACGACATGAAATCTCTGGAGTCTTTGGGGCTCTTGAAAATGGATTTTCTGGGGCTCAGAAACCTGACAGTTATAGATCAGACTTTATCTCTATTAAAAGAAAAGGGCCAAAAGATAACTCTCTCTAAAATACCTATGGATGACAAAAARACTTACAAAACTTTTKCCAAAGGTAACACGGTAGGAATCTTCCAATTTGAATCTTCTGGCATGCGAGAGTATTTAAAAAAACTTAAGCCCACTTGTATCGAAGATCTGATCGCCATGAACGCTTTGTACAGACCTGGTCCTATGGAAAATATCGATGAGTTCATCAAAAGAAAACATGGCCRAAAGAAAATCAGGTATGACCACCCTGACTTAGAGCCCATCTTAAAGGAAACCTATGGCATCATCGTCTATCAGGAACAGGTTATGCAGATAGCGAACAAAATTGCTGRTTTCTCCCTTGCCCAGGCTGACATCATGAGACGAGCCATGGGCAAAAAACAAAAATCACTCATGRCTGGGCAAAAGAAAGAGTTTATAAACGGAGCAGTAAATAAAAACATTAGTCAAAAGAAAGCAGARKMAATTTACRGGCTAGTAGAAAAATTCGCTCAATACGGATTCAACAAAAGTCACAGTACAGCTTATGCCTATGTAGCGTATCAGACAGCCTACCTAAAAACTCATCATCCGGCCGAATTCATGGCAGCCAATCTAACAAGTGAAATGAACAGTACATCCAGAGTTGTCACACTTATCAACGAATGTCGTAAACTGAAGCTAATTGTCCATCCTCCCGATGTGAATGAATCTCACATTATCTTCAAACCTCTTGATGAAAAGACAATTTCTTTTGGGCTTAATGCAATCAAGAATGTTGGCACAAAAGCGTTGGAAAACATCTTAGCTGCCAGAAAGGAACATGGTTCGTTTAAGACGCTATTCGATTTTTGTGTTACTCTTGATCTCAGGCTGGTTAACCGCAAAGTTCTAGAAAGTCTTGTGGCAACTGGAGCCATGGATTCTCTTGAAGGTACTCGAGGTCAGAAGTTCCAAGCTGTCGAGACCGTTTTGAAATATGCTCAACAAACTCAGATAGAAAAAGAAGATGATCAGTGCTCTCTTTTCGATTCTGAAGCTTCTGAAATTTCATACGTACATAAAATTCCCTCCCTACCTGACGTTTCTGACTGGAGTGAAACAGAAAAACTTGATCGTGAAAAAGAGCTTATGGGATTTTATCTTACTGGACATCCATTGCTAAAATACGCTGATGAATTAGAGAATTTTTCCAATTTCGATTTCACCGAACACAACGAGTATGAACATAGAAAAATCTTAAAGCTGGGTGGGATGATTCAAGATGTCAGACACCACTTCGATAAGAAGAATCAACAAATGGTGTTTTTCAGTCTTGACTGTTTAGGTGGCAAGGCTGACATTCTAGTATTCCACGATCTTTTCAATAAACATCGTTCACTAATTCAAGAAGAACAACTGGTTTTTATTAAGGGACGCCCTACTACTCGAATGGAAAATGATACTCCTAAAATCATAGCTGAAGATATACTATCTCTAGAAGAACTTCAGCACCGCAACACCGATGCAGTAAACGTTTTAATTGAAGTAGATAAAATGAAAGTTGACGATGTGGATGCCCTCTACGCGCTGGCAACGARACATTCTGGAAACTCGCCTTTACTTTTCCACATCCACGATGAAGRGGGCCGTAATTACCGTATACTTGCCAAACGGCTTAAAGTATCTTCCAAYAACTCCTTCCTGTCAAAACTCAAGGACCTCTACGGGAATGATAATGTCTGGACAAATTAATTGATGATTGCCCTGCTGCAGCGAGTATCAGAAGCATCAGTAACAATTGACGGTGCTACTATCGGAGCTATTGAAAAAGGGCTTCTTATACTTCTAGGRGTTTTTCAGAATGATGACGTAAAAGACGCAGAATTTCTCGCCCGRAAATCAACTGARCTTCGCATTTTTAGTGATGAARACGATAAAATGAACTTCTCGCTAAAAGATATARGAGGTTCTGTTATGGTTGTGAGTCAATTTACTCTCTGCGGGGATATCCGAAATGGACGGCGGCCTAGTTTTATTCATGCTGCAAAACCAGAAAAGGGTAAAGAGCTATATGAGTTTTTTATAAAAAAACTTCTAGAAAAAGAARTCCTTGTTCAATCTGGTAGATTTGGCGCTATGATGAATGTCACTCTCACAAACGATGGTCCGGTTACTTTCATCTTGGACAGTAAGGAATTAACTCGCTAAGTTCTTTAATTCATTCAGTTACTAATCTAAGAAAGGGRAAACGATGGATTTAAGTACAGCATTTGGACTAATCATCGGGCTAGGGTTGATTGTCCTGGCTATCCTCGGTAAACAAGGAGATCTYTCCTCGTTTCTTGATGCCACCTCTATTGGTATCGTTCTGGGCGGSACATTTGCAGCRACTCTTGTAAACTACCCCATCAAAAATGTTTTGGGAATTTTCAAAGTACTAGGACAAGTATTTCGTAAGAGCGATTTAAGTCATCAACGAGTCATCAATGAACTGGTTGACAAGGCAGAGAAGTCTCGAAAAACCGGAATCATGTCTCTCGAAGCGGATTTGGGTAACATTGATGATAAATTCTTACGCAGCGGCTTAGAATTAGCAATTAATGAAAGAGATCCTGCCCGGCTAAGGAATTATCTTGAATTGGAGATGTCAAATATCGATCGACGTCATAATCTCGGACAAGAGATTTTCCTCTACATGGGCGCTTACGCACCAGCTTTCGGCCTTTTAGGTACTGTCCTTGGTCTGATTATTATGATGAGTAATTTTGGTGGTACTGGTGATACTGGCATCGGAGCTGTTGATTTCGATGTGGCAAAGCGATTCGAAGATCTCTTAGGAGGTATGGGAATAGCTCTTATCACTACTTTTTATGGCGTGCTGTTTTCGAATCTGTTGTTTCTGCCAATGGCCGGTAAGCTTAAGCGTAARTCTGAAGAGGAGTTGATGATGAAAGATATCATGTTGGAAGGAATCATCGGCATCCATGCAAAAGATCATCCCATTATTCTCCGGGAGAAACTAATGACATTTGTACCTCAGCGAGAACGTTTAGAAGAAGAATAATTCGTGCCCCGCACAGTCCAAAAAGTCTCTTTTACTGAAGCAAAGGCAAAAAGCACTGCCTGGGCTACCACCTACGGTGATATGGTAACTCTACTCCTTACTTTTTTCATTATGCTGCTGGTTATAATGAATGATGCCGAGAAACACATTGACCGTATTATAAATATGTTATTAGATCAAACATATAGTGAATTAAATGACCAACTAAAGGGAAACTCATATGTGTCTGTGGATAGAGTAACTAAAGGTGTAAAAATAACAATGGCAAGTGTTGGGGGTGATCTGTTTCGATCTGGAAAGGAAGAATTGAAACCTACTTTCCACCCTCTCATAGGACAGATCGGATTTATTGTCAAGATGTCCCCAATCGTCGGTGTGCATAACGATTCTACTTACAAGAATTTTCTGGAGGCACTTGAGAAGCGTAATAAGGAACTTGCTATTGAAATACGATGTGAAGGCCATACTGACAATGTGCCCTTACCAGAAAGACTCCAGACTAAATTTAAAGATAATTGGGAGCTTTCCAGTGCCAGAGCCTTGAACATTGTAAAATTATTAAGCAATTTCGCTGGAATTGAAGAAGATAAGTTCTCTGCTTTGGGATACGGGGAATTTCGGCCGGTGGACACAAACGATACTGCTGAAGGAAAAGCAAAAAATCGTAGAGTTGATATTTATCTTGATGCTTACCTGGTGGACAAAAATGGACAGTAGAAATATTAATCCACTCATTCCCTTTTTCATCTTTTTATTCTGTTTACCATCGGCAGCCCAAGTCACTAAAGTTTCTAAAGATGCCGATATTTTCGTAAAGCCCGGCGGGGAGGCAATTGGTGAACTGAATGAAGGGGCAAAAATAACAAAATTAGGTAAAGACAAAACTGGAAAATATATTAAGGCAACTATCGAATTTTATATTTTAGCTGAATCGTTAAAAGAGAGCCGAATAGCTGGCATCATAGGCGACACACAAACAACTGGAAAAGCATCTATAAGCTTGCTTGGTGCCAAGAAAAATGCTAAAACCATTACTATCTCGGTAAAAGTGAAAAATTCAGGAAAAACTAATTTAGATATGAGTGCATTGATGCTTTTTTCTGTAATGGATAGTAAAGGTAATCCCGGGAATCTGGAAATTATGAAAAGCAGAAATAGCATCGGTATCATAAAGCCTGGACGGTCAATGAATTCCGAACTTATCTACATTTTTGCAAAAGATCCAAAGGATGTAGAGATKKCTTTTCAGTCGAAATTAGGGGGCGATCAAGTATATTTTATGTTGGGTTTTTAGCAACCTAAATMTTTAATCTTTGGTCTTAGGTAACGTCTTAAATACTTTTTCTTTAGGTAGKGCCATTCTGTGTAAATCTCGTGCAAGATCTTCGATGTGAGTAGTATCTGTTAATAACTTCTGTTGGAGTTCTTCCTTATTTGAATTGTCATTCTTCAACTGATTTATTTCAACCAGTAGTTGTTCCTTCCTGCTTTTCATTTCATAGAGACGATAAACTCCATGATCCCCAAAAAAGAAAATGATTACCAGAATAACACCGGCCAACAGTAGCAATTTTGGAACGATATTGCGCCCGGCAGAATTTTTCTTCAACCTCCTACTACGATATTTTCTCCGACGATTTCTCACGACCTACCCAAAATCTCTATTCCTGGGAACTTTGCCTTTGATCCTAATTCCTCTTCTATGCGTAGAAGCTGATTATATTTGCAGATGCGTTCTGACCGGGAAGCGGATCCTGTCTTCATCTGTCCAGCACCCATGGCTACACTGAAATCAGCGATAAAAGTATCTTCTGTTTCACCAGAACGATGAGACACTATCGTTGCCAGCCCATTTTTTCGAGCGAGTCGAATTGTATTAATGGTTTCAGACACCGTCCCCACTTGATTGAGCTTAATAAGAATAGCATTCATCACTTGTTCATCAATGGCTCGCTGGAGCCGGACAGTGTTGGTGACTGTCAAATCATCCCCCACGATCTGAACTTTGCTGCCAAGTGCCGTGTTGAGCTTTTGCCACCCTTCCCAGTCATCTTCAGCTAACCCGTCTTCGATGGAGACGATTGGATATTTTTTCACCAAACTGGTATAATAGTCAATCAACTCCTCAGATGAAAGTGCCTTCCCCTCGGATTCCAGATGATAGATACCGTTCTTGTAGATTTCACTGGCGGCTACATCGAGTGCTAAAACCAGATCGCTGCCAATAGAGTACCCAGTCTTTGCTGTCGCTTCCAGGATCATTTCCAGTGCTTCCTCGTTGGAGCTGAGGCTAGGGGCAAACCCGCCTTCATCGCCAACAGATGTACTCAGACCTTTGGACTTCAGAACGGCTTTCAGATGATGAAAAGTCTCCGTGCCCATCCGGAGCGCCTCAGCGAAACTGCCCGCACCCACAGGAAAAATCATGAATTCCTGGATATCTACATTGTTGTCGGCGTGCTGGCCTCCGTTGAGGATATTCATCATGGGGATGGGTAGTAAAGTAGCGTTACCATCTGAAAGATGCTGGAAAAGAGAAACACCAGCACTGGCGGCAGCTGCCCGGCAGGATGCCATGGAAACACCCAAGATGGAATTAGCGCCAAGGCTGCTTTTGTTCTCAGTGCCGTCAAGATTGATAAGTGCCTCGTCCAGTTCACGCTGGTTTCCGGCGTTCATTCCTACCACAGCCGGACCGATAATATCCSTCACATTCGYCACAGCCCGCAGGACACCTTTTCCGAGAAATCGGGATCGGTCCCCATCCCGCAGTTCCATAGCTTCGTGCGTTCCTGTAGATGCGCCGGACGGTACGGCAGCCCTTCCATTGCTCCCATCAGAAAGTGAAACATCCACTTCCACAGTTGGATTTCCACGAGAATCGAGGATTTCTCGGGAAGATACTTTACTGATTTCTTTCATTACTCATCCTTGACTTTGATATGATTCAGTATTTACATCCATCACAAAATAAGGATTTTTCCTAACCTTTTGCATCGAAAAACCCYAATCCTGTGCCTCCCGTCCCTGAAGCACAATGTTTGTATCCCTCTTTCCCACCTGTTAAATTCCCTGCGCGGAAACTTCCTGATGGAGARTGACGTAACAGCTAAAAACTTTCATATCGTGTTTTATCCCGACAATCACCGGAAAGCTTCCGGGGACAAATCATGACTTCYACCYTAAAATCATTCGGAAAACAGGCGCTAATCTACGGTACTGGCAACGTCCTGGCCAGATTGGTAACTTTTCTCCTACTCCCTTTGCTGACCAATGTTCTATCCGTAGAAGAATATGGAATGGTCGCTCTCATCTATGTTTTTCTCGGATTCATGAATATAGTCTATCATTACGGAATCGACTCAGCATTTATGAGATTCGCTGGAGAGATTGAAGATCCTACGGAACTGCGTAAACGTTTCTCTACGGCTTTCTGGCTCTCAGTCGTTACCAGCACAGCACTCTCATTGATCATTGCATCTCTCGCACGACCTATATCCCAGCTGATAGTGGGTTCTTCAGATAGTGAGAAACTGTTTGTCTACTGCGCCGGTATCCTMTTGTTGGATACTATAGCCATTGTCCCCCTRGCATTTCTCCGCCTCATGAACCGAGCAGGACAATTCACAACCATTCGGATGTTGAACGTCTTGACCACGCTGGGACTATCMATCTATTTTGTGGCTGTTATGGAGATGGGGATTACCGGAGTCTTCCTAAGCGTTCTTGTAGCATCAACCGTAACKGCAGTGGGATCATTTCTCACCGYACTTCCGGAAATCCGCTTCAGTTTCTCCACAATTGATGCGAAGAACCTCATGAAGTTTGGGCTCCCGTTCATCCCGGCCGGCGTTGCCAGTATCGCCATGGAGATGATTGACCGAATTATCCTCCTGCAACTCAAGGGTACGGCTACAGTGGGGATCTACAGTGCCGGGTATAAACTGGGCATCTTCATGCTGCTCATCACTACGGCCTTYAACTATGCCTGGCAGCCGTTCTTTCTCAAGCAGGGTGATCAACCCGAGTCGAAACCGCTATTCTCACGGATTTTTACTTTGTACRTTTCTGTGGCTGCCTTTGTTTGGCTTACGATAACACTGTTCATTCCTGAAATTATTCGTATAAATATCTCAGGCTATTCTCTGATTGGGTCAGACTACTACTCTGCTGAAATTATCGTCTCGTTCATCTTGATCGCCTATATACTGCAGGGAGCGTACTTCAACTTTCTCCCTGGAATTTACTTTGCCAAGAAAACCGGTTACATTGCTCTGGCTACGGCTTCGGGAGCAGTAGTTAAYATCATCCTCAATTATATATTAATACCACCGTATGGAATAACCGGYGCGGCGWTAGCTACTATCTTCGGGCACGGGACCATGGCAGTAACTACTTACTTTATMTCCAGACTGYTCTTCAARGTACCTTATSAATGGGGACGAGTCATGGGGATCCTCSTTTTTGCCGGTGCTGCAGTTCTTTTAGCACAATTACTCGGAGGTACTATTTKGGCTCGATTGGGAGCCGTGCTCCTGTTTGTCTCGCTGATTCTGGGAAGTAAAATAATTTTTCCAAAGAAGTACACTACCTCCTCTGGACAAGACAGAGTTTTCCTTTTTTCTTCACTGAATCTGTCGTTTATCAGACGAGATGCAGAAGCCATTTCTTCATTCGCAAATATGCRATTCGTGACTGCGTCTGGGTTATCAGCTATCCTTAAAATTACCACCGGAGTTATTTCCTCAAACGTTGTTATTTCTTGGTTCACATCAACCTACAGCGCGTGGTTGGTTTTTCTCGGACGATTACTCGGTAAAAGAACAATCCTCATTCTCGGAGGTGCAGATGTTTCAGCTGATAAAGAGCTAAACTATGGCATCTGGTTAAGTCGCTGGCGAAGACCGCTCCTTCGATATGCCTTCCGTAAAGCTGACATGGCACTGGCTGTAGCTCCGTCCATCATTGAAAAAGCAAAAGCGATTGCAAATTATAGCGGTGCAAACCTTCATTATCTCCCCACTGGAGTGGACACTGAACGGTGGTCACCCTCATCAATTGAGAAAAAGGGAGTTCTCACAGTCGCCGCTTGCAACAGTTCAGCTCGATTGAGAATAAAAGGCGTTGATCTCCTCGTGGAAGCTGCCTCCAAAATGTCGAACACTACTTTTACTCTGATTGGGACTGAACCAACTCTTTTGGAAAAAGTGGGACTTGTTATTCCCAGTAATTTACAGATTGTCCCTTTCCTCTCTGAAGCGGAACTTATCACGYATTATCAGGATGCGAAAGTTTACTGTCAACCGAGCCGGACTGAAGGGATGCCTAACACTCTTATGGAAGCCATGTCTTGCGGATCTGTCCCTGTAGGATCAGATGTGGGTGGAATTTCCGTTCTCATTGATGCCACTGGTTCCGTCATACCTGCGAATGATGTAGACGTTTTGGTGCAAGCTCTCCAGGATGCTCTCGGGAAAGATGATACTGCCGGCAAGGCAGCGCGACAACGCATAATCGATGAGTTCTCCATCGAGAAACGAATAGCTGGCTTACGTGAAGCAATCGAAGGAGAAACTGAGAAGTGAAGCGGCTTCCTTCCGAGCTGGCAGCTTTATCACTCGCTGAAATAGGGAGTAAATTGCTGGGTCTGGTGGCAATCACCTATTTGGCTCGCACTCTCGGCCCGGAGGGGATGGGCATCATCGCCCTAGGAACGGCTATCCTCATGTACGGCAGTATCTGCGCAGACTTGGGCCTGCCTATCCTCGGTACACGGTCGGCCGCTGTGGAGAAAGTCAGTCTTGGCTCGCTGAGAATAAAGATAAGCTCAGCCCGCTTACTGCTTTCGATCTCGGTCGCGCTGTTGGGAGGAGCACTTTTGTGGTTTATAATCTCGAATACTGTTTCCAGAAATGTGGCCATCCTCTACCTCATCGGACTCATTCCAGCTTCTTTGTCTCTCGATTGGCTTTTCCAGGGCATCCGCAGGATTGGCACTCTGGCGCTGGCWAGAATTTTAGGGATGACCGTTTATCTCGTTATGGTGTTGGCACTTGTTGAAAGCAGCGGAGACATGATATTGGTCCCCATCGCCTGGGGCGGTGGTGTTGCAGTTCAAGCGCTTTTTTTGTGGCTGTAYTCAAAATACATTCCCACCAGCTCGCTTGAGACAAAACCCCTCGATTCAACACCTATTAAACTCATGCGTGAATCTATCCCCCTAGGTTTTGCTAATCTGATCGCTCAGGTTGTACTTCAGTTCCCAATCATCTATTTGACACTATTCGAGTCTTCTTCCGATGTCGGASTTTACARTATCGCTTTTCGTGTTATAGTGGTTTTCCTTATGCTRGATMGAGTTTACTACACACTCTTCTTCCCCATTATCAGTCGCAGTGCTCAGGAAGGTCGTGAAGTGCTTCAGCGCCGCTTTTATCGAGCCATCAAGTTCATTGCTCTAATCGGATTCTTTCTTGGAACGGTCTTCATTATTACTGGAGGCAAACTCTTTCCCCTTCTGTTTGGAAATGAATTCCGTGCGTCAGTACCTATTTTTGATATTCTTGTGATCTATTTTATACTCACCTTGCTCAGCAGCACCCTTTCGTTTACGCTTATCGCACTGAAAAAAGAAAAACTCTATACTCGATCTCTCATTGTTGGCGCCATCGGTTTTACTGGTATTTTACTCTTTCCATTACCAGGAGATTCTCAGTTGGTTGCTCCGCTGGCTCTGGTAGTTTTTCAGCTGATTACTTTCCTAGTAATGGTTCGTCATATCCAGGATGAAATTCCATTCAGTATCGAAAGGGTTGTACTTTTTCCCATGCTGGTAATCATGGTCCTCTTAACTGGTGGAGCCATGGTAATGCATCTGAGTCCTCTCATTGTCTCTATCGCTGTTGTCATTCTTGCACTGCCCTCCCTCCTTTTTTCAATTGGATTCAGTCGAGATGATTGGCAGTTTATCAAGAGGTCTATTTTATGAAACTCGCTATAGGAATTACTGCTGTTCAACCCCAATGGTCGCTTCTTTCCGGTCAGATAGGATTCCCTTTTTCACCGTTATCTTCAACTGAAGAGATATCTCACAGTCACATCGTCACCATTATAGTTTCAGCTAAGGGAAGTGACAATTTACGGAAAAATCTCTTAAGCTACATTCACTCAGGAGGTTCTCTGTTGATGGAGGCACCCGAAGCAGAATGGCTTTTCGGCATAAAGTCACAACGCCGATATGTTGACTACATTCAGCCAAGAGCTGAATCACTTTTCGGCAATGTATTGCCCGGGTTTATTGACGCTTCTCTAACAGTGCCCGAAGAAGCAGACGACCTTTTCGCCAACGATGGGATGAATCTTGTTGAGATTGTGCGGGAGGGTAAAGGGTCGGCAGTCATTCTCCCGGGCGGACTGACAGGCTTGSTKCTGAATAGTGATATACGACGACGGCAATTCCCCTCAGTATCACGATACCTTCCGACCGAGAGAGTCGCTCGATGCTCCAAGCACACCATCCGCGAAATTGTGCAGCACAGTCTGGAGTTCCTCTCTCGAGAACGTAAACTTCCTTTTGTCTCACTGCACCCGTTTCCAGAGGGAAAGCCGTCTTGTTTCAATCTGCGGATAGATACCGATTTCGCCGACGAAAAAYATATCTCGGAKCTGTACGATTTGTGCCGCAAACACACTATTTCAGCAAGCTGGTTTGTGGAGACCGGAAGTGCTAGGAAGCGGCTTAGTCAGTTCGAAAAGATGAAAGATCAGGAAATCGGTTTGCACTGTTTCCAACACAAGGTGTTTAAGAGTTATTACGAGAGCGAAACGGATATCAAGCACGGTAAATCGCTTCTTACTGGCGATAAAATCTCTCCTTCAGGTTATGCGGCTCCATTTGGCGAATGGAATYCTTCCCTTGCTAAAGCGGTTGAAAGTTCGGGCTTCAAATATTCATCTGAATTTGGATTAGCTTACGATGACCACCCTTTCTACCCTTGGCTGGGAGATAGATTCAGTTCTGTTCTGCAACTGCCGGTCCATCCAATCAGCGCCGGGCGACTAAAAAATGCAAAGCACAATGAAGAGGATATTAAACACTATTTTGCAGCAGTCATGGATACTAATTCAGCACACYGGCTCCCTATTTTTATMTAYGATCAYCCTTCCTCAGCCAATCTTGATGTACTAAATTGGTTCATGGAGCAGATTCAAGAAAAAGAGATCAGTAGCGTTACATTAGGTGGTTATGCTGAATGGTGGAAAATTCGRGATCGCATTAAATGGGGTTCTGATATTTCTACAGGAAAGTTGACCATAAAAAGTRGTGGTATTGAGAAACAAGCTCAACTTTTGGTGAAAAATTCAGATGGGAGTGAGGCTGTAACTCCAATGTCCGATGTGATCACTTTCAACGAACTGGATTGGCAAGAATCTACCTCACTACCTACTATAGTTCCCATGGCCGTCCGTAACCGAATCAGCCGCAAAATGCTTACCAATAACTTTGATCATATTCGTTCCAAAATCAATCCATGGAAATAACACTCGCTAGTTACCACACTGTCATGCTGCGGCATGGAGGTCCGAAAACACAAATCCTGCAAACAAAGAAACATCTGGAGAAGATGGGGATTCAAGTTCGTCTTTTGGATTTTTGGGACTCCCGGGATGAAATCCTTAAGACGGATATCTTTCACCTTTTTGGTGCCAGTCACGGCATGTATGATCTGGCAGGATATCTGCATAGCCACGATATCCCGTATGTACTAAGTCCTATCTACTTTACCCGCAGGTCAGCTGGGACTGTCCGAAAGGCGGTGACATTAACTAAAGCTGCCGGTCAGGCAGTACGCGGATTCATGTCGGTTTCCAGCATCATGAACGACATCTGCAACTGGGCGATACACATAGTTCCAAACACATCTGCGGAAGCAGAACTTATCCGAGACAGTTTCGGGATTCCGGAAGAGAAAATCACAGTGATCCCTAACGGCGTGGAATCTCGATTCGCTCATGCCACACCTGATCTCTTTGTAGAGCGATATGGAATTAGGGATTTTATCCTGAATGTAGGTCATATCGGTCCTGACAGAAAAAATGTGCTATCGCTCATTCGAGCCATAAAGTTGTGTGATCGTCCTGCTGTCATCATAGGACAAATTCACCCTTCTGASGAAGCAGACAAGTGTCTCGCGGA
The DNA here is from genome assembly GCA_002402135.1 of Fidelibacterota bacterium. GTDB lineage: Bacteria > Fidelibacterota > Marinisomatia > Marinisomatales > UBA2128 > UBA2128. Next base: position 3,755 of record NVVH01000008.1, on the reverse strand, counting down.
AGCTAAAAAGAATCCCAATATCACCATCATTAACGGTATAGATCACGACGACCCACTCCTGGCATCAGCCTACGCCGCCTGCGATGTATTCGCCTTACCGTCTAAGTTCGARACACCCGGCATCGCTGCCATGGAAGCCGCTTTGGCAGGTGCTAAGATCGTCATTACTCCCCATGGCGGGACAAAAGACTACTTCGGTGATTTATCTACATAWGTTGATCCCTATTCAGAAAAAGCTATCGCTGCCGGAATTCAGACGGCTCTGGACAAACCGCAGGATGATACCTTGAAACAGCATATTATGGCTAACTTCCTCTGGGAACACTCTGCAAAGAAGACAGCAGAGGCTTATTCCAAGATTCTCCAACAACCACTTACGTAATGAGAATCAGCTTTCTTCTCCCATGCCTGATCAAGATTCCCGTGGGCGGAGCGAAGATTATCTACCGCTACGCCCGGGAGTTTCAGAAGTTGGGGCACGAGGTAGCGATCATMTCTCCCAAGAGCGAGGGCTACCGGTTACGGGACCTACTGAAGGTTGGAGCAATACGGATTCGAGACCGGTGGCACGGTGTGGAGGATCGGCCGTATTACGAAACTCCCAAAGGTGTTGAGCATCTGATTATCTCCGCACCGGACCCCAAATTTATTCCCGATGGTGACGTGCTCATAGCTTCCGCCTGGMAGACAGCRTTCTGGGTGGATGAGATGCYGCCAGANAAAGGKKMARAAATTNTACTWCCTCCAGAACMTGGARACTTATCTCGGGAATGCTGAACTYATYCRRAGCACGTGGAARYTGCCGYTGAAAAAAATCGTCATCGCCAAGTGGCTGAAGGTAGCCGCGGAAGAAATGGGTGAAAAAGCTTACGGTCCTGTCCCCATCGCTCTCGATCCAACAGAATTCTCGGTGGAAAGACCCATTGACTCCAGACCGCTGCGAGTGACTATGCTTTATCACCGGCTTCCCATCAAGGGTRGCAGTGAAGGCATTGAGATTTTAAAAAATGTGAAGGAGACACATCCCAAACTGAAGGCCATCATCTTTGCTGCCAGGAAGCCAAGTGCAACAATTCCCGAGTGGATTGAACTGCGCATCCGTCCCGACATTCCCCTACTGAAGGAAATATACAACTCCACCYCTGTCTTCCTWCACACCAGTCATCAGGAAGGTTGGGGACTTCCGCCCATGGAAGCCATGGCGTGCGGCTGCGCTGTTGTAGCAGCAGCGAATGAAGGTGTACAGGAATTCATTACAGATGGTAAGACRGGGCTCTTGAGACCTGTTGGTGACGTGGACGCTTTAGCTGAAGCGGTGCGCAAGCTTCTAGATAACGATGAACTGCGGATACAACTGGCTGAGGCAGGTCGAGATGCCGTACAGCAGTTCAGTTGGGAAAAGAACGTGCGACAGTTCGAACRCATTTTAAAAGGCGAGGAATGAAGGTCTCCCTCATCGTCTCCATCTACAACGGAGCCGATATCCTTCCCATTACGGTTCCACCGCTCCTTAATCAGGACTATCCATCCGAGCAATTAGAAATAATCATGGTGGACGACGCCTCCACGGACGGAACGGCTGAGCTTCTGGAAAATCCGGAATGGCGGGAGAAGTRCCGCGTGATTCGTCACGMRGAAAATCGWGGGMGRACRGCCRCCCGKAACTCRGGWGTAARARCSWCYACKGGAGAMTTGCTWATYTTYRYGGACTGCGAYATTGAASTGCCRMCSGATTTCGTYTCCMRACAYGYCARYCGCTAYRMKGAYRAMCAAACMGTKGGWSTKCTTTCSAACCTCCTKCCMCACTCYACMGAWYTSMRGGAYAARTACCACCGCTATCTSTTTGAAGGCAAGCGRGGAGCAAAGCTGGTTCCCGAAGGCCAGCCGCTGCCGTTTAGATATTTTATAATGACCTGCACCTCAATCCKGAGGGAAGCCGTGGGAAAGACAGGACTGTTCAATGAGGATTTACCGGGATACGGCATAGATCTCGAATACGCTTACCGCCTTTGGCAGAACTATCCGGATGGACTTTTCTACGCTCCTGAGATTGAAGTCAAGATGCACAAGCTGAAAACACTGGAAGAGGCTATGGCCAACTTCCGGGAATACGGTGAGAAGAATCTGCCTATTATACTTGAGAAATTCCCCAAACTGGCACCGTTTACGGGAGTAGATTTTGTTGCGCCCGGTCACTTTTCTTGGAAGCGCTTAATTGGATTTTTACTGATGCACTCTTTTAACGTAAGCGTCGCCAAACTCAAGCTGAAGTTTGCTCCTTTCCCTTTGAGCAATCTCTTCGTTCGCTATCTGCTTGTGGCATCTGTCTGCATGGGCTATAAGTCTTACCTTCTACAGAATGAGTAAWAAACTGGTCGGTGTACACCGCCTACTTCTGCTGGTGGTGATCGCCGGCACAATATTGATTRTTTCAMAGTGTGATCTGCTACTGCTCCCTACAGATGYTGAAGATGMTGAATGGTTTGTATTCTTTAACAAGAGTGCYGGGGAGTCTGGGAATGCCCGCCTAGAYCTAAARCTGGCCGAACAGATTCTGTCCGCCGAACAAACAGTAGACCTCTGTTTCTATGAAATCGACAGCGATACYCTCATTGGTGCCATTCTAGCTGCRCACAACARCGGAAYACARGTWMGRCTYATCACYGAYGAYGMMTATCTCCCCGAGRTTCARGARTTGYTRRACKCCRGYGTGCCGATCCTTTCTGACTCAGCCGGGAGCGTTTATATCTACAAGGACATGCACAACAAGTTTGCCGTGTTTGATGGTGAGTGGATCTGGACCGGTTCCTACAACGCCACGGAGAGCGGCACCTTTGGCAATGCCAACAATGCCCTCCTTTTCCGGAGCGAGGAGACTGCCGCAGCTTACATCGACGAGTTCCAGGAGATGTGGGGTTCCACCACGGCAACTCCCAATCCTACAGCATCACGCTTTCATACCGGAAAAGAGGATAATCACTTGCACGCCTTCGAACTGGACGGCTATTCTCTGGAATTGTACATGTCCCCCAGCGACCAAACTAAAGAAGCTATACTTGCGGCAATAACCACCGCCGACCACTCGATTTCATTCTGCATCTTCTCCTTCACAGATGACGATATTTCTGCGGTAATGGAAGCCCAATTGGAAGACAACTCTGATCTTATCATCCGGGGTGTTTTTGACGAGACGCAAGCCGGCTCTCAGTACAGTGAGATTCACAAGATGCTGGAATGGGGAGATCGGGTTGAAGTGCGGGTTGATGCGGTGACAGATTCCACAGGAGCGGAAAAATTCCTCCATCACAAGTACCTACTCATAGACGCTGGTTATGATGACAGTGATCCACTGGTAGTCACTGGATCTTGTAATTGGTCCACAAACGGCTTTAGCTACAATGATGAAAACACCATTATCTCATATCACCCTGACATCGTTGACCTATTCTCGAGTGAATTCGGAGAGCGTTTTGCGGAGGGAGTTATCCCAGAGTAAGGGGGAAAAGGTTGTGCTTGAAGATAAAACACCACTGATTTATATTAATTCTTGAAAGTGGGCTATAGAAAAGGTTCTTTAGTCTCAAACCAATCGAAATAATTGACATCATGGCGACAACGACAATTGGAAAGGATAATAATGATGCCTCTATATAAGAATTTTAAACCTTTAATTTTTCAAACTATCGTTTTTCTGTTTTCTATAAATATTGGATGGGCTGATATAATTATAACAGAGAATATTGATGGTATTGACA